>DATKXS010000191.1:0-2065 GCA_035528895.1 Candidatus Desulfaltia sp.
GCCGTCTTCCAGGAGCCGATAGAAAGGCGGCTGAGATCGGGTGATGTCTCTTGTGCAGGAGAGAAGGCGATCAGGCAGAGGAAGACAAGAGGCAAAGGATAGCGCGGCGCTTCTTTTCTCAGGATCGTCCCCTTCGCACCCTCAAGCGAGGCTGATATCTTTGACCTTGATCTTCTCGGGTTCGGCGACACCGAGCCCGAACCCGGCCGCAAGGTCCAGGAAGGCGCGGCGCTTTTTGTCTTCGAGCTGCTGGACGCCCTGCTTCGTCCTCTCCTTGACGATGAACTCGTGGCCGATAGCATCCACGGCCACCGGGTCGGTTCCGAAGAGCATCAGGTTGGCGTCCCAGATATAGCGGGCGTCGGCGCCCGGTCCCCCTTCATAGCAGGCCTGGAGGCCGTCGACGATGTTGAGGACGACCTTGTCCCGCAGGACAGGGAAGGCGCAGGGCTCGGCCACGGACTTCATCCAGAGCCGGTGGAGCCGGGAGGTGTTGCTCAGCGAGCCGTAGGAGAGGTTCTTCAGGCAGAGGGTGACCGTGGGGCCGGCATTTTTAAGGATGGGGACGTTGATGACCTTGGTGCAGCGCCGGGTCAGGATCTTGGTGAAATAAGATTCCTTGCCCTCGTTGACCATGTAGGGCAGAGTCTCTTTATCGTACTTGCCTTCGACGTTGGCGAAATAGAACGGCGCCTCGCGGTCGATGTTGTCCTTGCTCCAGAGCTCGCCCTTGTCGTCGTAGAATTCGCCGTTCGGCCCGCGCATCTCCGTGCCCAGGATCTCGATCCCGGGGAAACGCTCGGCGGTGAAACCGGCCTCCCGGAGCTGGAAGAGGCGGCGGTCCCAGATGACGATGTTCTTCTTGGGGACCCCGGCTTGGAGGAGGCCGTCGATGATGACCTCGACCACCTCGGGCTTGGTCGAGAGGAGTTTCTCCCCGATGGGGTTGACCTTGATGCCGACGATATCCGACGGGGAGACGAACTGAAGCCAGGCGGAGCGGATGTCCTTCTCGCCGCTGAGCTCGAGAAGGCCTTTCTCGACGGCTGCCTTGATCTTGGGCGGATCGAGCTTGCCTTCAGAGGAGGCCGTGCCAGTGGAGATGCGGACGACCTGGCCGGGGTAGAGGCCTGGGAGCGAGGCCTTAGTACGGGGGATCTTCAGGGCTTCGGCGATATTGGTTTGGATATCAGGGGGAGTGGGGGTCGGTTTGGGCTTGTGCTCGTCGACCTTCTCCTGGCCTGGAAGATGAGGGTGAAGGGCCAATCCGGCGAGTGTCGCGGCTGATACAGAGAAAAATTTCCGGCGGGTGAGAAAATGGCCCCCCGGACAGGCGTCTTCTTCTTTTGTCGATAAAAATATTGATTTCATAGCGAGGCTCCTTTGAAAAGAGGGTTCTTAGTATATGGGGCGAAGATTAAAAGTCAAACAAGGGTGGTTTCGAGTTTTGGGCTGAATAGAGGAGAAAAGGCAAAACCGTTGACTTTGCTGTTTGAGGAGATTATATTTCGTGGCACTTCAATGGGACGGCCAAGGTGATGTCAGGCCATAGGATTCAGCGCGTTGTTTCCATGTTAGCTTTTTTCTGGCTGCCGATCATCTGTGGCCTGACGATGATCGGATATCCCCATCCTGAGGCCACCTACGCAGATAAGATCAGCCTTGGGAGTTCCTGTCGACAAAAGGGAGAGTTTTATAAAGCCATTACAGCCTTTGATGAGGCTCTTCAGATTGCTCACAGCCTTAACGATGGACGAAGTCAGGTTGAGTGCCTCATGCAGCTGGGAATCCTTCACTGGAATATCGGACAGGTCAAGGGGTCGACATCATTTTACCGTCAGGCACTTTCATTGAGTCAGAAACTAGGCGTGAAGGATCTTGAGGGAGAATGCGCCGCCTACATCAAGATCTATGGAACCTATCTCCGAGGGAAAGAGGCACGTGACGCTGGTTCATACAAAGAATCGATTGGCCTTTTCAGCGCGGCCATTGACCTGGCGCGGAAAATGAAAAGCCCCGAGCATGAACTCAAATGCCTGAGACAGATGAGTTTTAATTATTTTCA
>DATKXS010000192.1:0-11919 GCA_035528895.1 Candidatus Desulfaltia sp.
GTTGAAAGAATCTTATTATGCTTTCACGCAGGGGAATTGGCGGTTCGTCGTGCTCGACGGGTTCGAGCTCAGGTTTCCGTCCCCCGAGGACAAGACCCTGAAGGAGGAATCCGAGGCTCTCTACACGAGGCTCCGCGCCGACGGCAAGGAGCACGCCCAGCGCTGGAACGGCGGTATCGGAAGCGAGCAACTCGGCTTTCTCGAGGATCAACTGGAACAAGCGCAGAAATCCGGGAAGAACGCCATCGTCATCTGCCACTTCCCCATCCTTCCGGAATCTGCCGGCAACCTCTGGAACGACGCCGAAGTCGTCGCCCTCCTGGAGAAACAGCCCTCGGTCAAAGCCTACTTCTGCGGCCACAACCACGAGGGCGACTACGTCTTTCAGAACGGCATCCACTACCTGACCTTCCGGGGCATGGTCGAAACCCCGGACCAGAACGCTTTTGCCGTCGTCAGTCTAAGGAAAGACACCATAGAGGTCCAGGGCTTCGGACGGGAACTGAGCCGGACGCTTGATGTCGGCAGAGACCGGGCGACCTTGCACTAAGGTGAATTAATTTCACCCTCTCCCTCCGCCCTCTCCCATCAGAGACTGTGTCGCAATTGCAATTTGTCATTGCGAGCGACCGTAGGGAGCGCGGCAATCTCCTTTCTTTTCAACGCATTATGAGATTGCTTCGATCACTTCGCTCTCTCGCAATGACATTGTGATACAGTCTCTCAAGGGAGAGGAAACTAGCAGGACCATCCCCGTTTTTCTATTTTTTGTACTCCCATATTCTATCCTTTTTTTCATCGTCATTTTTTTCGCTCCGACTTTTTCAGGCTCTCGAAAAAAATGGATCATCCGACGTTTTCTTTCTCCTCTCCCCCGGTGGGATAGGATGAAGGAGAGGGGGATTCATGCAAGGTCGAATTAGGGTGACAATTCGGATTTCTTGACATCTCCTCTCGGCAGAGGATATATTTCCACCGTTATGCCACCGCAACCCGGAGAGATGATCTCCCACTACAAACTGATCGAGCTGATCGGCCAGGGAGGGATGGGTGCCGTCTGGAAGGCCAAAGACGTGACCCTCGGAAGGGAGGTGGCGCTCAAAGTCCTCGACACCGAGGCAGCCGCGAACCCCGAGCGCCTGACAATGTTCGAGCGCGAAGCGCGGGCCATCGCCGCTCTCAACCATCCCAACATCGTCACCATCTATGAGATCGACCGGACCAACGACCTTCATTTCATCGTCATGGAGTTCATCCGCGGCGGCTCCCTCGAAAAGGTCATCTCGCCGGGCGGCCTGGCGCTCGAAAAGATCCTCGACGTCGCCATGGCCATGACCGCGGCCATTAACGCCGCCCACAAGCAGGGCATCACCCACCGTGACCTGAAACCCAGCAACATCATGATGAGCGAGACTGTCCGGGTGAAGGTCGTCGATTTCGGGCTGGCCGTTCTCTCGACTCCGGAGGTCAGAGGCGAGGCAACAGAACCCACCACCCTGACGGCGCACAGCGACGAGGGATTCATTTCCGGTACGCTCCCCTACATGTCCCCCGAGCAGGTCCAGGGGCTTCCTGCCAACGCCCGGTCCGATATCTTCTCCATCGGGATTATCCTCTACGAGATGGCCACGGGCAGCCTCCCCTTCACCGGGCCGAACTCCTCGAAGCTGATCGCCTCGATCCTGCGCGACACACCCGTGCCGCCGACCCGGCTCAATCCCCGGCTCCCCCTCCGGTTCGGCCGGATCATCAGCTCCTGCCTGGAGAAAGACCCGAACGAGCGCTGGCAATCGGCCGCCGAGCTTCATCGCGCTCTCGAGGAGCTGCGCTCTGACCTCGGCGAGGACACCCATGCGCTCGACCGTTCGGTCGCGGTTCTTCCTTTCCGCGATATGAGCCCCGACCGCGATCAGGACTACCTCTGTGAGGGGATCGCCGAGGAGATCATGATCGCCCTCGGCCGGGTGAAGGGGCTGCGCGTCGCCTCGCGGCCGGCCGCCTTCCGCTTTAAGACCAGCGACACCGCTGTCTCCGAGATCGGGGAACAGCTCGGCGTGAGCGCTCTCCTCGATGGCAGCGTTCGCAAAGCGGGAGACCGCCTCAGAGTCTCGGTGGAGCTCATCGACGCCGCCGATGGGTTCAGGCTGTGGTCAGACCGCTACGACCGCGATATCAAGGACGTCTTCGCCGTCCAGGACGAGATCGCCCGGCGGGTCGTCGAGGCACTCCAGCTCACCCTGAGCGCGGGCGAACATGACACCCTGGGCAGACCTTCGACCCGCGATATCAATGCCTACGAGTATTACCTGCGCGGCCGCAAATTTTTCTACAAGTACGATAAGCGGGGCGTCGCTTTCGCCCGCGAGGTCTTTGAACGGGCGATCGCCATCGACCCCGGATACGCCCGCGCCTTTGCCGGCATCTCGGACTGCTTCGCCTATCAATATATGTACGGCGGCCGCGACCCGGCCGATCTCGAGAAGGCCGTAGCCGCGGCTTCCCGGGCCATCCAGATCGACCCTGAGCTGGCCGAAGCCTCCGCCTCCCTGGGCACGGCGCTCTCCCTGAGCGGACGTCACGCCGAGGCCGAAGACGCCTTCCGGACAGCCATCCGGATCAACTCCGAACTCTTCGAAGCCCACTATTTCTACGCCCGCGATAACTTCGCTCAAGGCAAGCTCGAAGAGACCGTCCGAGAGTACGAAGAAGCCATCCGGGTGCGGCCGGATGATTATCAGGCGCCGCTTTTGGTCGCGCAAAGCTACGAGGTCCTGGGCCGCCCCGAGGACGGTACGGCTTCCCGGCGCCGCGGCGTGGCCATCGCCGAAGAGCACCTGAGCCTCAATCCGGATGACGTGCGGGCGCTCTATATGGGAGCGAACGGGCTGGTGGCGCTCGGCGAGTACGAGAAGGGCCTCGACTGGGCCCGGCGCGCCCTGACGCTGGAGCCGGACGATCCGATGGTCCTCTACAACGTGGCCTGCATTTACAGCCTCGCCGGCCGGGCGGCCGAAGCCCTCGACTGCATCGAGCGGGCCGTGGACGCCGGCCTTACCCAGCGAGGCTGGCTGGAGCACGACAGCAACCTCGACCTCGTCCGCAACGACCCGCGCTTCCAGGCCCTGCTGAAGCGGCTCGAATAAAAACCCTCAACCCGGCGGTATCCATACTTTCCAGCTCGACGATTTCCGCATCGTCAAGGTCGAGGAGCCCTGAAGGCGCAATCAGAACGCTTCGGCGGCCGTGAAATAGAGACCCGACGTTCCCTTGCCGCGCCCGAAGTCCAGGCGGAGGTGGAGCCGCTGCTTGGGATCGAGAACGAAACGCAGGCCGAGGCCGTAAGAATATTTGAAGCGGCCCAGGTCGAAATGCCCGGGCTTGTCCGCCACGTCGCCGAGGCCGGCGAAGGCCGCCAGCCCGATGCGCCAGAAAACCGGCACCCAGCGGTATTCCACCTGGAAGGCCACCATGTTTCTGTCCCGGTAGCGGCCGGAATAATAGCCGCGCATGATCTTCTCTCCGCCGAGAAGACCCATCCTCCAGAAAGGCGGGTCACCCGTCTCGAAGAGGAACTGCGCCTGGAAGGCCGCGACCCGGGACGCTGAGAAGCCGTGATACTTGCGCAAGTCCAGGAAGAGCCGGTTGAACCGGAAATCGCTCCCCAGGGCCCGCCCGAAGGTCATGGCCGAGAACTGGTGAAAGCTTCCCTTTATCGGGAAAAAGATGCTGTCGCGGTTGTCGTAGGTCATAAAGGGGCCGAGGCCCGAGACCGTCCCGCCGCCGCTCCCGGGAATATCCCCGGAATCCAGCAGGCCGCCCTCCTCCACCTTGGCCAGCCTCGTGCTGTCGAAGAAATATTGCAGCCCGGCGTTGACCGGCCCGCGCACCCGTTTCAGGGCTTCCACGTTCAACCACCAGTACTTGGAGGTGAAGAGTTCCTCCCGATCGGCGCTCGTCGTGTTCCCAATCCCGTAGATTTGGTCGGGGAAATTGGAATAGCGCAGGACGGCCTGGAAATGGTATCCGTGTCCCAGGTAGAAGTCGGGGTTGAGCTCGACGTAGCTCTGCTTCCTCTGGGTATAGACGCCGGAGAAGGCAATGCTCGACGGCCGGTTGACTGTCTTGTCCGTGGTCAGCGGGAAATAGTACAGCCCGCCGCCGCCGAAAGCCAGTTTCGTCTCCGGGGTATAGAAGAGAATGGGGAGAGCGACGATCCCGCTTCTCTTCTCTTTCTCCTGCTCCTCCGTTTTTTCGCTTTCTTCCCTGGCTTTTTCCTGGAAGGCGGAGGGAGCGGCCGAGCCGGCCAGACGCCCCGCAGAAACAGCTGTCAAGACAGTCCACAGAAGTACGGTTCTGGTTTTCATGCGTATTATTCCGGGACGGCCATCGGGTCCGGCGGGCGCGACTAGGGGAAGCTTTTTATCGCGGGTTCCTCGTCCTCGAAAAATTCGAAAAGATTCGCCGCCCCCGTAATATTGAAGACAAGGCGGATCTTGGGAGGAACCATTAAGAGAGTGATCTTACCGCCCGCGTTTTGAACGGACAGGTAGCCGGCGAAGAGCTCTCCGAACCCGGTACTGTCCATAAAGGAGACCCCGGCAAAATTGACGAGAAAATATCTTTTCCCGGCCCCCAACATGTCCTTGACGCGCCGGTGAAGACCGATCTCTTCGATAAAGGGCAGGGCCAGGTCCCCCTCGATGTCAAAGATGATAACTTTGCCGACCTCGCGTGTCGTTAAGGCCATTTGGTTTTCCCTCACAAAAGCAGTCAGGCGCTCTCCCTTTTTCTGGGGATTTATATATCAAATAAAAATACGAAAGTCAATCTCATTATGCGACAAATTATGAGGAACTAAGTTTAGTGTCCCCTTAATTTTTCCCCTTAATTTTGTCAGCCCAATTTTGACCTTAATCTGGCGGACTTGACAAAACTAGTCAAAATGACCATATTATAGGGGGGAGGCCGAAGCCATGAAATCGATTCCCTTGACCCTGGCCAAGGCGAGACTCTCCGAGCTCGTCGAGCGTCTCATCCTAAAGAAGGAACATATCGTGATCACCAAACACGGAAGGCCCGTTGCCGCCCTCTTGCCCTACGAAGAATGGGAGCGCCAACAGGCCGGGACGGCCGGTGGCCTGGCTGCGGCCGACCGCCCCCGCAAGGATGTCGACGAAGAGATCGACCGGATGGTCAAGGAGATCTACGAGGCCAGGGCGAAATCCAAGGCGCGGAAGGTCCATTTCTGATGTACCTCTTAGACACGGATGTCCTCAGCCACGTTTTGAAGAAGCGGCGGTCGGCGGAGTTGATGGCCAGGCTCGAGGCAACCCCGCGGGCCGCCCAGTTCACCAGTGCCGTGAACGTGGCCGAGATCACCTTCGGTGTCCTCAGGCAGGAAGGCCGGAAAGACCTCCTGCGTTACTACGAGGACCAGGTCTTTCACCGGCTGACCATCCTCCCCTTTGACCGGGACAGCGCCCGTATCTTCGGCCGGATCAAGGCCGATCTCGAGAGGCGAGGGCTGCCCAGGTTCGAGCCGGACCTCCAGATCGCCGCCGTCGCCATCGCCAACAACCTGACCATGGTCTCCGGCAACATCCGGCACTTCAGCGGCATTCCCGGACTTCGGGTCGAGAACTGGTTCGCCTGCCCACGGATTTGAAAAACAGCGCCCCCTCCCCTTCCTTTAATCTCCCCCCAACTCGGGGGGAGAGAAGAGGAGGGTAGCTTGTCGACCTCCCGCCAGGGGAGAGGAGAAGAAAAAGAACTGCCCTATTTTTTAGTCTTTTTGCGCTGAATCGGCGACTAGGGGCAATTGAATCAGAACTTGCCGGTGGAGCCGAAGCCGCCCTCGCCCCGCGACGTCTCGTCGAGTTCATCCTCGGCGACGTCGACGACCTCGACCGCCTGGACGGGCTGGATGAGCATCTGGGCGACCTTCTGCCCCCGCTTGAAAACGTAAGGCTTCTTGCCGAGGTTGACCATGACAACCTTGACCTCGCCCCGGTAGCCGGCATCCACCACCCCCGCCAGCCTGTGCACACCCTGGAGCGAAATCCCGCTCTTGTCCCAGATAAGCCCGACATACCCCCCGGGAATGGCCATCTTGACGCCGGTCGGGACGGCCTTCACCTCTCCTGCGCCGAGCACAACTTCCTCGGCGGCGAACAGGTCCATGCCTGCGTCCCCCGGGTGTCCATAGACCGGCAGTTTAGCCCCCGCGCTGATTCGTTTCACTCTCAGTTTCATCGCTTGTCTCAGAATTCGTGCCCCCTCTCCTCAATCCTCCCCCACAAGGGGGGAGGAGAAAAAAGTGACACCTCAGGAATTAAGGGGACACTTACCTTAATTCACGACAAGACACGAATATTGTCAGCATCTGAATTAAGTTTAGTGTCACCTTAATTCCCGCTGCGGTCGCCTCCCCGCCCTCCGTATTCCAGTTTACGACTCTCCTTCCGGCTTGCAGCCCTCTCTCCTCCCCGCCTCTCCTGCCCAGCCCGGCGCCTCTCATACCCCCTCGACCCGGACCTCATCAAAATACGGCTTGACCAGCTCGGCTATGCGGCTGATGGTCTCCTCCGGGTAGGGATCGACCTGGGCGAAGATCTTGTCCAACGTATTCCGGTTCGAAAACTGCTGGATCTGGAAGCGCTTGGCCCGGTGGAGCATCTGGGCGATCTCCAACAGGTCCTTCTCCCCGACCAGCCCGGGGACGACCGTGGTCCGGAAGGTGTAGGGCAGCTCGCACTTCCGGACGATCTCGATGCTGCGGGCGATATCGTCCTCGGAGACCTCGGAGCGGGTGATCTGCTTGTACTTGTGGAGGGGCGACTTGACGTCCATAGCGATATGATCGACGAGCTGGGCGCCGATAAGATCGGCCAGCCGGTCCGGCCGCGAGCCGTTGGTGTCCAGCTTGACCAGCATGTTCCGGTCCTTGATGACCCGGAGCAACACTTCCAGGTCTTCCCAGATGAGCGGCTCGCCGCCGCTGACACAGACCGCCTCCAGCCAGTCCCGGCGGCTCTCGAGAAAGGCGATGAAATAGTCCAAGGGAATGGTGTCGAGCGCCTCCGGCCTCAGCACGAGATCGGCGTTATGGCAGAAGGGGCAACGGAAATTGCACCCGCCCAGAAAAACCGTCGCCGAGATGAACCCCGGGAAATCGAGGGGCGCGAACTTCTCTAGGCCCTTGATCTCAACCAACCGTCGAGCTCCGCCTGGTCGTTGAAGATCCTAAGCACCCGGCCCTCCTCCCGCAGCACGAAGACGGGTAGGATGATCGTCCCCTTCTCGTCGCGCTTGATCTGCCCGAGGTACTCCCGGACACGCATCTTCCCCGCCTTCTCCACCAGGCTCAATTCCTCACCCCGAAGCGGCAGCCCCGCCCCCGCCGCGGACGCCGTCTTCAAATAATCCTTCAGGGCCTCGCACTTATCACAATTCGGGTAGGTGAAGAGAAGATAGTCCATGGCCGCCTACTGGATCTTCTCGTAGGGCGTCCGGTCCTTGAACTCCTGCTGCTTGCCGTCGTTCCAGGTCCGGATCGGCCGGAGGTAGCCGACGATCCGGGAGAAGACCTCGGTGTCAAAGCCGCACTTCGGGCATTTCGGGTGCTCGCCCCTCAGGTAGCCGTGGTTGTAGCAGATCGAGAAGGTCGGGGTGATGCTGAAGTAGGGGATCTTGGTCTGGGCGATCTTCTTGACCAGTTTGCGGCAGGTCTCGCGGTCGATGGACTCGGGGAGGAAGGTGTGGAAGATGGTGCCGCCGGTGTAGAGGCTCTGGACGTCCTGCTGGTGCTGGAGCGCCTCGAAGACGTCGCGGGTGGCATCGACGTTGAGCTGGGTGGAGTTGGTAAGGTAGGGGTGCTTCTCGGTGCCCGAGGTGATGATGTTTTTGTATTTCGCCCTGTCTTTCCGGGCCAGCCGGTAGGAAGTGGATTCGGCCGGGGTGGCCTCGAGGTTGTAGAGGCTTCCCGTCTCCTCCTGGAACTGCTTCAGGATGCCGCGCATGAAGGTCAGCGTCTCGACGGCGAATTCCTTTCCCTCGGGAGTGCCGATCCCCCGGCCCAGGAGGTTCAGGCAGGCCTCGTGCATCCCGAGGATGCCGATGGTCGAGAAATGGTTGTCGAAGTGGCCGAGGTAGACGAGGGTGTAGGGCATCAGCCCCTTCTTGAGCATGTTGTTGACCACTTCGCGCTTGGTCTCGAGCGACTCCTTGGCCAGGACCATCAGGTCGGTGAGCTTGATAAAGAACTCCTCCCTGGTCTTGGCCTCGTAGCCGATGCGGTTGAGGTTGAGGGTGACCACCCCGATCGAGCCCGTCGAATCGCCGGGCCCCCAGATATTCCCGGGGCGGCGCAGCAGCTCCCGCTGGTCGAGGTTGAGGCGGCAGCACATCGCCCGGATGTCGCCGGGGTTCAGGTTGGTGCCGATGTAGTTCTGGAAGTAAGGGAGCCCGTACTTGGCGGTGGCCTCGAAGAGCAGGTCGGCGATCGGCGTATCCCAGGCGAATTCACGGCTGAGGTTGTAGGTCGGGATGGGGAAGGTGAAGACCCGGCCCTTCTGGTCGCCCTCGATCATGAGCTCGAGGAAGGCCCGGTTGATCATGTCCATCTCTTCCTGGTAGTCGCCGTAGACCGAGTCCTGCTCGCCGCCGCCGACGATGACCTTTTTATCCTTCATGTCGTCCGGGACGTTAAGGTCGAAGGTGAGGTTGGAGAAGGGCGTCTGCCAGCCCCAGCGCGAGGGCACGTTGAGGCCGAAGATGAGCTTCTGGATGTCCTGCTTGACCCGGTCATAGTCGAGCCCATCGAAGCGGACGAAGGGCGCGAGCAGCGTGTCGACCGAGGAGAAGGCCTGGGCGCCGGCGAACTCGCCCTGCATCGTCCCGATGAAGTTGACCATGTGGAGGGTGGCCGTCTCGAGGTGCTTGGCCGGGTGGGAGTGGACCTGGTTGGGGACGTGCCCGAAGCCCTTGCGGAGGAGTTTTTCGAGCGACCAGCCGGCGCAGTAGCCGACGATAGGATAGGAGAGGTCGTGGATGTGGAACTCGCCGTCCTGGTGGGCCTTTTTGATGCGCTCACTGTAGAGATGGTTGAGGGCGAAGTTGGAGAGGACCTCGCCGGAGACGCGGGCGTTGAGCCCGGAGAAGCTGATCACACCCTCGTTGCTGTTCTCCCGGATCTTCCAGTCGACGTCGCTGATGTAGTCCTTGATCAGCCGCTCCAGGTTGAGGCCTGTCCGCCTGGCCTCGCGGATGGACTTGTGGCGCTCGCGGTAGAGGATGTAGGACTTGGCGACATCGTGGTAGCCCTGCTTCATCAGGACCATTTCGACGATGTCCTGGATCTGCTCCACGGAAGGGGTGGTGTAACCGCCGAACTTGTCCTCGACCATGAAGGTGGCGATGTCGGAGACGGTCTTGGCGGCCGCGCGGTCGTTGATCCCGTTGGCCTCCATGGCCTTGAAAACGGCGTTGGTGATCTTGTCCTGGACGAAATCGACGACAGTTCCATCTCTTTTTTTGATCCTGGAAATACCGCGGGTCATCGCGCGCCTCCTTCCTCCCTATAGACAGCGGAAACCGGGCAAGCGGCCGACATCATGAATGCCATATTTAGTGTGCTTTGCCGGCCAAATCTACAAAATATTGTAGTTTTCGGCCTGAATTTACTCCTCTCAAAAGAGCTTGTCAAGGGTGATTTTTAAATTTTTTTCGCCTGAATTCCTCCCCCCGATGGCTGACTTGAATAATTCATAAATACAGGAAATAATATCCCTCGCCCTTTAATGGGAGCAGAAAATGATCTGCTTCTCTCTCCCTGCGACGGGAGAAGAGAATGGCCTGCTCCTCCCTCTCCCTTTGATGGGAGAGGGTTGGGGAGAGGGTGAATATTAAGAGAGGTCAGCCATGAAAAAATTCGATGTGCAAACGCCGACCCGGGAGGCCTTCGTCGACATCACCCGGCCGGTCGAGGACGAGGTTCGGAAGTCGAAAGTCCAATCGGGAATATGCGTCGTCTACGTGCCGCATACGACCGCCGCCGTGACCATCAACGAGAACGCCGATCCGACAGTCAGGCAGGACCTCCTGATGGCCCTACGCAAGGCGATTCCCGACTCCCTCCCCTACGCCCACTCGGAGGGCAACTCGCCGGCCCACGTCAAGTCGAGCCTCGTGGGAGCGTCGATTGCTATCCCGATCGAGGACGGGAAGCTCGTCCTGGGCACATGGCAGGGAATCTTTTTCTGCGAGTTCGACGGCCCCCGCCGCCGCCAGGTCTACATCAAGATCATCCCCTCTTAAAAGCTGTAAAATATTCTCCTTCTATTTCTTCACTTCTATCGGCTTCAAAGTTGATTTTACTTCGACATTCTTCACGTCCACCGGCAGAAGAGAATTTTTTACTTGCACTGGAATCGCCGCCGTATTCACCACTTCAACGGGCAATTTATCAATAATGCCAATCAATATCGAATCCCAATTTTGTCCGGGTAGCCGTTCAATCGCCTTAATTCGGACATCAACAATATCAGGTGTAGAGCCATACAGCATGGGAAATAACCTAACCTCTTGAAGGCAAATGAAAACAAGGCAAAGGGCAATGACGGTGAGAATAAATTTTGTGTAGTTGTCAACCCGCATTTTTGATTCCATCCTTTCCTCCTTTTAAAAATTTCCTTTTTCCGCGAGGTGGCGAACTCCCGCTCCGGGCGATGAATCTCCCCTCGTCACCATTTCAAATTGGCAGGGAGCCGGGGCCATCGTTCATCCTTACCCCAGCTTTAGTCTCTTAAGAATTCTTTCGAGCTCTTTGCGGTCCATAATCCTCATGACGGTCACAACTGGATCCTTAATTTGATAGATAATTCTGAAGTCTCCGGAGCGGAGTCTGTAGAGAGGGGCTTTAAATCCCTTGAGCTTTTTTCTATTTCCTCCCGATAAAAACCGATTTGAGCAAAGGCTCTGGATAGCGGAGAGGATTTTCGCTCGAAGCTCATCTGGAATACGATTCAGGTCATCAGCCGCTGATTGAGTTAACTGAACGCTGAAGCGTCTCAAAATTATTTTTCTGAAGCAGATAGATATTCAACAAGAGAAATCACCTTGCCGGCTTTAAGGTCTTTCTCGGCAGCGGCAATCTTTCGTCTTATGGTCGGACTGTGTTCTATGATGAAGTCCTCAAGATCTTCTTCTGTGAGGGGAAGAAGAGAGGCCGCTGGTTTTCCCCGATAAGTGATGATCAAGGGCTTGCCTTGCATGACTTCTCTTAAAAGTTCATTCGTTTTATTTTTCAGATCGACCGTATTTGCTACCTTCATGGCCATGCCTCCAATATTGCTATTATAATAGCTCTTTTAGTAGGAAATAATCAAGAAAAAAATTACCCTATATCTGGAACCGGCCGGAAATGCGAATTTTTAGCTCCAGCAACGAGGTTACGAATAATGTAACCTAAGAGCACGATGCAAACCGTGACTGAGTTGATCTTCCGCCTCTCTCCCCCCCTGGGGGCGTCTTCGATGAAACGGTCATCCGGAATATTCTCGCCGACCGTTCTTCCCACCAGCTTCTTATAATCGATCAGATCCTGTTTGGAGATGTGGAAGGCGGGATGAGAAGGCGGTAATCTAAGCGGGGACGGTCCTATTTTCTCGTCCCCCTCTCCTCTATCCTCCCCCACCAGGGGGGAGGAATTATTTAAACGCCTCTCCCTTGATGGGAGAGGCCACGGGAGAGGGTGCAAGAAGAATTATGGTGACACTAAGTGTCTCCATCCATAATTCTCAGGGCATGGACTCTTCTTTGCAGAAGGCGGGAAAAGGCAGGACCCGGACGCCGGCCTTCTCGTAGTCCCTGGTCCCCGTATGAACCTGATAGAGTCTCGGTATATTGATCCTCTCCTTGAAA
>DATKXS010000193.1:0-18280 GCA_035528895.1 Candidatus Desulfaltia sp.
AGGTGGAAACCGCTAATAGGCTCCGGCTAGTCTCCGGTCAGCTCAAAAGCATACCGGCCGGAGCCGACCTTGATCAAGAAGCCGGACGGCGCCGTCTCCACGCTCTGGACGCCCGGCGAACCGGCAAGGTATCCCTGGGCGTCATAGACGACCCGGCCGCTCTCCTGAATGACCACATTCTCGATATTGAACTTCGGGATGATGACCTCGGCCTCACTGCCGACCGGGATAACGACTTCGAGCCGGACGCTCCTCTCATCGCGTGACCACGAGGAGGAGACCTCTCCCCTCACCGTCCGCGTCGACCCGGCGGCAAACCGTAGGTCTCTGACCATCTGGGGCGCGATCCGGATCTTTTCAAAGCCCACTGATTCCGGCGCCAGGTTGATCCCTGCCAACGCTTTATAAAGCCACGACCCAATGCTCCCGAACATCGGGTGGTTGTGGGAGTTCATCGACGGCCCCTGGCGGAGCTGCCAGAGCTCCCAGAGGGTGGTGGCGCCATTTTCGATCATATAACCCCAGCTCGGATAGGTGCTTTTTGTGGCGATATCGTAGGCCAGGTCGGAAGCCCCGGAATTGGTCAAGAACTCCATGATGTATTTGGTTCCGATGATCCCGGTGGTGAGATGGGAGTCGTGCTTATAAACGATGTCGTTGAAGAGATTCCCCCAGACGGCTCCCCGGTCCGACTTCGGCACCAGGTCCAGAAAAAGCGGCAGGGCGTTGGCGGTCTGTGTGCCGTTGGCATAGCTCCCCGTTTTCGGGTCGAAATACTCTCTATGGAACGCTGTCTTGATGGCGGCGGCCAGATTGCCGTACGTTTTGGCGTCCGTTTCCTTCCCCAGGATCGCGGCCATGTCGGCTAAAATTTTGACATCATAGTAGTAATAGAACGAAGAGACGATGTTTCCCGGCGGCTTCTCCACGGCCACCCAGTCCCCGTAATGGCTGAACTTGACGAGGCCGTTCTCCGCCCGGGAGCGCAGGAACTCGACATACATCTTAATGCCTTCGTAATGGTCTTCCAGGATGCGCTGGTCGCCGTAATATTGATAGACATACCAGGCGATCAGTGGATAGGCCGTGCCCCAGGCCGGATCGGCCGGCCGCGAGCCCCAGATATGAGGCACCGTGTCCGTGATTGTTCCCTTTTCGTCCTGGACATCGCGGATGTCTCGCAGGAAATTCGTGTAGAATGCGGCCATGTCAAAGTTATAGATGGCCTCCTCTGCCGTTCCCTGAGCGTCTCCCATCCAGCCCATCCGCTCATCCCGCTGGCAACAATCGGTGGGGATGCTGTGGAGGTTTGTTTTCTGTCCCCAGACGATGATCCTTTGCAAGCTGTTCAGAACGGGCTTGCTACAGGCGAAGCTTCCCACTGGTTCGACGGCCGTGTGGACGACCCGTCCCCGGATAGCGCTGATGGTGGGGACTCCCGGGTACCCGGTGAGCTCGACATACCGGAACCCGTGATAAGTGAAGCGGGGCTCCCAGACCTCCTCCCCTTCCCCTTTTAAGATGTAGACGTCCTCGGCGCGCGCCCCCCGCAGGTTCTCCCGGTTGATCATCCCATCGTTATAGACCAGCTCGGCAAAACGCAGCTTGACCGCTGTGCCACGAGGCCCTCGGACCCGCAGCCTGGCCCAGCCGCTGAAATTCTGGCCCAGGTCATAGACGGTGACACCGGGCTTGGGGTTCGATAGGATCAGCGGGACGATCGTATCCACAACCTGGATGGGCGGCATCATCTGGGCGGAGAGCACACCTTTCGGTCCGCCAACAAGTTCTGCGGCAGCCCATGTGCCGTCGTCGTACCCAGCCTTATCCCAGCCGGGGGTTTCCAGGCGGGCATCATAGGTTTCGCCGTTGTAAACGCTGTCCTTGACCACCGGACCGCCCGTCCCCTTCCAGGATTCGTTGCTCACCACCTCGACCTTTTCACCCCCCTCGAGCTCGATGATCATCTGGAAGAGGAGCGCGGTCGATTTGAACCACCCCTGGCCGAGCATCGCCGCGACCGCGTTCTTCCCCGGCCGCAGAAACCGGGTGACATCGTAGGTGACATAGAGCGCCCGTTTGTCATAGGTTGTCCAGGCGGGATCGAGGACGTTCCGATCGACCTTGCGCCCGTTCAGACGGAGCTCGCAGTATCCCAACCCGCAGACATAAGCCCTCGCCCGGACGACGTTTTTCTCCAGCTCGAACTCCTTCCGCAGCTGGTTCTTCCCGCCGATCCAATTTCCCTTCCAGTCGTCCCCAACCAGCAGACCCGTATCGAAGCGGGCCACCCGGCTGAATGGGCTCGGCCGGCCGCTCTTGTCCCAGTATCTGACCTTCCAATAATACGAGCTGCCGCCGACCAATCCTCTCCCTCCATAGACGACCTGGACGGAATCGGTCGAATCCACCTTTCCGCTCGCCCAACAATCCCCGGTTGCGGCATCCGCTTGAGAAGCAAGGATGATCTCGTAAGCCGATTGTCCCTGTCCTCTTTCGCTGTGTTCAAGGACCCAGGAGAACCTCGGTGCGGGCGTATCGATTCCCAAGGGATTGACCAGATACTCGCAACGTAATCCTGTCGGCGCCTGAGGCCCCGGCATTTCTTCGCCGCCCAAAACCGGCTTCTGGCCGACGAGCACAAGACAAGATAAAAAAATGAGACCCTTCCATAATCTCGATCGCATCGATTCCCTCCTTCGGTCCATGTTCACGGCGACATTCTATCAAACCGCGGCGGTCCGTGGGAAGCGACCTAGTCTTTATTCTCGAGCCTGCCGTTTGAGAATGGACAGGCGACATCGAGGGTTTAGCTTTCCCGAGGCGTTTTTTAAGGGAAGCCGCGCTTGCGCCCGCGAGGACTGTTTGAGCACGCAAAAATCACTCGGAGTTGCGATGGAGGGCATAAATCGTGCGCCTTAACGAAGGAATATCCATGCGGAGTTCCGCAGCGCCGAAAAAAACGCAGAGGGAACAGCGTGAAAAACCCGAGTGGAGCAGGGACATTCTTAAACGGCAGGCAGGGAAGCGGCCGGTTTGACAATCCTCCGGGAGGACATAGAATATGGGCGCGTGTTCAGAAACAAGCTGACTTACATCGCCCTGTCTGCCATCGCCTCCATCCTGATTCTAGTCCGGCTTTTTCTGTGGAGGAGGAGAAAAAAATGATCCACCTCGAGAACCCCTTCCGGCTGACCGACACCGAACGAAAAAAGATCCTCGATCTGGCCCTCTCCCGTGGCGGCGAGTTCGCCGAGATCTTTGCCGAATACCGCCTCTTCAGCTTCATCAATATGGAGGAGGAGATCATCAAGGAAACGGCCGAAAGCGTCAGCCTCGGCCTGGGGATACGGGTGATCTCGGGAGAAAAGACCGGCTACGGCTACACGAACGACCTGTCGATCGAGAAGATCAAGAAGACGGCCCTGACCGCCGCCGCGATCACGGACTCCGGGAAGACGCTTTCGATCCCTCCATTCCATAAGACGCCCGGCCACAGGGACCTCTATCCGCTGAGCCGGCCCGCCCATCTGGCTTCTCTCCAGGACAAGATCGAGCTCGCCCGACGGGCTTATCGCGCCTGTCAGCGGATCGACCCGAAAATCCAGAAAGTAAAGGTCCTCTTCCAGGACCATGTCCAATACGTATCTGTTGTCAATTCCGAAGGCCAGATAGCCGAAGACACGCGACCCCAGGTGAAACTCGTTTGCACGGCCGTCGCCGAGAAAGACAGGCGGAGGGAGTTCGGGTTTTCCGGGGGGGGCGGCCGCGTCGGCCTGGAGTATTTTGAACGGGTGCTCACTCCGGAGAAGATCGGCCGGGAAGCGGCCGAGGAGGCTTTGCGGCTTCTCGAAGCGGTCGAGGCTCCGGCCGGAGAGATGCCCGTCGTCCTGGCTCCCGGTCACGCCGGGGTCCTCGTCCACGAGGCGGTCGGTCACCTGGTCGAGGCCGATTTCAACCGCAAGCGGACCTCGATCTTCTGGGACAAGCTCGGCCAGAAGGTCGGCTCTCCCTTGCTTACGATCTATGATGACCCGACTCGACCATCATTCCGCGGATCCTACAGCATCGATGACGAAGGCACCCCGCCCGCAAGGACTCTGCTTATCGACCGCGGTGTCGTCCATTCCTTTCTCCAGGACAGACTCTCAGCCCGGCTGATGGGTCGGGAGCTAACCGGGCACGGCCGTCGACAGGACTATACCTGTATCCCCATCCCCCGCATGTCCAACACTTACGTCGACCGAGGCCAGGACGACCCCGAGGAGATCATCAAGTCCGTCACCAAGGGTATCTACGCAGAAAGGTTCGAAGGGGGGCAGGTGGAAGACTCGGGTAAGTTCACCTTCTCGATCAGCGCGGGGTATCTCATCGAGGGGGGACGCCTGACCGCCCCCATCAAGCAGGCCACCCTGATCGGCACGAACATCGACATCCTCCAGAAGATCGAAATGGTCGGCGCCGACCTGGAGTTCGGGCTCCAGACAGGGACCTGCAGCAAGGAGGGCCAGGAGGTGCCGGTGACGGACGGCTGCCCGACGATCAAGATCTCCGGGATGACCGTGGGAGGCCGGCGATGAAAGAGAAGGGTCGGGACAACTCGCTTTTGGGACTAGCCGAACGCTTCGTCGAGTTCGGGAAGACCTGCGGAGCGGACGAGGTCGAGATTAGCCTGGTCGAGGGCCGCGAGTTCAGCGTGGATGTTCGCTTGGGGCAGGTCGAAAACCTGGTCGAAGCCGGATCCCTCCACCTCAGCCTCCGGGTTATCAAGGATCAGAAGACGGCCTATGTCACTTCCTCGGACCTCGCTGAAGAGACCGTCCGCCGGCTCGTTCGGAACGCCGTTGTCCGGGCCGGTCTGGCCAGCCGGGATGAACATTCCGGGCTTCCTCCTCTGGCTTCTGAGGATATCGATATTCCCTCCCTGCGTCTTGTCGATCCCGAGATCTCGCGGCTCGACCCCTCCCAGAAGATCCGGCTCGCCCTGGAGACCGAACGGATCGCCCTCGAGGACAGCCGGATCACCAATTCCCATGGAGCCAGCTTCATCAGCAACGAGGTCACGGCCGTCTTGGCCAACTCGCACGGATTTCTCGGTTCCTATGACCAGACCTTCTGCAGCCTGAGCGTCGGCCTCCAGGCAGGAGGAACCGACGACAAGGTCGAGGACCACTGGGCCTCGGTGAAACGGCACTTCCGGGACCTGGAGACGCCCGAGAGCGTGGCCAAAAAGGCCGTCGAAAGAACGGTCCGGCAACTCCACCCGCGAAAGATCCGGACCCAGGCCGTCCCTGTCATCTTCGAGCCCGGGATGACAAATTGGCTCCTGGGCTTCTTATTCGCCTGCGTTTCCGGCGTCGCCGTCTACCAGAAGGCCACCTTTCTGGCCGAAAGACTGGGAACCCGTATCGGCGGGGGGAACATCACCGTCGTCGACGACGGCTTGATGCCCGGGAGACTCGGCTCGCGGCCTTTCGACAGCGAAGGCCTCCCCTGCCGCAAGACCACTGTGGTCGAAAACGGAGTCCTCCGCCATTTCCTCTGCAACAGCTACGCCGGCCGCAAATTGAGCCTTCCCTCGACGGGCAACGCCGATGGAACCGGAGTCAGCCCGAACAACTTCTTTCTCCTCCCCGGCACAGCGACTCCGCAGGAGATCATCGCCTCTACGGAAAAGGGACTCCTCCTCACCCGGACCATCGGGCACGGGCTCAATCCGGTCACCGGCGATCTTTCGAGAGGCGCCTTCGGGTTGTGGGTGGAGGGCGGCCAGGTCGCCTATCCTGTCTCCGAGGTGACCATCGCCGGAAACCTGGAACAGATCTTGAATCAAATCGAAGCGGTCGGAAACGACCTTGATTTCCGGGCTCCTGTATGCGGCCCAACGATCAAGGTCGGTGAACTGACCGTGGCCGGCGAGTAGTCTCAGCCAAAGCGGTTAAAGCGGCAGACCGATCGGAGGGATCGTTTAGGAACATGGAGCACTCCCTCCGCATCCTGCCAGTATTTAAAAGAATCCGTCATCTCTTCCGCCACCGGGCTCTCGGCGGGAAAGCCCAGCGCAAGAACACAATCGACCCTGTAACCTGGAGGAACATCGAGGATTCCGGCGATCTTTTCCCGGTCGATGGAAAGCAGCCAGCAGCTCCCCAGCCCCGCCTCCCGGGCGGCCAGGATCATGTTTTCCATGGCCGCGCCGACATCGTATTCGAAGCCCTTTTCCCGGATGCCGAGATTGATAAGCGTGACGACATAAGCCATCGGCTCCTGGCCGCGCCGGGGATTTCCCCGGGGGGCGATATAGGCTGCCCAGCGCAGGCAGGGAAAGATCTGCTGTCGGACCATCTCGTCATCGACCACCACGAACTCGAGGGGCTGGAGGTTCGCGGCCGAGGGAGCCAGACGGCCGGCATCCACCACATCCTGGAGCACCGAGCGGTCGATGGGCACCCGCTTGAATCGGCGAACCGTCCTCCGGGACAGTATCATCTCGCGAACGCTCACCGGTTCATCCCTGGGCCAGGATGGCTCTCAGTTTCGCCATTCAGGGATTCTATCATTCTCCCGGTCACTCGGCAATCCGTCCGCCGGCGTCGGCGAAGGCGGGGCTTTGAGGGCGAAGAGCGCCGCGAAAACAAAAAAAATGGCCCCGGCGATAAGATACATCGTCCGGTAGCCGGAAAGGTCGGAGATCCAGCCGAAGAACGGAGAACCCACGCCCATACCGACATCGAACAGGGACAAGTAAAGGCTGAGAGCCAGGCCTTTGTTCTCGCGACCCAGGATATCGATGATATAAGCGCTCAGCGCCGGAAAGATCAGGCCCTGCCCAAATCCGCCGATGAAGCCCGTTAATATGAACATCGCCTGGCTCTCCACGGACGAAATCAGGACGCAGTTCAAGCTGATGATACAGGCGGCCGGGAAGATGACCCGCTTCCGGCCATAGCGGTCGGAGATATCGCCGATCCAGAGGCGGGTGAGGATAGCAGCGGCAGAGAAGCTGAAAAAAAACGGTCCCACCCGGTCAACCGGTATCGACCTGCCGAAAAGGGCGATGAAATAGACGACCGCGCTGCGCACCGCGCCGTGAAAGACCGGGAGAGCGGCGATCACCGCGATCGTCAGGATGGAGAATCGCTTCCTCAGGTCGATATGCCCTTTTCTCCTCCGGGAAATGACCCGCGGCGCTTCGCGGGTCGCCAGGATGCAGACGAAAGTCGCCGCCAGAAATGCCGAACTCTCCAGAAACAGCCCCGTAAAACCGAACCGACCCAGGGTCTCTTCGGCCAGAACGGGTCCCAGCGCGCTGGCGACGAGACCGGCCACTCCGATGATCCCCATGGAGTGAGCGAGCTTTTCGACCGGCGCCAGGTCGGAGCAGATGGTGATGGTGGCCGTCATGCTGATCCCCCAGCCGAGCCCGGTCAGCCCCCTCAAGACCAGGGGAAAAATCCCGGCGTCGCGGACGAGATGGAAGAGCGGCATGATGATGATCAGCAGCCCGATCCCGGAGAGAGAAACCTCCTTCCTCCCCCGGACGTCGATCAGCCGGCCGAAGAAAGGACGGATGAAAATGGCCATCAGGCTGTGGACCCCCATGATCAGTCCGACCCGGGTCTCCGAAGTATCGAACTGCTTGAAGAAAAGAGGATAGAGAAAGAAAAGGCTGATGCTCATGAAAAGAAAGAAATAGCCGAGCAGGGCCAGGATGAAATCCCTGTTCCAGAAGGTCTTGTTCTCTGCGGCGGTCAAGGCAGCGATTCCAGCAGAGCCTTGGTCTTATCGGTCAGCCCATCCCAGTCCTCGGCCGCGATGGCCTCCTTGTCCAGGAGGGCCGTCCCGATGGCCACGCAACAGGCTCCGCTGCGGATGAACTCTCGGGCGTTCTCGATGTTCACCCCTCCGGTGGGCATCAGCCGGACTTGAGGGAGCGGACCCCGGAGGTCCCGGAAATACTTCGGCCCGACCGATGTCGCGGGGAAAACCTTGACGACGTCCGCTCCTTTTTCCCAGGCCGCCAGGATCTCGTTCGGCGTGAAGGCGCCGGGAGCCACGAAAGTGTCGTTCCGCTTGCAGATCGTGATCACATCTACGTTCGTGACCGGCGAGACGACAAAGTCGGCGCCCGCCCGGATAACCCGTTCGGCCGTCTGGCCGTCCAAGACCGTTCCCGCACCGACGAGGGTTCCGGCCGGCTTCTCAGCGGCCATTTCGGCGATGATCTCGACAGCGGACGGCGTCGTCATGGTGATCTCGATGGCTCGAACGCCTCCTCTCTTGATCGCTTCGACGACCCTGGCCAGCTTCCTGGTGTCCGACATCCTGATTACCGCGATGACCTTCGTCGCCAGGATGATATCGAGGACTTCCTTGACTCTCATGGCTTCTCCTCTGACGGCGAGGCTTTCCTATCTCTGGATACGGCCTGATTTTTCACCCTGCATCAGGGCAAGGACATCTCTCTCCGTGAAGAGGCTGAAATCACCCGGGAGCGAATGCTTCAGACAGGAGGCAGCGACGGCGAAGGCCAGCGCCTTTTCCTCGTCCCCAAACAAATGCAGCCCGTGGATCAGGCCGGCCGCAAAAGCATCGCCGCTGCCGATCCGGTCGACGATATCGGTGATGGCGTAGCCCGGGCTCTGATAGAGCTTCTCCCTGTTCCTGAGGACGGCCGACCAGACATTGTGATCGGCGCTCCGGCTTTCCCGTAGGGTTATGGCCACGAGCCGGAGGTTGGGAAACCGGTCCAGGACAGCGGCGGTCAGCTTCGCATAGGCCGCGGACGGCAGCGACCCGGATCCGACGTCGGCTTCGACCGCCATTCCCAGCGACCTCTGGCAGTCTTCCTCGTTGCCGATGGCCACATCGACGAAGGGGACGATCTCAGCCATTACCTCGGGGGCCGTCTTGCCATAATTCCAGAGCTTGGCTCGGAAGTTGAGGTCCAGCGACACCGTGATCCCTTTTTCTCCGGCCTTCCGGACGGCCTGGACGGTCATCTCGGCCGCCGTCGCACTGAGAGCCGGAGTGATGCCCGTTGTATGGAACCAGTCGACGTCCGCCAGGGCGGCGTCCCAATCGATATCGCCGACGGCGGCCTCGGCCATGCCCGAGTGCTGCCGATCGTAAATGACCTTTCCGGCCCTCTGGTTGGAGCCGCTCTCGGCATAATAAATCCCCAGTCTTTTCCCCTGCCTGAGGATGTGGTCCGTCTCTATGCCCCATTTGCGGAGTTCGGCCACGGCGGCAGCGCCGATCTCGTTGGCCGGACAGACCGAGATGTAGCGGACGCGGTGCCCGAAAGCGGCCAGGGAGACGGCCACGTTGGCCTCTCCTCCCCCGAAACGGGCCGAGAGCGCCGGGGACTGGAAGAGTTTTTCGTAGCCCGGCGGAGAAAGACGGAGCATGATCTCTCCAAATGTGGCGATCGTCTTCATGGTGTCACCGGATTTCAAACATCGAGAGCTTTATTTATCATAGATCAAAGCCAATAGCAAAAGCTTGACCGCCGGGCCGTTCTGGTCTACATTCTAGGGGATGGCTTATTCTAAACCAATGGACAGAAAACGCATCCTCCCGGCAGCGGCTCTGCTTTTGATGATCATCCCCCCGCTGTATTCCGATGTCAGCCCGGCCGAGAACCCGAACATCAAGCAGGTCAGGGTCATCGCCGAAAGAGCGAGCATTTATATCGAGCCGAGCCGCGGCAGCACCCGGATCGACATCGTCGGGAAAGGCGCCCTGCTCAACCTTCTCCAGACGAAAAAGGTCAGAGACATCTGGTACCATGTGAGTTTTTCCTCCTCGCGCTATGGAGCGCGGATCTCCGGCTTCGTCCTGGATTCCGCCGTCGAACCCGTCGGCGAGACTTCTCCTCCTGCCTTAGAGAAAAAAAAGCTCCCGGAAAAGGTCGAGTCCCAGCCGCCAGCCCTGCCTTCGGCGGCTCCCCTCCCCCCGAAGGCCGAAGAAAAGAAGGAGCTGAAGCCGGAGCCCCAGCCGCCCCCCAAGGTGGAGGAGGTTCTGATTGCAACGGCTCTGCCGGAGAACAGGCGCCTCGTTCTTCCTCGCCAAGAGCCTTCCCTCCAGGAGCTGGCCTGGCGGACTTTAGAAGTGATCCCTCCCGAGACGAGCGAAGTCCTCGTCTTCACCCAACTCCTTAAGAGCAGGACCTACTCATTCCCCCTTAAGGCAGCGCCTCTCGAGGAGTTTTCCTGGAGGGTTGAAGAGATGGCTCCTGTCGAGGATAAGAAAACGGCCGTCGAGGCCAAGGAGTTCCCTCTTCTGACCGCTCTCCCAAAGCAGAGGAATATCGTCCTCCCAAAGAAGGAGAGATCTCTTCAGGACGCCGTCTGGCAGATCCTTCCGCCCGCTGTCGCCGAAATCCCCAAGGAACCTGAAAAAGCCGAAGCCGCTCCGCAGCCGGAAAAGAAAAAAGAGGCGGAAACCCGGGAAGTCCCTCCTCCGACACCGGCCCCGAAAAAAAAGGAAGCCGAGACGGCCAAGCCGGAGGTGGAACCCGTCAAGCCTCAGACTATCAAGCCGGTCCGGATCCCGGCTCCAAGAAAGGGTCCGGGGCGTCTCACTTTCGGGCTCGGCTATGGCTCGTCCTTCGGGGGGGCCGGAGCCTCCCTTCAGTTCAACACCGGGATGGGAATTGCTTTGCACGCGGGCGCGGGAATTTTTCCGACAACGCTGGTCTACTCGGAAACGGACTGGGTCAAGAATAAGCCGTTATGGAGCGTCGGCATAAAATACTATCTTCCTGTCAAATCCCCTCTCTTCTACCCTTATGTGGATATCCAGTACGGCGGCCTGCGAGTGGAAGCCGCTCAAGTGGTCATCGGCATCTGGGATTACGATTATGTTTACAGCCGGGAGCAGAAATCCCTCTGGGGACCCTCGTTCCTCACCGGCGTCGAGATCCGCAAAGGACGGTTCGGGATCTGCGGCGGTCTGGGAATTTCCTACGTGACGACCTCCTGGGATTTTCTCCAAAACAGAGCCTCTCTGTCGTTTGACACCAGCCTGGTGATCCACTTTTGATGAAAAGAAAGACCCTCGCTCTCATCCTCATCCAGGTGATGCTCGTCGGAGCGGCCGCCGGGACGGCGGCCGGCGGACAGGTCTCGGGCGTTTCGCCGAGCAGGAAAGAAACGTCTGTCCGCAACCTGACCAAAGAGACAGTCCGTTATACGATCCGGCAGCTTGTCCGCGACAGCCGGCCGACCATCCGATACCTCAAGCCCAACGCTCTCGACCGCTGGCCCTGCGAGAGCCCCGTTGACGTCACTTTCGAATGGAAGGGCCAGGTGATCGACTACCGCCTCGAGTGCGGCCTCCCCTACACGTTCCGCTATGACGAGAACGACGACCTCGAGCTCTACAGCGGATCGCACGGCCTTTTCGGCGTCGCCGACCTGGCTCCGTTCGTGCCCACGCCGATGGTTGTCGTCGACAAGATGCTCGAACTGGGCGGAATCGACAAGGACGATGTCCTCTTCGACCTCGGCTGCGGTGACGGCCGGATCGTCATCACGGCCGCCAAAAAGCTCGGCACCCGGGGCGTAGGCATCGATATCGACCCTCAGCGCATCGAGGAATCCCTGCGGGCGGCCAAGGAAGCGGGAGTCGAGCCGTTGGTGGAATTCCGGCTCCAAGACGTCATGAACGCCGATATCAGAGAGGCCACGGCCGTAACCATCTATCTTCTTCCGGAGTCCAACGCCCTGCTCCGGCCGCTTCTCGAAGCGCAGCTCAAACCCGGCACCCCTGTCGTCTCCCATAATTACTCCATCCCCGGCTGGGAAGAGAAGGAAGTCATTTATGTCACGCTCCAAGACGGCACGGGGCAGGAACACACCATCTTCGTCTATAAGAGATGAGGGAGTCCGTCCTCTTCAGGCCCATCAGGATCTCTTCCGTCACCATCCCGAACCGTTTCGTCCGGTCGGCCACCCACGATTTCATGGCCGGGGAGGACGGGTCGATCACGGAACGAAACCTTTCGCTCTTCACCGGTCTGGCGGAGGGAGGAGTCGGGCTGATCATCACGGGCCACGCCTTCGTCAACCCGGCCGGAAAAGCCAGCCCGCGGCAGATCGGGGTCCACGAGGACGGCCTGGTGGAGGGTTTGAGCCGGATCCCCGGGGTCGTCCATCGTTTCTCCTCACGTGTCTTTCTCCAGATCTCCCATGCCGGCCGCCAGACCAAAGAGAAGATCTGTGGCTGCACTCCCCTCGCTCCTTCGGCCGTCTATGAGCCGGTCTTCAAGGTCATGCCCCGGGCGATGACGAAGGACGACATCAAGAAGATCATCGACGACTTCGTCCAGGCTGGGCGGCGGGCCAAACAGGCAGGGTTCGACGGTGTCCAGATCCACGTCGCCCATGGTTATCTCTTGAGCAGCTTTATCTCCCCCCATACGAACCGGCGTGAGGACGAGTATGGTGGGTCTCTTCTCAACCGCACCTTGATCGTGCGCCAGATCGTAGAATGCCTGAAAAACGCGGCCGGGCCGGACTTTCCGGTCATCGCCAAGCTCAACTCCTCGGATTTTCTGCCCGGGGGACTGGAAATCGAGGAGAGTATCGAGATAGCCCGGCTGCTCGAGTCTTCCGGCCTGGACGGAGTCGAGGTCAGCGGGGGGATGTCGGAAGCCGGCCGAGGATCGATGTGGCAGGGCCTCAGGTCGGAGGACGAAGAAGGCTATTTCGTCGAGGCTGCCGGCCGATTCAAGGCCGCGCTTGGCCTCCCCGTATTCGGACTGGGCGGCCTGCGAACCCTGGCCGTAATGGAGCGGGCGGTCGAACTGGGAAAGGTCGACCTCGTCTCTCTGAGCCGGCCTCTCATCCGCGAGCCCGACCTCATCCGGCGCTTTCGCACGGGGGAAACCGGCCGGTCGGACTGCATCTCTTGTAACAAGTGCCTGAACCCCCGCGGGATTCTCTGCGGCGATCTGGCTATTTCCAGCCGCAAAAAAGCAACCTGAGTCCGCCTTGAAATAAAATTCCATTCTGCATAGAATGGCGTTTATAACAATCGCTTTCTCTAGACGGAAAGGAGATATCATGCAAAAAAGACGACTCTTCATCTTATTCTCGATCATCGCACTTTCCCTGATGCCGTTCGGCTGCAAGGAAAAGCAGCCCGCCATCACCTACACCGTCACCGCAAAGGGAGAGGTGGTGGATGATTACTTCGGGACCAAAGTCGCCGACCCCTACCGTTGGCTCGAAGATGACAAGGCGGAGGACGTCAAGCAGTGGGTGGAATCCCAGAACGCCGCCACCTTCGGCTATCTGGATCAGATCCCCTTCCGCGACAGGATCCGGGCCCGGCTGACCGAGATCTACAATTATCCCCGCTTTTCGGCGCCCTTCCGTGTCGGAGAATACTACTTTTTCATGAAAAATGACGGCCTCCAGAATCAAAGCGTCATCTACATTCAAAAGGGGCTGGACGGTGAACCCCGGGTCTTTCTCGACCCCAACTCGCTTTCCCCGGACGGAACGACCAGGGCCTTTCTGAGCGGGTTTTCCAACGACGATCGCTACTCCTGTTACTCCCGGTCGGAAGGCGGGTCGGACTGGACGGAAATGAGGGTCATGGAGATCGAAACCGGCCTGGAACTCGAAGACCGCATCCAGTGGACGAAATTTGGCGGTGCGGCCTGGCAGGGCGACGGGTTCTATTACTCCGGGTTTGAAAAGCCGGAAGAAGGCAAGGAGCTCAGCGCCGCCAACGAAAACCAGAAAATCTACTACCACCGGCTTAGGACCCCTCAAAGTGAGGATGCGCTTGTCTATGCAGACCCTGCCAATCCGCGTCGCTACCACAATGTGGACGTCACCGAGGATGAACGCTTCCTATTCCTGACGACCTCGGAGGGAACGCGCGGCAATGAGCTTTACTTCAAGGACTTGAGGGCGAAGAAGGCCGAGTTCATCCCTCTTGTCCAAGGCTTCGAGTTCGATACTTACGTCATCAACAACCTCGAGGACAAGCTCGTCGTCATGACCAACATGGGCGCTCCGAACCGAAAGGTCATGCTCGTCGATACAAAGAGCCCGGCCATAGAAAATTGGACAGCCCTGATCCCGGAAAAATTCGATGTGCTGACCAGCGCCAGCATCGTCGGAGGGAAGGTCTTCGCCTCTTACCTGAAGGATGCCAGTACCCATATCTTCCAGCACGATCTCACCGGAAACCTGGAGAAAGAAATTGAGCTTCCGGCGCTCGGGACGGCCGGAGGGTTCGGCGGCAAGAAAGAGGACACCCTCGTCTTTTACACGTTTACCTCTTTCACCTACCCCCCGACCATCTATAAGTACGATATCCCGACCGGCAATTCCGAGGTCTTCCGCCGGACCGAGGTCAAGTTCAATCCCGATGACTATGAGGCCAGGCAGATTTTTTATCCCAGCAAGGATGAGACCAAGATCCCGATGTTCGTCGTCCACAAGAAAGGTCTGGTACTGGACGGAAAGCGACCGACCTTTCTTTACGCCTACGGCGGTTTCAATGCCAGCTCCACTCCCTACTTCAACGTCTCCAACGTCGTTCTGCTCGAGAACGACGGCGTTTACGCCATGGCCAACCTGAGGGGAGGCGGCGAATACGGGGAAACCTGGCACAAGGCGGGTATGCTGGAGAAGAAGCAGAATGTCTTCGACGACTTCATCGCCGGAGCGGAATACCTGATCCGGGAAAAATACACCACCCCCGACAGGCTGGCCATCGCCGGCGCGTCCAACGGGGGGTTGCTCGTCGGCGCCTGCATGACCCAGCGGCCGGAACTCTACAAGGTCGCCTTCCCGGCGGTTGGAGTGATGGACATGCTGCGCTTCCACAAGTTCACGGTCGGCTGGGGCTGGGTCGTGGAGTATGGGTCGAGCGACGACCCTGATCAATTCAAGTATCTTTACGCCTACTCGCCGCTCCACACCATCAAGGATGGCGTCTGCTACCCGGCGACTCTGGTGACCACGGCCGATCACGATGACCGCGTCGTGCCGGCCCATTCTTTTAAGTTCGCCGCCACGCTGCAGGAAAAGCAGAGCTGCAAAAACCCCGTCCTGATCCGGATCGAGACGAAGTCTGGACATGGGGCCAGCAACATCACCAAGGCCATAGAACAATTGACGGACATCTGGTCCTTTATGTTTTTCAATATGGGCCTGCAGGTGAATTATTAAGCGGATTCACCGATTTGTTCGGGTCATCCGGGAGAAGGATTTCCTTCGGCCCTAGAGCGGAAGCGGGATTCCCAGGCCTTTCTCTACAGCCAGCCGATAGACCAACGGCGCCGTCGCCATATCGTCGAGGGCCAGGCCGAGATTGCAGGTCATGGTCCTCTCCCCCGGCCTTTCCCGGCCCGGCTTGCGGCCGGTCACGAGCTCACCAAGCTCAGCATAAACCGCTGGGATATCCCGGAAATAGCCGAGCGTCTTGTAGTATTCAAGCTGGGGGACGTCATCGGTGCAGAACTTGTCTGCTTCCTTTAGGGCATCTCTATGCCAATAGGAATCATAGTCGACGAGTGAAGCAAACGCCCCCTCGGCCAGCCAGCCGGGGGGGATGGTCGCATGGGGTGTCTTGAGGAGCGGGCCGGCCGTGACCACGATATCAGCTCCGACGACGGCCCGCTCGGGCATACCGACAGGGACGACGTCCAGGTCGAATTTCCGAGACATCTCTTCGGCATAGCGGTCGCGGGCGTGGAGGTTGGTATCGTAGGCCATGACGCGCTGCAGCGGGAAAAGAACCTTCAGCGCCTCCAGGTTGCTCCTCCCCTGAACACCGCAGCCGAGAATACCGACCACCCGGGAATCGGCCCGAGCCAGGAACTTGGCGGCGACGGCCGTAGCCGCGCCCGTGCGCATGCCCGTGATCCAGGCGCAGTCCATGACCGCCAGGGGTATCCCCGTCTCCGGGTCGTTCAGGACGATCAACCCGCTGATATAGGGCAGGCCTTTCTTGATGTTTTCCGGAAAACCGCTCACCCACTTCATCCCCGCCGAACTCAGGCCGGGTATATAAGCCGGCATGGCGTGAATGAACGAATCCGGCCGGGGATGGATCCCGGGCTTGGGCGGCATCTCCACCCGGCCCTCCTCTTTCTCCTTGAACATCGCTTCGACGGCCGCGATCACCCGGTCCATCGGCACAGCAACGGCCTCCACATCGGCCCGCGAGAGGTATAGTATCTTCCACTCCATAACAAGCCTCCGATTTTTAACGCAAGCTCGCCCTGAGCATATACTGCGGATATCTTAGGTGCAACCTGTTTTTCCCATAGCGAGGGCTGGCGGCTCGGAGACCCGTCGAAGACTGAACGGAGGGTTTGGGGCAGTGGCATCGAAACCGCGCCCGTTTTCTCCCAGCGCGGAAAACGGGCTCAATTCGTCGTTCGCTCTTCTCTCCCTCCGGTCGAGAAACCCTGCCCGCTCACTCCTCATACGGGTTTCTCCTGCCACTGCCCCAAACCTTGCGAAAATGGAGGAAAAGGAGCCCCGAGCTATTCAATAACGGCTTTCCAGCCGCGCCGGTTCAGATCCCTGTAGATGACCGTGCCGCAGGCCAGTCCCGCCGCCAAAAAGATAACGCCGGGCTCAGGCCGCCCGAAGATGATGTTCCCGGCCCCGAACAGAAACGCATAAATCATCGCCACGCCCAGGAGCCAATCCATGAGGTTGAAGAGGCCGTCCTTCTGCCGGCGGACGTCGGCCGCCTCTCCGGCGATCGGACCCCACAGCGCGGCGCTGGGTCTGACCCGCCGATAAAACTCGAGCAAGACCTCCTTTAGCTCAGGTTTCGTCAGGAAGGTCGCGCTCAGCCAGACAACCGTGGTAACGGCCACCGTGATGAGAAGTAGGTAAGCGAATTCCCGGGGCTCGCTTTCGCTGAGGCCGAACCCGACCTGGAGGGTGATGGAGGTCACGAACGCCGCCGTCATGGCCGCCACCTCGCTCCAGGCATTGATCCGCCACCAGAACCAACGCAGCAGGTAGACCAGGCCCGTCCCCGCCCCGACAGCGATGATGAACCTCCAAGCGCCGGCGATCGATTCCATGAAGAAGCTGACGGCGGCCGAAAGGATCATCAGCGCCATCGTCGTCAGTTGAGAGGCCACCACGTAATGGCGCTCGCTCCTGCGACGAACAAGAAAGCGCCGGTAAAGGTCGTTCACCAGATAACTGGCGCCCCAGTTGAGCTCGGTGGCGATAGTCGACATGTAGGCGGCGAAAAACCCGGCGATCATCAGCCCCCGCAGCGAAACGGGAAGATCGGTGATCAGGATGCGGATGTAGCCCGACTCGGGGTCGGCGACAAAGCCCGGGTCTCCGTGAAAACGAGCCACCGCCACCAGGGCCACCAGGATCCAGGGCCAGGGCCGGAGCGCGTAATGGGCAATGTTGAACCAGAGCGTCGCCAGAAGCGAATGTCTTTCATCCTTGGCGCTCAGGATCCGCTGGGCGATGAACCCTCCGCCTCCGGGCTCCGCTCCCGGATACCAGGAAGCCCACCAGTTGACGGCGATATAAACAAGAAAAGTGATCAGCGGCATCCAGGCCGAATTGAGGTCGGGCACAAAGGATAGGACCGAGCCCTGAGCCCCGCCGCTCTTTTCGAGCGAATGGATGGTGTCGACCAGACCGCTCATGCCGCCGGCATTATGGACGGCGAAAACGGCTAAAACGATCACCATGCCCATGATCAGGACAAACTGGAACATATCGGTGACCAGGACCCCCCAGAGGCCGGAGAGCGTCGAGATGGCGGCCGTGAGGAACATGACTCCGATCGTGAGCAGGAGGGCCTGGACCTTGGTCACCCCGAGCACGAGCATCAGGATCTTCACCAGGGCCAGGTTGACCCAGCCCATGATCACCAGGTTGATCGGCAAACCCAGGTAAAAAGCCCGAAAGCCCCGCAGGAACCGGGCCGGACGGCCGCTGTAACGGAGTTCGGTGAATTCCACGTCGGTCAGCACCCCGGCCCGCCGCCAGAGACGCGAATAAAAAAAGACGGTCAGCATGCCGCTGAAAGCCATACTCCACCAGATCCAGTTTCCGGCGATGCCGTTGCGGGCCACCAGACCGGTAACGGCCAACGGAGTGTCGGCGGCGAACGTCGTCGCCACCATCGAAGTCCCGGCCAGCCACCAGGTGACGTTGCGGCCGGAGACGAAAAAATCGCTGACGCTCCTGGTCGCTTTGCGCCGGTAGTATAGCCCTATACCCAGACTGATCAAGAAATACAGGACGATGGCGATCCA
>DATKXS010000194.1:0-12377 GCA_035528895.1 Candidatus Desulfaltia sp.
GATGGTCGAGATGAAGCATGTCGATCTTCCGGAGAACATGGTCCGGGCCATCGCCAAGCAGGCCGAGGCCGAGCGCGAACGCCGGGCCAAGGTCATCCACGCCGAAGGCGAGTTCCAGGCAGCGGGCAAGCTCACCCAGGCTGCCGATATCATTTCCACAAATCCCCAGGCCCTCCAGCTCAGGTTCCTGGGGACCCTGACGGAGATCGCCGTCGAGAAGAACTCCACGATCATCTTCCCTCTGCCCCTCGAATTGCTCAAAGCGTTCACGTACAGTAAGTCCCAAGAGAAGCAATAAGCGCTGAAAAACAAGGAATTCAGGAAGATCCAGGTCTCGATCTCGGCCCCGCCAATTTGACCTTAGTTGCCGGCCGTCCCTGACAGGGAGAGCTATCCTAATCGCCATGAAAAACGTTGGATTCAACATTTCGTTCAAGGAACCGGGGCGAACATCGGATTCTCTCGGAATTTATATGAGAGAGATGGCTACCGTTCCGCTGCTAACAAGAAAAGAAGAAATAGACTTAGCAAAGGAAATCGAACGGGGAGAGAAGATAGTCATTAAAGCCCTTGCAAAAACACGATTTGTCCAAAATGAAATTCTTTCACTGGAAGAGAAACTCGATAAAGATGATGAAATCATCCTTTCTTTGTTCGACTCCATTGAAGAGGAATACGCAACAGGAACACTTGAGAAGAAAAAGCAGAAGATTCTCGCCATATTCAGTGAAATAAGAAAATTAAACACACAATTAGAAAAAATCCCTGCGTCAGAGAAATATGCGGTTGCACGTGGGCGTTTCATCGTAAATATGAGTCATCTCATTAGGAAATTAAGTATCCGCTCTGTTTATAGAGATAAAATTATCGAGAGTCTCAGTGAAAAGCTAAAGGTCATCGACAAATTAGAAACAAGTCAGCAAGAATTGGATGCCTTTTTAGCTAGATCTAAGGGCAAGAAAGAAGGAAAGGAACTGAAACTTAGAATCAATAATATCGACACGCTTCTGAGATTATACAGGAAAGAGAGCGGTCTTGATTCACAGAAATTAAGAAAGACACTGCAAACCATTGCTAAAGGAAAACAGATCTGCGATAGAGCGAAGAAAAAACTTGTCAGCTCTAACTTGAGACTCGTGGTTTCCATAGCCAAAAAGTACAACAACTACGGACTCCAGTTCCTTGATTTGATCCAGGAAGGAAACATCGGCTTGATGACAGCAGTGGATAGATTTGAATACCAAAGAGGGTATAAATTATCAACTTATGCCCATTGGTGGATAAGACAGGCAATCACACGCGCCATTGCTGACCAGGCAAGGACCATAAGGATTCCTGTGCATATGATAGAAGTCATGCACAAATTAAATAAGGTGTCAAGAAACTTTGTCCAGGAAAAAGGCAGAGAACCAACAGGTGAAGAGATTGCGATAAAGATGGATTTACCCGTTTATAAAGTGCATAAAATAATGAATATTGCTCAGATACCGGCTTCACTCGAGGCCCCAATAAGAGAAGGGGAAAAAGGCAAGCTGAGTGATTTTATCGAGGATAAGGATACCCTTTCGCCCGTCGATGAAGTCATCTCCATTGATTTGAGAAAGAAAATTGAGGAAGCGTTGAAAGTCCACACAGAGAGAGAAGCAGGTATTTTAAAAATGAGATTTGGATTGGGAAACGGCAACGATCATACCCTTGAAGAAGTCGGGCAGCAATACAAGGTTACACGTGAGAGAATAAGGCAAATCGAAGAAAAAGCGATAAGAAAATTAAAGCATTCTTCTTTATACATTCGAAAACTGAAGTCCTTTTATGAATAGTCATATCTATATCCGGGATTGAGTTGTGAAAGAACTTTTTGTTTCCCATTTTCCTCGATTCCAATAACCTTGGCTTTGCTTTATTAGCTCATTTTTGAGAAAATGAAAGTATTGGAGCTCAAAAGACATTGATGCGAATTCACCCCTCAGGAAAGAGGAGAGAGGAGAGAGGAATGCTCAAAGGCGAAAAAACCAATTTAGGTATTAAAGGAGATGGCAGTGAAAGAACTCGTTGAGCTGATTGTCAAATCATTAGTGGACAACCCGGACAAGGTGAAGGTTACCCAATTAGATGGGGAACAGAGCTCAATCATTGAACTAACGGTTGCTCCGGAGGATATGGGCAAGGTTATTGGAAAACAGGGAAGAAACGCTCAGGCTATCCGAGTTATTCTCGGTGCTGCTGGAATGAAACTGAAAAAGAGAGTAAATCTGGAGATATTAGAAAAGGGATAATTTGGTCAGGTGGAGGAATGAGCGGATAAAAGGGAAGACAAATAAGATTAAATGATTTTCCGGGGAGGAATATAGAGGAAGAGAAAGAGAAAAAAGGAATCACCAAGAAAGAAGCAAATCAATGACAATAGAAAAAGAGAGAAGAGATAGAGAAAAAAAAGAAAAGGCGAGAAGAAAAAGAGAAAAAAGAGGGATAGAGAAAAGAAAAAACTTCAATGTAAAAATAGAAAGTCGGGATAATGGTAGAGATACTTGATAATAAGGGCACTTAAGAGGACAGAAAAAATAATATGGAGGAGAGTGGGATCAGAAGCCTAAGGCTGGGCTTCCCGATTATCAGTAAGACATCGATCCTTCAACGGTAGGCTCTTCCGTGTTCTTGCCGAGTTGAAGATAAAATCTAAGGGAAGATACTCACCGGATATCGATCTTTTTCTTTACATGTATATCCGCAAAGAAGCCGTTCTATCGTCTCAAATCGAGGGGATGCAGACATCGCTATCCGATCTCTTACTTTTCGAATTAAGGGAAGCGCCGGGGAAATTAGGATAATGGGGACGGTCCTAATTACGCCTGAAAAGGAGGAAAATCATGCCGCTCATCGAGGTCCATCTGCTGGAGGGGAGGACGGATGAACAGAAGGAAAAGCTCCTGACGGCCATCACCCGGGCCGTCCAGGAATCGATCGGAGCCCCCCTGCCGACCATCCGGGTCTGGATCCAGGAGTTTTCGCCCAAGGAATACATGGCGGCGGGAGAACTGGCCGCCTCTCGGAAAAGATAATAATTCCGGAGAAACCAGCCTGGATGAATTCTGGGGACACAAACCTTATTTGTGAATTGCGTATCATGTCCCCGTAATGCCAGCAAAGGGTGGCACCTTTGGGAACGTCCCCTATTTGATCCTGACGGCTTTGCGCTGGGTATTCCCCTGCTTCAAGATGAGGCCGGTCACCCGGCCTTGAGCGTCTTTTGCGAAGACGATCCTCACCTCCGTTTCCGTCGAAAAAAACGAAGTCTCCGACTCGGCGAAAAAGACGCATTGTCCTTTTCCATCCGGGGGGATGAAAACGGGATCGGCAAAAAGACAGCCGTTCCCGGGGCTGACTTTGATCCTCTCGGCCGGGGTGAACCGATAGCTGCCGGCGAATCCTTCGAGCTGCCGATTATCGAGGCCATAGACTTCTTTTTCTGTCGGTTTGAAGTCCGGCCAGCCGTATTCGGCGGAGAGGCTGCGCAGGATCTCGGGGAGAAAGTCGCCGCCGAGGTCTCCGTTCGTCATGATGACAGCCCCCTGCCCTCGTTCCGGATAGGCCATCATGTGGCAGCGAAAGCCCTCGTTGCCGCCGCTGTGGGAGAACTGCAAATCCCGCCCGCTCCCTTTAACGATAAGGCCCAGTCCGTAGCCTTCTTTTGCCGGGGTGAGCATCATCTCGACCATCACCTGGGAAAGAACGCGGTCGGACTTGCCTTGACTCGCCAGCATGATCTCGCAGGCGAAGCGCGCCAGGTCGTAAGGTGTCGTCCAGAGCCCTGCCGCGGCCATTTCGGGATAGGTGTGCCATTTGCCCGGCAGAACGCTGCCGTTGGGACGGTGGCCCGAAGCGGCTGCCCCAACCCAGGCCTGCGGGAGGGGCTGTTCATAGGTGCTCCGGTTCATATCCAGCTTCAGCAGCACAATCCCTTGCAGGATCTGGGGAAAAGGCCTGCCCAGGACGTCGACAAGAAGCTGCTGCAGGATCGTGTATCCGCCTCCCGAATACCGGAAACGGGAGCCGATCTCGATATCCACCCGGATGGGAGGCGTGTTGGCCGGCTTCTGTCCGTTCAGAATCTGGAGAAGCGAAGGCAATCCCTTTCCTTCCGCATAGCCGGGGAATCCGGAGACGGTCGTACCTGCCGTGTGACTCAAAAGTCCACGGAGAGTGACCTTCTCTTTACGGGTCCATTGATTCTCCTGCACCTTCCAGGAACGCAGCCGTGAATTGACATCCTCGTCGAGACCCAGGAAGCCCTTCTCGACATAATAGAGCGCCGCCGCGGCGGCCACGGGCTTGCTGATGGAAGCGGCCTGGAAGAGGGTGTCGGGTGTCACCGGGCCTGGACTGCCGGCTTCCTTGACGCCGTATCCTTCCTCCCACTCGATCTCATATTTGTTGATGACGGCGATGCTGACGCCAGGGAGGCGATACTTCTTCATCCGCTCCCCTATGGCCGCCGTGTTCGGCGGCTGCCCTTTGATCACAATACCCGGGTTCGTGATCAAACCGTTCTTGACCTTCTTGATCCGGGCACCCAGGTCCTGTGATTCAGGGAAAGCGGTATCCCGGGTTGCAACCGGGGCTATCAGGGACAGGAGACAAAGCGAAACGAGAAGGGGTTGAATTTTTTTCATCGCCGGCGCCTCTACTCTATGCAAAAATCCGCTCCCTGGCAATATCTTTAATCTCCATGTTTGACTTCGCCCCGGGAGTCCTTTATTCTTTCTGCAACTCCATTATGGATATGCCCATCCCGAGTTTGTTCCACTCAAGCGGCAGGAAAGGGGGCTGTCATGAAAAGGCGTGATTTCATCAAATCTTCGGCCATAACCGGCGGCTCGCTCGCCCTCGGCCAAAAGCCGTCCGACAGACCGGGAATAAAAAGCTCCTCTCCGATCGAAACCGTCGCTCCCCTCCCCTCCCCAAAACGCGGCCTTCCCGACCTCGAACCCGCCCGTTGGATCTGGTATCCTTCGGGACGCTGCTTGCCCAACACCTTCGTCCTCTTCCGGCGCGAGCTCATCCTCTACGCCAAGCCGATCCGGGCCGGCGGATGGATTGCCGCCGAGAGCCGCTATCGGCTCGAGGTCAACGGCCGGCGCGTCCAATGGGGACCGGCACCGGCCGACCCGCGCTGGCCGGAAGCCGACCCGGTTGATCTGACGGAACTCCTCCAGCCCGGACGCAACATCATCGGCGCCACTGTCCTTTACTACGGCCACGGCGACGGAACCTGGCCGTTGGGAAAACCGGGCTTCCTGTTCTGGCTCGAGACCGAGAGTGCGAATGGGAGCCCCGTCAAGATCGTCTCCGACGGCTCCTGGAAAGCTCACCTGGCGAGGGCCTGGCGTCCCGGCCAGTATAAACGCTGGTACCTCCGGGCGCTCCAGGAAGAGTTCGACGCCCGTCTCTATCCGGACGGCTGGACATTGCCGAGTTTTAAAGAGGATTCGCAGTGGGTGGAAGCCATGGAGCTCGAAGGCTCGCCCAACAGGCCGGCGCTCTCGACAAGCTACTACGAGTACGTCAATGACCTTTTGGAGAGTCCCGCAGAAACAGAGCTCCGGCCCCGCTCGATCCCGCTGCTCTCGGAAACGCCCGTCCCGGCCGCCCGGCTGGCCGAATCGTTCTGGATAGACTGGCGCCGCCCCCCGCAGGAATACTTCGAATGCCGGCCCCCGGATTCCTTCGAAGCGGTCCGCCGCCCCAGCGCCGTCGAAACCGGCCCCGGCCAGTGGGAGGTCGCTCTTGACGGAAAGCGCGGCGCTGCGCTGACTTTCGAGCTCGAAGAGCAGGTGGTCGGCTGGCCCTATTTCACCATCGAGGCTCCCGCCGGGACGACCGTCGAGCTTCTCGTCCACGAGGCCCATGCCGCCGATGGCCCGCCCCTCCTCAACACCCACTTCGACAGCTGGAGCCGGTTCGTCTGCCGCCAGGGGATCAACACGTTCGAAGGCTTCGATTTCGAGAGCCTGCGCTGGCTCCAGCTCCATATCCACGACGTGAGGGGACGGGTCAAGGTGCGCGACGTAGGCGTGCGCCGCCGCACCTTCCCCTGGCCGAACGCGCCGGATCTCCGCGTTTCCGAGCCGCCCCTTCAGCGCTTGATCGCCGCTTCGATCAACACGCTCAACAACTGCGCCCAGGAGACACTGGTGGACGGGATGGCCCGGGAACGCCAGCAGTACAGCGGCGACTGCGGTCATCAAACCCACGCCATCTATCTCGCCTTCGGAGAGACGCGGCAGCCGGCCCGCTACCTGACGACCTTCAGCCAGGGGCAAACTCTCGAGGGTTATTTTCTCGACTGCTGGCCGGCCTATGACCGATTGGCCAGGCTGGTCGAACGGCAGCTCGAGTTAACCCGCTGGGGTCCCCTTCTCGACCACGGCGTCGGTTTCAATTTCGACTGCTGGCATCATTATCTCTACACGGGCGACCTCGAAGCGCTCCGGGAACCGTACCCGCGCCTCATCCGCTTCGCTCAATATCTCCACGGCATCCGCGGCCGGGACGGACTCTTGCCGGTCGAAAACATCGGCACGCCGGCGGTCTGGATCGACCACAACGCCTATGAAAGACAGCGACACAAGCAATGCGCCTTCAATCTCTATGCGGCGGCCATGTTCGAGAACGCGCTGGTGCCCCTCTGCCGGGCCTTCGGCGACCGGAAGCAGGAAAAGGCGGCCCGTAATTTCGGGCGGGACCTCCTGGCCGCCGCGGCCGGCAAGTTCTGGAGCCCCGAACGCGAGATCTTCGTCAACAACCTGCCCTGGCTCAAGGAAGAAGGGAAGATCCGTCTCTGCGACCGGTCCCTGGCGACGGCGGTTCTTTTTGACCAATTCCCCGGAAAAAACGCGGGGCCTTCGCTCCGGGCTCTAGCCGAGTGCCCGCCCGAGATGGGATTCTCCTATCCGGCCAATGCCGGCTGGCGGCTCTGGGCCCTGGCCAAGGGCGGCCGCGCCGACATCATCCTCCAGGACCTGCGGGAGCGCTGGGCGACGATGGATTCGGTGCTGCTCAACAACACCCTGCAGGAGGATTGGGAGGCTAAGCCGGATTCCGGACAGCAGTGGAGTCATTGCGCCGTTGTCCCTATCTATATCGCGTACATGGGACTGGCTGGGATCCGGCCCCTCGAGCCCGGGTTCAGCCGCGTCGAGATCAGACCGCAGCCGGCGGGCCTGAGCCAGTTGGAACTCGTCGCCCGGACCGTCCGCGGCCCGCTCGTCTTCCGCTCGCTTGGCAATAGAGGGAACCGCGAACTGACGCTGGAGCTTCCCAAGGGCTGCGAAGGCGAGATCGTTCTTCCCGAACGGGAGACAATTGATCTCATCCTCCTCAAGGAGAAGGCGCCTCTCGGACATTCCCGTTGGGCCATTCCGGCCGGCGCGTCCGTCACCCTGAAGCTCAAACACACCTAAAGGATATCTTCATGCGCTACCTGGGCAGCGGTAACTCCGCGGTTATCCTCGCCTACTTCACAATCCTGATCGGCATGGGCTCCTAATTCCGCAAGAGGGCGGCCGAAAGCCAAGAACAAAGAACTGATTAATGCGAGCTACGTCTTTGGAGCCATGATGATGCTGGTCGGTTTCGCCTCCGCCTGCTGGACCAAGAATATCAACAATATCTGGGGCTGGCTGACCATGGGGCTCGCCGGCCTCTATTTCTTCTGGTACCGCAAGCTCCCTCCACGGTAAACCGCCCTTCAAGTTGGGATAGTATTTTTCTCTATCTTCCGTTATTGAGAAAAAAGAATGAATGCGGAGCGTCTGAGAAGTCGGCGGCTGGAAAACCCGGGCTTGACAGATCGAAAGAAAGTATATATTATTAATATATATTTTATCCGTTACCGCGGAGGCGCTATGAAGACAGCCAGGTTATTCCAGAACGGCCAGAGCCAGGCCGTCCGCCTGCCCAAGGAATTCCGGTTCGATGATGACTACGTCTTCATCAAAAAATCAGGCAACGCCGTCATCCTGATCCCGGCCAAGAACTCGTGGGACTCTCTCGTCGGAAGTCTCGATAAATTCACGGATGATTTCATGGCCGAACGCGGACAGCCGAAGCCGCAAAAACGCGAGCCGTTCTGATGAAATATATGCTCGATACTAATATCTGTATCGCCCTTATCAAAAGAAAACCGTTAAAGGCCCTCAAACGACTCGGCCAGTTATCTGCGGGTGATATCGGCATCTCGACGATCACTCTGGCCGAACTTCGTTATGGAATAGCCAAGAGCCAGTTCGTCGAGAGGAACCGAGAAGCGCTGGAAGAATTCCTCCTGCCTCTGGAAATTGTTGACTTCGACGAGAAAGCAGCCGCTGCATACGGCCCGGTCCGCGCCGCACTCGAAAGCGCCGGACGGCCGATCGGTCCCCTGGGCACCCAGATCGGCGCTCATGCGCTGAGCCTTGACGCCGTGTTGGTGACCGACAACACGACGGAGTTCCGGCGGATCAAGGGACTCCAAGTCGATAATTGGCTGGAATAAGGCCTCCGCGTCCAGAATAATGGAAAGAAATATGGGGACATGATTTACTGTCCCCAATTGTTGACTTCGCACCGGCGCCGCGATATAAATCTCGGCATAATTTTTCAGGGAATTTGGTGATGCCTTTGGAAGAAACAAGAGACCGGCTGAAAATCCTCGAGCAACGGCTCCGCGGGCCCAAGCCCGGGCTGGTCTCGCAGCTCAAGATGGTCCCCGGACACAGGCACGAAGACAAAACCTACCAGGAGGTCGGGGATTCCTGCCACAAGGCCGGCGTGCTCGTCCTTCTCTATCCTTGGAATGACCGGCTCCACATCGTCCTGACCCGCCGGACATCGAGCGTCGCTCACCATCAGGCCCAGATCTCCTTTCCGGGCGGGCACCAGGACAGCCATGAGTCCGTCCTTGAAACGGCCCTCCGGGAGGCCGAAGAGGAGATCGGCGTCTCGCCTTTATCAGTCCGGATCTTGGGTGAACTGACTCCTCTTTACGTCCCCCCGAGCAATTACTGCATCTATCCGGTGGTCGCCGCAGCCGAGAGCCGGCCGGATTTCCACCCGTCCCCCCACGAAGTCGCCGAGGTTCTCGAGGTTCCTCTTGATCATCTCTATGACACCCGCAATGTTCAACGTGAAGTCTGGCGGTTGCGGGACCTGGATGTCCGCGTGCCGTTTTACATCTTTCGAGGCCATAAGGTCTGGGGGGCCACGGCGATGATCATGGCCGAGCTCCTGGACCTGATCAAGTGAATGTGAAAATAACCAGCCGCAAGGTCCCGATATTTTTATTGACATCCTCCTGCGTCGGGAGGTTCGCTGTGGAAAGGCTGCGCCAACGCGGGTTCGACGAGGGCCAGGATGGAGGGGGGACAAGGGGGGCTAGAGAGGCGGGCGGTGGAGAGGGACAAAATTCTACTTGACATATCGCGCCTGAACAATGGGTAATTACCCCTCTAAGTCAGCCATGCGTCCAGTAAATGCCGGCCTGAGAGAGTCGGCACTTGAGGTGGAGCATCGTTAAAGTGCTGACCCGCCCCCCCCCAAACCGGTCCAGGTATCATGAGAGAAAACCGGGGAGAGGGGGATACACTTCTGAGAAAGGAGGTGATTCAGATGCCGAGGCGAGATGGAAAAGGCCCCGCAACTGGGGCGAAAGGGCCTCGCGATGGTCGAGGCAAAGGTAAAGGCCGAGCACAGGGTAAGGGTGTCGGTAAGCGCAAGGGAGGTAAGAAAGGCTCGTGCAAGTAATCTGGATTTTGAGTTCTTAATACGTGTCCGGGGCCGGGGTACCCTTATTTTGTGAGGGGAAGGGTTGATTCCGAACCTCAAGCGAATTTCTGTCCTTAAAGTGCGCTTGCCGCTGATACCGAAAACGTCACGTATCAAAGGAGATCACCGAAAATGAAAGCAAAATTCATCCCGCCTGTTCCTGTCTTCCCCGACCACCGCCGGTTGTCCTTGGAGGACGGGGGGGGATCACACGACGCCGCCGAGACGGCCGGGCGCGAGGACACCCGATGAGCGGCATCGGCAGCAGCGAGAAGCAGGACGCGCTCCCCCCCGGCAAGGACGTGCTGGAAAGGGAGCGCTACGAGCTGCTCCAACGCCTTGACGACTGGCTGGAAACGCCGCTGCTGATACTCGCCTTCGCGTGGCTGGCGCTGCTGATAGTGGAAATCATCCGGGGCGAGAGTCTTTTGTTTAAGACTATCGGCACGATCATCTGGGTCGTCTTTATCCTCAGTTTTGCGGTTCAATTCGTCCTGGCCCCGCGGAAGGCTGCTTATCTCAAAAGCAACTGGCTGATCGCCCTTTCGCTGCTGCTACCGGCACTGCGCATCTTCCGCGTCTTCCGGGCGTTGCGGCTGCTCAAGCTGGCCCCCGTGGGGCGAGGTCTTCGTTTTTTCCGCATCGTCAGCTCGCTGAACCGCGGCATGCGCGCTCTGGGCGCGAGCCTGCACCGCCGGGGCTTCAGCTATGTGCTGGCCCTCACCGTGCTGGTCGTTTTCGCCGGCGCGGCCGGGATGTATACGTTCGAGAAAGGGGCGTCCGGCGGCCTGAACAGTTACGCCGACGCGCTGTGGTGGACCGCAATGGTCATGACGACGATGGGCTCGCAGCATTGGCCGCAGACGGTCGAGGGGCGCGTGCTGTGCGTCTTCCTGGCGCTCTACGCCTTCGCCGTCTTCGGCTACGTGACGGCGACGCTGGCAACCTTCTTCATCGGCCGCGATGCGGAGAATAGCGAAGCCGAGCTGGCGGGGGCCAAAGAGGTTGCCGCCCTTCGGGAGGAGCTGGTCGCGTTGCGCGACGACATCCGCGCACTGCCGCGGCGGCCTCCGGAATCATGACGGGAGTGGCAATAAGCTTAGCCCTGGATGCCCCCCTTAGGGCGCGCGCATGTTCAATATCTAACACAATTCCAGGGTCACGATGCAAAACGATGGGAACTTGGCCGTTTTTATAGGAAAAATGGGCCTTATTTGGTATAATGCTGCCCGTTACTTGGAAAAGCCGATGGACAAGAAAGAACCGGAAATGTCGGTTCCTGAGCCCTTGAGCCGCCGCCGATTCATCGGTCTGGGCGCCGCCGCGTTTTCCGAGCCTCTTCCCCCCGACCGCGGCCTTTCCCTATACAACACCCATACCGGGGAGTGGGCGGACGTCGACTATTGTCATTCCGGCTGCCTCATTTCCCCGTCGCTCGAGAAGATCAATCATATCCTGAGAGACCATCGGACCGGAGAAACCAAGGACATCGATGTCCGGCTCCTCGACCTGCTTCACGCGCTCTCCCGGAAGGCCGGCGCCGGCCGGCCCTACCATGTCATCTCCGGCTACCGGTCGCCCCGGACCAATGCCCTCCTGCGGGCGAAGGGGTCAGGCGTCGCCGAGCGCAGCCTGCACCTCCTCGGGCAGGCCGTCGACATCCGGGTCCCGGGCGTCAAGCTTCAAGACCTCTATCAGGCGGCGGTTTCCCTGCGGGGCGGGGGCGTGGGGATGTACCCGGAATCGAATTTCGTCCACGTCGATATCGGCCGCGTCCGGACCTGGTAAGCCGGGCTACTCGGCCGGTGTGGACACGTTCTACCGCAAGGCCTCAGAGAGGGCCGCGTCCCGCTGGTAAATGTCCCCCCGGAAGTGCACTCGCCCGTCGTCGGCCAGCCAGGCGGTCCAGGTGGGGTTGATTTCGATATAGGTCATCTTGCCGCTGAATTCCGGCGTGCGCCTCTAGGCGCTCCCGACGATGGCCGGCATGGGCAGGACCTCCCGGACGTCCTCGAAGACGCCGACCCGGAAATCGGCGACGTTGATCAGGATATACCTCTCTCCCAGATCCTGGTTGATCCAGCGCCAGCGTTCGAGGTTGGCCAGGATCTGCGTCAGCCGTACTTCGGCGGGGATGTTCAGGGCGGCCTCGGTTGCCGCCCCGACGATGCCGTCGGATTCGAGACCATGACGGCGTTGAAAGGCCTTGACTCCATCCTCGAGCTCCGCGTCGAAAAAAGCTCGCCCGACGCGCTCCGATGGCGTGAGATCTCCCCTGGCTTCGAGGCAGTTCCGGAGGGCCTCGGGCCGGGCCTTCCGGGGCCTTTTCCCCATGGCCTCCTTGATCTCGGCCTACAGGGATTCGATGGCGTCCAGGTGGTAGTTTTTGGGATTCATCCCGTCCTCGAAAACGAGGCGAAGGGCAGCCAGGAAAGACGTGGCCTCTGTGAGAGTGAGGGCGTCGTCGATCCAAGCCGGGCGGAAATCCCGAAACCTGTAGAACGCGGGGAGGACATCGGAGCCGCAGAGCCGGACATTCCGGCAATACACCGACCCCTCAGCCTCGGTCTGGCCGA
>DATKXS010000195.1:0-6187 GCA_035528895.1 Candidatus Desulfaltia sp.
GGCAATCAAAGGCTTATCGAACTCAACGACGCGCCGAAAAGCGAGCCCGAATCCTTAACGCATTTCCCCGTCGAACCCGGTATTTATTACGTCCGAATCTACGCCAGCGGAAAGGCCGCCAAGGAAAAATACACCTTGACCATAAGAATAACGGGCCCTTGGCAGGACGGCTGGGAATCCGAGCCCAACGACCGTCGCGAGATGGCCAATGACCTCCCATTGGTCCGGAGCGTCCAGGGTTATTTCGATCATGGGCGAGATGAAGACTGGTACAAACTGACCAATGACGCGCCGGGCAGGAATCTGGTCCGGATCGACCTCTCGGCCGTTCCCGGAGTCAACGCCGAGCTCAATCTCCACGACGAGGGGGGAAACCGGATCTGGACTGTCAACGACACCAAGGAGAGCGGTCCCGAATCCATCTTCAACCTTGCCTTGGAACAGGGCACCTACTTCGTCAGCGTCTATGGACGGGAGACCAACAAGAATGATCCGTACACCCTGAGCACGAAGATTCTGGGCCCTTGGAAGGAAGGGCTGGAAGCGGAGCCCAATAACCGGAAAGAGGACGCGACCGAGATCCGCCTCGGACAGAGCTGGGAGGGATATTATTTAACGGACGGCGACGACGATTACTATAAGCTGATCATCGACCAACCGGGCAAAAACAACATCGAGGTCGCTATCAGCGCCGTCCCCGGCGCAGATAGCCGGCTCCAGATTCTTGATCAGGAGTATAAGGTACTTTGGGACGTCAACGACACCAAAAAAGGCGAGCCGGAATCAGTGTCATATTTCACCGTCACCGAGGGCACGTATTATATCTGGGTGAAAGGTTACCAGAAGAACATTACGGATAAGTATATCCTTAACACGCGCCTTCTCGGACCCTGGCAGGAAAATCAGGAGGCCGAGCCTAACAATGACATCAAACAGGCCAGCAAGATCGAACTGAACTCTCCCCTCGTCGGACATATCAATGGGGAGGATGACCGGGATTACTACGTGCTGAATATTCCTGCGCCCGGCGTCGATACGATCGTCATGCAGATTTCGGGGATTCCTGGGGTGAAATGGAGTCTTGAGCTTCTCGACCTTAAAGAAAGCCGGCTCGATCAATCCAATCGAGGAGAAGCCGGTCAAGGAGAAGAGATCGTTAAGATGAAGTTCAAGCCGGGGACCTATTATCTGAGAGTCCGAGCCCGGAGCGGGCAGAACACCGGCGCCGAATACATGCTCTACGCCGGAAAGCCGCAAAAACCCCCGGCCTCTCCCGAAGAAGTCCAGCAGGCCCTGATCAAGGCCCTCGATCGGCTGGCTTCCACCCAGCAGAAAGACGGCTCCTGGGCGCGATATCAACAGGCCTACACGGGATTGTCCATTATGGCCTTTGTCGGCGCCAAGTGCGTCCAGAAGGATTATTCGGCCAACGTCAAGGCGGCCCTCGACTTCCTGAAATCCAAATACATCCCGAGCTCCAAGTATCCAGAAGGCTCGAGGGACGCGGCCAACCGCGGGGGCACGTTCGGCACGCAGGAGATGTATCAGCACGCCATTACCACGCTGGCCGTGATCGAAGCTCTCGTGGACCTCGATGACGAGAGCCTGGAGCCCATCGCCCGGGAGGCCGTGCAGCTCATCATCCGCTCCCAGAATACTGAGCACAAACCCGAGACATTGAAAGGACCGATTCAACAGGATTCCCGCGCCTACGGTGGATGGCGTTATAACCCGGACAGCACGGATTCTGATATTTCCGTAACGGGCTGGCAAGTCCTTGCCCTTAAGGCCGCCGTCAACGCGGGCTTCACCGTGCCCGAATGGACATTCCCCGCGGCGGCCGATTTTGTCAGGTCTCTCCAGGGGAAAAATGACGGATCATTCAGGTATAACTCACCCGGAGACGCAGGATCATCCTGCGCTCGCGCCGGGATGGGCGCGCTTTCCCTTCAGCTTTCCGGGTATCCCAAGGATCCGATGATCCCCCCCGCCATACGTTTTATGCAGGACTTCGCTCCCCGGTGGAATGTCGAAGAGCCGGGTGACGGCTACCCCTTTTATTACTGGTATTACGGGACGCGCGTCATGTACCTGGCCGGCGGGGACGACTGGCGCATCTGGAAGGACTGGATGTGCCGTTTCCTCGTCGATCACCAGAATGGCGACGGAACCTGGGATGGGGCAAGGAACGAAGAGAGGCTCGATGTCTACAGAGGGGCCCTCGGCGCGCTGATGCTGGAGTTCTGCTGCGGGCACGTTCCGATCTACATGTCGCCGGTCAAGCGGCTCGGGTCGGGGACAATCAGCGTGGAATTTGAAAAAGGCGCGGAGAAAGAGGCCTCGAAGAACGTCGAGATCATCATGGACGCTTCCAACTCGATGTGGGGCCAGATTGCCGGTGAAGCGAAGATCACCATCGCCCGCCAGGTCTTGACTCAGATTATCAACGGATTGCCGGAATCCATGAACGTCGGCTTGCGGGTCTATGGCCACAGGTACGGCCTCAACGACCGGCGGGCCTGCACCGACACCGAACTTCTCGTTCCTATCGGGCCGTTGGCCAAAGCCCTGCTCATCGAGACCGTCAACAAGATCCAGCTCAAGGGCAAGACGCCGTTGGTCCATTCCGTTCTCGAGGCGATTAAGGACTTCGAGAAGATCCCCAACGGTTCGGTTATCCTCGTCACCGATGGGATCGAGAGCTGCAACGGTGACATCAAATCCATCGCCCCGACCATTAAGACCGCAGGCCTAGAGCTCAAGGTTCATATCGTCGGGTTTGACATCAAGGAGAAGGAGTCGCGCGAGCAGCTCGAGGCCATCGCCAAGTCCACAGACGGACGCTATCTGGATGCCAAGAACGCCGGGGAGCTTCTTTCGGCCCTGGAGCAGACACTCCAAATCGAATATGTCGTCTTGAACGAGAAGGGCGAAGAGGCCGGCCGAGGGATTGTCGGCGGTGAGGAAGTTAAGCTCAAGGAAGGCACGTATACGCTCCGCGTCCTGCTCGCCCCTCAGGTTCTGGAGGTGAAGATCGCGGTCAAAGCGGACGGCCGATCGGTCTGTGTCCTGAAAAAAGAAGCGGGAGCCTGGAAGCTCGGCTGCTAGCCCAGCCGAGGGAGAACGCTTCCTTGAAGCGGCTCCGGCCTAAAAGAGAATCGATGCGGTCGGTCGGTCAGTCGTCGCCGAGAGCGACGGCGAACAGGAACCAGGAGGCATGCGGCAGCCACTGTTCCGTCCACCGCCAATCGTCGTCTTTGCCGGTGACCGCGAAGTGAAGGTTATAATCGATGTCTTCCTCGTCGGTGTATCCGGCCGTGATTCCGTTCGAGATGCCGCCCGGGGCGTTCATGTATTCGTAAGAATCGAAGAACATGTACTCCGGGTTGTTCCTCCCCCGGCCGTAGAGCATGCAGCTGTCAAAAGGATTGAGGCCGAGGATCCAGTTCAGCTGGTCCTGAGCGAAGACTTTGACTCCGAACTGGAATTCCCGGTCGTCGGAGAAGATTCTCGAAGCCAAGCGGGCCGCGGCGGCCAGCGAACCCAACCGGGCGTTCTCCCCCTGCCACCACGGTGCCGTCTCGGTGTCGTGAGGGAAGAAGAAGCTCGTTCGCCGGACGCCCTTCCCGCTCTGGACAAGCTGACGGCCATAACCGAAGGGATTGCTCACTTCCGCCGTCACCGCGAGCTCGAAGGTCATCGACCGTCGGACGGCGTCTCGGATCTCCTCCTTCAGGGCGGCGTCGGCTGTCTCGAAATAGTTCATCAGGCTGACCAGGGGCAGTCCGGCATCGGCGGGATGGAAGAACGGCCGGTCGCCGTCGTCCGCCCGCCAATAGTCTTTGTATTGTCCGTGTGTCGTCAGCCGGGTCATCAGGTTCCGGGCACGCTTGTCCGCGGCCTCCTTATACTTGTCGGCTTTCGTCGCCCGGAAGAGTTCGGTTGCGGCCATCAGGGCGCAATAGTCGTCGACGATGTTCTCCCGGCCGTCGTTGGTAAAGAGAAGATTGTTCTCTTCCAGGAAGCTGAAGGCGTCCTCGGCCGCTCTGAGGTAGTCGGCGGGCGCAAAGTCTCCGGACACCCCGAGGCTCGCAGCGAGGGCCAACGCGGCAATGGCTATTCCGCCTCCTTCCCGGTAACCGGCCTCATAGGACGCCTGATCCGTGATCTTCGTTTTGCCGTAATCGCGGAACTTGTCCTTGGTCTCGGGCGTCAGGATGATGTGCCGCGTCGCCTTGGCCGTGATCAGTCGGTCCTCGGGCTTCTTTTCCGGGCCGCGGCCCGAGACGGTGATATAAAAAGAGCCGGACGGATTCTTCATCCGGACCAGGAAATCGGCCCCAAAGAGTCCTTCGTCCTGCAGCCTCCGCAGATACTGTTGAAAATAAGGATCGCCCCGGCGGCTCAGCTCGCGGTGGGAGGCCAGCAGGCTCCAGACCGTGAGCGGGATCTGTTGGGGATTGAAGTATGTCGAATAGGAAAGATGGGAGAGATGTTTTCCGTAGTCTCCGGTAGCGTCATACCAACCGCCGTGGACATCGACCGTCACTCCTTCTTTGCCTTCGATCTTCATGCTCCTGTCGGCCTGGTCAAGCCGCCCGGACGAGCGTTGGCTCTTGAAGTAATAAACGACATCCGACAGAGCGCTCCTCTCCAGGACATTCTTCTGGACAAGAAAGGGAGAGGACCGGACCGTTCCCCCGGGCGAGGAGCACTCGATGCGATAGCGGCCTTCCTGAGCGACAGCGCTGAAATCGACCGTCCAGAAACGCCAGTCCTTCCACTTCCGGACAGGGCCGACAGGGGCGGGGACTCCGGAAAGGACTACCTTTCCCGTCTCCGCATCGATGACCTTGAAGCCGTCCAGCTGGTCCTCCGGACCGCCCCGGATAACGGCCCGCTTCGCGCCGGCCGGCTCATAGCCGATATGATTGACCAGGATCTTGATGTCGTCGGCCGCGGCCGCGGATACAAGGCAGACGACCATAAGGAAAACCACGAAGAGACGTTGGCTGGTCATTTCTTTGCTCCCTCCCGGTTGAGATTCGAAAGACGGCGGACTAGGCGTTTGGTCTTCGTTTCCGGTACAGCTTCTGGTCGATGGCTGCGACCATGGCGGCTTCGTTTTCTCCGGCCGCGCCGAGGAAATCACAGATCTTCCGGATCTGGGTCTTGGGATCGGCCACGATCTGGTTGTAATTCACGAACAGGACGTCGATATCCTCCCTCTTGGCGATCAGGCCTTTGATCATCTCGTTCAGCTTGATGAAGCTGGTCTTCGTTTCCTCCCGGTCCTGGTCCTGGACCCTGGCCATCTTTTCCATGGAATCGAGGACCTCCTCGATGTTCCGTTCTGTATAGAGGATGCGGTACTTCCCCGGAGGCAAGAATTTCAGCCCGAAAGCGGTGATCTTGATGAACCGGCCCCGGAAATCGGCCAGAGGCAAGGTGTTGTTCATCAGCCGGCTGATGATCTTCCCGCCCTCGAGCTCGAAATAGCCGCGGGGATTGTTGTCGTCCGGCGGACGCGATTCCGTGTCGAAGGACAGGGGCACGCCGCCGGCATGCAGGATCTGCATGAGCAGGGAGGTCCCCGACCGCTCCAATCCCGAGGCGATATAGTTGATGTCGGTGTCCAGTATCATAATGCCATCTATATTATTGCAGAGGCCCCTTCAATTCAAGTATGGCTCGGGGTATATGGTTCGTCAGCCCGCTCGGTTCCCCAGCGACTTCTTGGAGGGAGAAAGCTTCGTTTTTCCCAAGGCGAGGGATGTATGGTGAGAAGTCCGTATGAGCGACGAGCGGGCAGGGTTCCTCGAAGAGGAGAGCGAGGAGCGAATCGAGCCAGATTTCCTCGCTGGGGAAATCGCAGCGTGACTTCGAGCTATATATCCCTCGCCTTCCGCTCAGTCGTCGACGGGCTTCCTCGCCAATACCCCTCGCCCTGGCAAAATAGGGTATACCTGGCCGCTTTTTTAAAACGGTGGCTCGGGGCGGTGGCATCGAAACCGCGCCCGTTTTCTTTCTCTACGGTGTCAGTACCCGCCGCCCTGTTCGGCGGCCTCATCGCTGCCGATCTTTTTCCGGGCGGCCGCTATTTTGATCAGAAACAGAGAAGCGACCGCCAAGAAGGGCACGAGCAGCCAGTAGGGACGCCGGAGGTAGTTCTCTTCCAGCCCGGTGG
>DATKXS010000196.1:0-4733 GCA_035528895.1 Candidatus Desulfaltia sp.
AGGCCAGTTTCAGGATCTCGAGGTCGGCTTTTTCCTTCCGGCCGATGCGGAGGCAGAGCTCGTAGACCCGCTTGGTATGGTCCCAGTCGTGGCTGCCCCGGGCGTTGCGAAAGTAAGCCTTGGCTTCAGCCCGGACCGCCGCGACGACTCGCGCCGAAAGAGGGTCCTGAGGCGGCACCTCTTTGTGCCGGCGAGTCCCGGAGACCTTTTTGCCCCGAGTTTTTTTCTTATTGTCCATATCGGACCGATCGATTCTATATATTCCAGCCACGCCGGACGATCTATTATATCTTGAATTATGGTGACACAAAACTTAATTCCGCGAATTAACCTGGATTATTCATAAATCACCGAAAAAGTATTCCCTTCCCCTGGCGGGAGGGGATGAAGGGGAGGGGGCATCTTTCTATAATCACCCTCACCCCGACCCTCTCCCGTCCAGGGAGAGGATATTTTTCTTCTCCATTTCATGAATAGTCCAGGTTAAGTTTTGTGTCACCATAATTCGTCAGGAATTTTTCACTCCTCTCTGTCTTCCCCCCTCACCTTCATCCTCTCCCACCAGGGGGAGAGGAAACATCGCCAGCTCATCAAGGACAGACCGGCTTGAGGGGCCGGCACAAGTGGGCTATGATTGAGGTCGCGAATGGAAGCACTCATTATCCTATTCCTGAACTTGATTCCGCCCTTTCCTGACATCCTGATCGCGGGGGTGATCTCAGCAGCGGCCATTCTTGGAAGCGGCTTACTAAGCGGTTTCCTCAAGCGGCGGGCCGGCTGGCCCACCGGCTACACCAGGAAGCTGTTCCACTTCCTGATCTTTTTTACCGCGGTCGGGCTTCATCTCTGGGGCGGGATGCCTGCCGTCAACATCCTGGGCGCAGGTATGGGGATCTATGTCCTCCTGATCGTCCGGGCTGGGGAAGGAAATCGCTTTTTCGAGGCCCTGGCCAGGGAAAAGGACTCCCCCCGCCGCGGTTATTTCATCATCCTGCCCTACCTGACTACCGCCCTGGGCGGGCTCCTCTCCAATCTGTTTTTCGGGGCCTTCGCCGTTATGGGGTATCTCGTCGGCGGCGCAGCCGATGCCGTGGCTGAGCCGGTCGGCGTCCGCTTCGGGAAGCACCGCTACAGGGTGCCCAGTTTGAGAAAGGTCGAGAGTTCGGAGAGGTCGGCGGAGGGAAGCCTTGCTGTTTTTATTGCCGCCTTCGTCCTATCCTGGACCGCCTTCTTTTGGCTCTATCATCTCAGCTTTGTCCACTCCCTGCTCTCGGCTATCCTGGTAGCCAGCCTCGTTGCCGTCGTTGAAGCGGCATCCCCCCACGGGGCCGACAACCTCACTATCCAACTCGCCGCCAGCGGCCTGGCCTATCTTTTTGTGCGACTCTGGGGTTGATCAAAATAGCCGAGAGATAGGAAAAGGCTAATCCGGATAGAATATATTTCCGCCCCGGACAAACCGTCGATCTTTTCTTTTTCCTCCTTCCTTCCATTCTCCAGCTCCGAGCTTTTCCAATAAGCCGAGGAGTTTTTCCTCCGACTCGCCATTGAGCATGGTCCTCTCCTCCTTGATCCCCCGGTCGGCCTTCAGCCATTGCCCGTAGTCCGCGCAAGAACCCCGCGCATACACCAACAAGAGAGTATCCACACCGCAGATGAAGAGCGGCAGGATGATGGCCCGGACGGAATAGGGGCAGAGAAGCAGGATGGCCGAAGGAAATGAGCTTCTCCCGACCTGGGGAAACAGGAAATCCCGGGCGATGTCCTTGGCCGATGTCATGATATAGACGGGGCATCCTCCGGCGAGGCAGCGGCTGCCGAGATGATGAATGGCGCAATCTGCGCAGACGGGCCTGACTTCCCCCCGCTCGAGATAGAGACAGTCGTGATTCGCCCTCCCAGACGGGCAGGAGGCGGAAGGATCGTTCGGGTCATAAGGTTTGAGACAGAATCCGAGTCCAACCAGCGGGCGCGGCTCCTGAGTTTGGATACCTCTTAAGAAAACCTCTTCGTCCGGGATCGCCAGAGGGGACGACAATCCTGCGCTGATATCGACCCGACGGCGGATGAACCCTCGATAGCGGCGCATTCCCCGGGCTGCCTTGACCGGATGGGCGAGTACGGCCCTCAAAAAAAACAACCAGGCGTATCCCCTGGGAAGGCTGCGGAAGCCGAACTCCCAGACCTGGACGTTCCAGAATCCGGCGCCATCGAGCCGACGGAGAAGACGCGTGATCGGTGAGCCCATTGCCCTGCGCTCAATTATTATAGAAGCGGGATGCCCGCAAGGAAAGTCTAAATTAAGAAAAATTTTGGGGCGTCCCCCCGGCGGGGGCCGCCCCTGCAAGGCTTATTCCGATTTGAGCTGGGCGCCGCAGTGCGGGCAGACCTTCCAGGCGGAATCGGCCGGCTTTCCGCAGCTCTTGCAGACCGGCTGGAGTGAAGCACCGCAGTGCGGACAATAGGCGAAGCCTTTCTCCACCGGCTTCCGGCAGGACGGACAGACCGATGCTTTTATTTCAGCCGGGGGTGTAGTCGCCGGCGGTCCTGCTCCCGCCGTCCCCTGTTCTTCCCTCAGCGGATGGTCCTGGCGGACGATCAGGTAGATCAGCAGACCGATCAGGTTGCCGATGAAGACAAGCAGCGCCCAGAGCAGGCTGCTCATCCCGCGACGCTCGGCATCCTTGTAGACCCAGATGATGACGGCGATCCAGACGAACAAGAACACAAAGGACACCGACCACAAAGGAACGAATGGAAACCAGGGCCTAAAACCGAGAAAATCGAAGCCGTTGACGGTGACGTGGTGAAAACCCCGTGCCATACCCGTGAATACTCCCAGTGGAGCCAGGACCAGAGGGGTCAGCAAGAAAGCTACGAAGAGCAAAAGCAGAACAAAGATGACCAGGGTGGCCATCTTCCCTGATAAAGCGGACATTTTATGCCTCCTTAGTTGCGCCCTGCCCAGTCGGCAGGGCGACCGAAATCGTTATTTGCGTTCAAGGTCATCGGCATTCTCTCCATTCGTTATGGCCGATGCGCTGTCGTCGCATGATGACGGGCGTAAAAAAGAGCATCACGGCGTTCTGCAGGATGATGACCAGCAGCAGCCCGATCGTGGGCGTGAACTCGCTAGTGGCGAAGAATTCCTGGATCTGGGGAATAAAAAAACCCAGGGTGATGACGGTAAGGATGCCGAAAGCCGCCCAGATCGACCAGGGAACCCCCGCCGGCCGTCTGACCGCTTTCGGGGCGAGCTCGGCGTGACAGCGGAGACGGACCTTTTCCGCGAGGTCGGCGTTGAGCTCCGGAGCGGGCGCCTTTTCCCGGGCGGCCCGGAGGCCTTCCCGGAAATCCCTGAACGCGGCGCAGTCCGGACAGGTTTCCAGGTGAGCTTCCAGGACGCGCCGTTCTTCAAGGCTCCATTCTCGTTCGCTTGTTTCGAGCATCAGACGCTCAACATCTTGGCATCGCATTTGATCCTCTCCCTTCTGGGATTATGGGCGGCGAGCTCCCGCTGCAGCCTCTTGACCGCCCGGTAAAGCAGCGACTTCACCGTCCCCAGCGGGACCTCCAGGATGCCGGCGATCTCCGCCTGGGGCAGGCCTTCGACCTCGGAGAGAAGAAATACACGGCGCTGCTTCTCCGGGAGCACCGCCATAGCCTGATCGATGTCTCGTTGCAGCGCGGCCTGTTCGCTCAGGTTGGCCGGGTCGGCCGACAGCGGCGACCTTTGCTCGGACCTCACGGAGCGAGGCTTTTCCAGGCCGTAACGTTTCACCAGGAACAAGCGCCTGACCCGCTTTTTGCGCAGCACGTCGCGGTGCAGATTGAGGACGATCGTCAGGAGCCAGGGCCTCAGGTCTTCTCTGTCCGGCTGGGGCGGCCCATGCCTGACGACCCGAAGCCAGACATCCTGGAACAGGTCCTCGGCTTCCGCCTGATCCCGCGTCAGATAGAAAAGAAACCGGAAGACATCCGCCCGGTACCGGTCATAAATCTCGTCGAACTGCCGGGGTGTCATCTTTGTCGGCGGGGAAGCGGGCTCTCTCTTCATGGGCTGCACAGGCTTGACCTTGTCATGTCATCACGATACAAAGGACGCATCAGCCGGAAAAAAGTTCTGGTCGGAAAAGACTATTTCCCGGCGGGCCCTTTCTCAGCTACAACAGGGTGGCATCTTTCCCGCCCATCGGCAAAGCCCCCAGCCTGTCCTGGCGGGCACTCTTCCGGTCCTTGACTCGATTTATCCGGCTGAAATAGTATTAGCAGGGAAAGGAGATCCGCCATGGCCAAAATTTTGCGCAGGGCGCTGATCACGGTGATCAGCGTTGTGTGCTTCTCTTCTGTCATCCAGGCACAGCCCGAGAATATCGACAGCCGCGTCGATGCGTTCGTCCAGGCCGCCATACACCGGCAGAGGATTCCGGGCCTCGCCCTGGCAGTGATGCGCGACGGCGAGATCATCAAAGCCCGGGGCTATGGCCTGAGCAACGTGGAACTGAACGTCCCGGTGACCCCCGAATCCATTTTTCAGTCCGGGTCCGTGGGCAAGCAGTTCACGGCCACGGCGGTGATGATGCTGGTTGAAGAAGGCCGGGTGGGGCTCGACGACAAGATCACCACGTATTTCCCGGAGGCCCCGGAAACCTGGAACAAGATAACGCTCCGGCGTCTCCTCACCCACACTTCGGGAATCAAGGATTATACCAGCAAGGATTTTGATTACCGCC
>DATKXS010000197.1:0-3346 GCA_035528895.1 Candidatus Desulfaltia sp.
GCGCCCGTTTTCTCCCAGCGCGGAAATTGTCATTGCGAGGAACAAAGTGACGAAGCAATCTCCATCAGATCGCCACGGCGCCTTCGACGCCTCGCGACGCCCGCTCACTCCTCATACGGGTTTCTCATGCCACTGCCCCTCGCCTGGTTAGAAGAAAAGGGAGGGTCGTCGACGGACTTCCTCACTCATTCGCTTCGCCTTAGCAAACATAATAGGAGCGGCTTCCGTCGAAACACGCATCGCGAAGGCTAAACCTTCTAGGCTCGCTCCAGCTATTTCGGTCATCGCATGTGGATCAATTTGGGGAGTGGAGGAAAGCCCCCAAGCCTTTTTGTTGAACCTCGGCCGGAGGCGGCATCCTCTCGACCTCGATCGCTTTGTCCGGCTCCAGCTCGGCCAGGCTCCTGAGCAGGGCGCCGAGGGCGGCCAGATGCCTGGCCACTCGGTGAGAGAGAGGGATCCCTTCATCACCGTAAGCGACGAACAGCCAGCCGAGCCGGGCGGCTCTGGCGTAGAATTTGTCCCGGCCGTCGACGATCAGCGATGAGGACGGCCGGCCCTTGAGCCTTCCGTGGGAGGCGTTGGGCGTTTCGAGGAGGAGGGCCTTGATCCCGGTGTGGTCGCCCCATTCGCGATGGCTCAGGCCGCGGAGGCCGGCCGGCGAGGCCTCCAGCCGGATTTCGAGCCCCTCATCCTGGAGTTCCAGAACGGCCAGGGCGGCCAGCTCGGCGCTGTTCTCGTGGAAGACGATGGCATTGATAACCGGGTATTCGGGCGCCGATTCGTGAAGGTCGATGGCGATGTCGAGGCGCTCTTTCCGGATGAGTTCCATGATCCCGAAAGCGATCCTTTCGGTGAGATGGCCGTCGGCGTGTCCGGGATAGCAGCGGTTCAGGTTCCGGGCTTCGTTGCCGGAGAGTTTCTGTCCGGCCGGGTTGATGTAGATGGCCGGGTCGGGCCACTGATCGACCGGATTGGTCAGGCGGGAGCCCAATCGGAACAGCCTCGGGCCGGCCGGCGTGGCGACGGAGAAACGCTGCGGATTTCCCTCCTGCGGATCACTGTGGGTGAAGCCGCTGGCGTTGGCCCGGGGAATGATGAAAACGTTGCCGCGCTCTGCCCGGATGGTCTCGATGAGGAGGACGGCTGTGACCAGGCCGGCGGGCTCGTTAGGATGCGTACCGCCCAGGACCAGGAGATTTCCGCCTTTCTCCTTTCCCAGGAAAATGTATACCTCCGTGTCGCCCGGCGAGTTCTTAAGCGCGGGGAGATAATCGCTCAAGCTCTTCAGCTCGCTCAGGCCGGGACCCGGAAAGATCGGTTCCGGCCGGTGCATGCTGACAAAGCTCTTTCCGGAGATAACGCAGAGAAGTCCGGCCAGGAAGAGGAAGAGCGCGGCCGAGCGAGGAGTGCCTTTGATCTCTTTCATCGCTCACTTGATCAGGAAGAGCCGGAGGAGGAAGAGCGTCAGGACGAGGGCGGCCGCCGCCTGGCTCCATATTTTTTTCCGGCGGACGAGATACCAGAGGAGATGAAGGCTCAGGTAGAGGACGATGAGGTGGTAGAAGAGCCGGACCTTAATCATTAGATAACCTTATCCAGAAGCGGGGCCAGAAGCAACATCCCGATCCCCGCGGCCAGCTGGAGGAACGCCGGGAGAAGACAATGGCGCAAGAGCTTGAAGAAGTTGGGCTCGCCGACGACCTGGGCGGCGAACCGGGCCGAGATGGCGGCCGGAGGGACGAGGTCGCCCAGGCTGGCGATGGCGGACAGGGAAGTGGAGGTCAACAGGGCGTTCTTGCTGATCAGGGCGAGAATGAAAGGGATCCCGAGTATCGACGCCGAACCGAATGTCGAGATGCCGCCAAAAGCCGGAAGGCTCAGGGAGATCCCGAGATAGAGAAGGAACGAGGGGAGCGAAAGGATGGATATGACGGTCCAACCGCGGGCTCCCGTCATGGTCATGATCTGGATGAACATACCGACACCGACCAGGATGGCCAGAATGGGCAGGGATTCATCGATCGCCTTCTGCGTGACCTTGAGGATATTGACCGGCCGGCCGCAGAATAGGCCGATGAGGGCGGCGACGAGAAAGATACCGGGGATGCCGATATCGGGGACTTTGCCCGCGGTCGCTCCGGGTGCGACCATCAAGAAGATGAGCACGAGAAAAGGAACGGCCAGCCGGAGGCGGTACTTCGGTCCCAGGGAGGGCGGCAGGATGGCTATCATCTCGGTCCGGCTGATGACCTTCAGGTCCTTATAGCCGATGACCAGCGGGATGACGACGGCCAGCGGGATGACGAGAACCAGCAGCGGCAGGGTGACGCCGACGTAGGGCATGTCCACTCCGCCCCCCATTATCATGATCAGAATGTTGACCGGCGGGGCGATCATCCCCAGGATCCCTCCCATGGCGATCAGGGCGCCTGTCTTGAGCCGGGGCAGCCCGAGTTTCATCATTACCGGTGCGACCAGCGGGCCGGAGCTGAGGATGGCCGCCGTAGAAGAGCCCGTCAGCATTCCCGGGAACATCAGGATGACCATGGCGCCCAGAAGGAGGAACACCTTGCTGCGATAAAACGTCCTCAGCATAAGTGCGGTCACCGTGTCCAGGATTCCGGCATCTTGCAGGACTTTGATGAAGATTGTCGCCGTCAGGATGATCAGGATAGTGTCGAAGTAGCCGAATCCGCCTTCGACGAGATGGCGGAGGCTGGGTCCTTCTCCGGCAAAAAGCGCGCCGGCCAGGGCGGAAAGGGCGAGGGCGATGCCGATCGGGAATCTGGCGGCCATGGCCAGGACGACAAACACGGCCACCATGAAAAGGAAGATGAGCCACTCCGGCATCTTTTAGTTCCTGATGGGGCCTCTAAAAAAACTATTGAAAAATCTTTTGTAATGGAATCTGGGCATCGGCCGGCTTTTCGACCTCGACCAGGGGGATATTTTGTTGCCGGCAGAGCCGGGTGAAAAAGCCGTCGCCGTTGCCCGACCTGACGACGATGAGCATCTTGGCCAGCGGAAGGATTTCCGAGATAAGGTCATCGGTCTGCCCTCCCCGGCGTGCTTCTCCTCCGAGATGGAGGCAGAGCATGGGAATGCGTTTCTTCTGAGCGGCGGCGGCGAGGTCCAGGACTCTGGCCCTCTCCTTGTCCATATCCAGCCCGGCGGCGCCGAGGCCTTTGAGGCTGGCTCCAAGGACAAAGACGAGCGTTTTCACGGTCTCGAGGTCCTCGGGGGTAGCCCGCTTGGAAAGGAAATAATCAAGGCCGGCCCGCTTGGCCAGGACGGCGGCGATCTGGACCTCGGCGTTCTGCCCGGCGGAGGTGATGAGCAGCGG
>DATKXS010000198.1:0-5442 GCA_035528895.1 Candidatus Desulfaltia sp.
TGGATTTTTCGACGGCCAGGCTGGAGGAGATCGCCAACCGGGTCGCCGCCGTGGAAAGGCTCTTCAACCTGGCGGCCGGGTTGACCTCCGTTGACGATACCCTCCCTGAAAGGTTCAGCCTCGAGCCGATCCTGGTCGCAGGGGAGGAGCGAGTGGTCTCGGGTGAGGCTATCTCGAGGATGAGAGCCGATTATTACCGGGCCCGCGGATGGGATGATGAGGGGAGACCGACGTCCGGCCTGCTCCGGTCCCTGCGGGTCAGGCCCCGGAGGTCGCCGTGAGAAAGAAAACCTGGAAGGCCAGCGAGGACGTTCTCAGGCTTTTTCAATCCGTCGGCCGCGCCTCACTTCTCTACGATATCCAGGACAGCCACAGCGGCAATATGGCCATGCGGTATCGCGACGAGGCGGGCAACGACTGGATCGTCATCACGGCGACGGGCTCCCAGAAAGGTGACCTTGGGGCCGGCGATATCTGCTTTCTCTCACCCGACGAGACCGACTTCGGTTACTACAAGGCTTCTTCGGAGTCCGATATCCATGCCCGCATCCTCGCCCTGGAGGGTGTCGGCGCCTCCATCCACGCTCACACCAAAGATCTCACCATCGTCACCCTGGACGACGCGGCCAAGCCCAACCGCCCGGCCCCGTTCCTCCCCGTGGACCCGCTCGGCTATTACCATCTTGGGAGCGTCGTGCCGGTCGACTGGGTGGCCGTTCCCAGTGGCTCGGCCGAAATGACCCGGACGATCCCCGAGCGCCTGGCCGAACATCCGGCCACGGTCGTCCAGACCCACGGGACCTTCGCCAAGGGCAGGACGCTCCAGGAAGCCTTCTTCCGCGTCTGTGTCGCCAACAACGCCGGTGCCGTCGTCCGTCGGTTGCGACAACTCAAGGTGGATATCGAAGGATTGAGGGAGAGGGTCCGGGCCGCGCCGGATGAGGCGTTCTCTTATCCGCCGTCGGCCTATACCGTCGGAGATGACCACATCCTCGATTTTCCGGAAGAGACGGAGATCCTCCGGGAATTCTCCAGGGCAGGCGCCAGGATCTTCGAATCCCGGCTTTCACCGTTTCATTCCGGCTCGATGTCCGTCCGCGGCGTCGAGAGCATGCTTTATGCGCCCAAGGCGTCGATGCCCCGGGAGATCGGAGGACCCCTTCGAAAAGTCACCCTGGAGAACGAGGACAACGATCCGCCGGAGCTCCGGATCCACAAGCAGATCTATGCGGGGAGCGATTTCCAGACGGTCATCCACTGCTATGTCCCGGAAGCGGAAGCCCAGGCCCATTTCATCTATCCCGGGGAGAAAAGTCCGCTTGACCGCATCGTGCCGATCGATGCGGAAGGCAGCTTTATCCATCTCGTCGTCCCGGTGGTCCCACCCCGGACCGGGATCTCCGATCTCGTGCGCCTGCTCCATGACTATAAAATGGTCGTCGTCCGGGGAGGCGGTGTCTGGGCCGTCGGGGCTCAATCCCTCTCCGAAGCCCTCCACCATCCGTCCTCGCTCCGCGAGATCTGCCTCTACCGCAACGGCGCCTTCGAACAAGGACTGGACCTGCGGAAGATGGAGCCGGAGAAGGCCAAGAAGTGGTGAGGCTCGGGGTATAGGCTCGAAGGCCCGCGAATTTCCCCACAGCGTCTCTTTGGAGGGATAAGGCTTCGCCTTACCCCTTCCAACTCTCGCTTCGCTCGCTGCCTCCCCTTCTCGGACTTCGTCCTCCGACCAAGGGGGCCACCCCCCTTGGAACCCCCCTGCTTTGCTCCGCAAATCAGGGAAATTCGCTTATTTCCTCGGCTTGCTCTCCGCTTCGCGGATCCCTGCCCGCTCGCCTCCGGATGACCTTCTCGCCTATACCCCTCGCCTCGGTCGCAGCTGATGGTTCGTCAGCCCGTTCGGTTCCCCAGCGAGGAACCTGTCATTGCGAGCGAAGCGAAGCAATCCCATGGGATCGCCACGGCGTCTTCGACGCCTCGCGACGCCCGCTCACTCCTCATACGGGTTTCTCCCGCCACTGGCCTTCGCCTCGGGGAAAAGAACGCGGGCAGTCTTCGACGGGCTCCCTCACCGACCTTTCCGGAGATACCAACCGTTTTCCCCCTTAATTCCCTAAGGGGGCCGGGAGGATTAATGCAGTAAAGAGAGAGTCTTGAAGGTGTCTCCGGAATTGACCCAACCCCTTGCCTAGGCAAAAAAGAAGGTTTGAAAGACGAAGAAGCAATCTCTATTCTTGATAAACCTATATATGTGCTTGCGGCTTTAAAGGAAGCGGGTGATCTGAGAGGAGAGGAAGCGGGCGATATCCTCCGTCGGGGAGGGCCAGGCGTAGATGATCTTCTGAGCAGGGAATTTTTGTTGGGCCCGGCGGATGGCCTCCGGAATGTCGACAGCCGAGTGCTCGCCGCCGCGCGTCATCATCGGGGTAACGACGATGATCTTTTCGGCCTCCCGGGCGGCCGCCCGTTCCAGGACGTTGTCCAGGGTCGGCGCACAGAACTCGTTGAAGCCGATGATGACCTCGAGCCCCGACTCCCGCCGGAGTTGCTTGGCCAGATCCTGGGATCCGGCATAGAAGGGATCGTTCTGTCCGGTCCGCGGCCAGGCCCGTATCTTGGCTTCCAGTTCCTCATAACGCTGCCTTTGAGCGCCGGCGTCCGGCCTGGGTGCGTGTCCGACCCGGGCATGAAGGCTCATGTATTCGGTCATCTCCTCCCGGGGGAAATCCAGCGGCGGCGCTCCGTGCATGGCCAGGACGATGACCGCCTTCGGCCTCCCCATTTTCTTGTCTCCCATCCTCGCCCTCCTTACCCTGACGACTCGACGGCCGGCTCATCATTCCGGACGGCCGGAGGATATTTTACTGACGATGCCTTCGTTCCTGGCGTCGTCCGCGGCTTTGGAAAAAACATAATAGGACCTGCGGGCAGGCGAAACTTTGTCCATGGCGGCGTCGTATTTCTCGTGCAGAGCGCGCTCGAGTTCGACCTCCCTCCGGAACCCGTGTCTCTCAAACTGCTCCACCCACCATTCGGTAGCGGCGCAAATGAGGTGCCCGTTCTTGGGATAGCCGTAGCCGTCCACCTGAATGACCCGGAAACATATTCCGGCCGCGATATCATCGTCCCACTCGCGATAGGCGACCGGGAAGATCTTCCCGAAGCCCTTGTCCAGGCCGTAGGCCGGGATGTTGGCGAAGAGATATCCCCCGTCCTCCGTGAGACGAAAGATTTCCCCGATATATTCGGCCAACCTCCGAGGGTTGAAGTGCTCGAAAATGTCCAGGCCGAGAACGAGGTCATAGCGGCGCGCTAGGCGGAGGCTCAGGAGGTCGCCGAAATGGACCCGGTCCCTGACCTCGGGTATGGTCTTGTCTAGGGCCATCCGGCTGATCTCCACCCCTTCGCCGATGATCCCTTCGTCCTGGAGGCACTTAAGGACCGCGCCGTTGGCACAGCCGACGTCGAGGACGGAGCGGGGGCTGAACTCGGCGGCGATATCGGCCAGCATGCGCTTGTCCTCGTCGATGATGAAGCTCCAGACGCCCGGCCTTTCGTAGTAGCCGTTCTCGAGGATCTTCCGCTCCAGCCAGTCGAAGTCGCTTTCTTCTCTCACTCGAAATACCCAAGTCTTCTCTCTTCCCCAGCGGTCGCTGAGGATCTCGAAACGGTCCGGCCGTTCGTCCTTGATGGGCAGGAGCTCGATATAAGCGTGGATGTTGTCTTTGACGACTTTGAAGATGAACTCCGGCGCCTCGGTGAGGTTGAGGACGAGCGCCGCCCGCGAATTCCCGGCCCGCAGGAATTTGAGCTGGTGGGCTCTGCCGACAGGGTCCGGCTCCCGGCCCAATAGCTTCTTATAGATATAATCGAGGAACTCTTCGTCCGAGAGGCGGTCGACGACAACGGAACCATCCGCCGGAAGCGCGTCTCCCTTGAATCTTTTCAGGAAGCTTTTCAAGCCGGCCATTGTTCTCGTGCCCGGCCGCCGTCGGACGGCCGGCCCTCTTATACCATAGGTCCTCAACCTCTTCAATTCCCCGTCTGTGCCAACCATTTCGGTGCGGAACCGTATATCCATAAAGAGAGATGTTTACTCGCTCTTTGCGCCTGGATATAATCCTCGAACGAGTGAAGTCCATGGACAAGATAACGAGACGGAACCGGCTCTCCATCCTGTCGGGAATTTTCCTCGTATTCTCCTCCGGCCTGGCCTCGATCGCTCCACCGTCCCTGCTGAAGCCTCTCAAGACCGACAAGCCGCCGGTCGTCGATGGCGTCCTTGATGATCCCGTTTGGGCGGAAGCTCCCTATGTCAAAGATTTCAAAACCTTCATCCCTGACTTCGGCCGCGACATCTCCGAGGAGACCCTGGCCTACTTCGCCTATGACAGCGAGAACCTCTATTTCGCCTTCCAGTGCTATGACCGGGAGCCGAAGAAGATCAAGGCGACGCTCTCCAAGCGGGACGACATCCGGACCGACGATTTCGTTTGCATCAACCTGGACTCGTTCAACGACCAGCAGTCCCTCTACGCCCTTTACGTGAACCCCCTGGGCATCCAGATGGACAGCCGCTACGCCAGCAACAAGGAGGACTTCAGCGTCGACATGGTCTGGTACAGCGCGGGCAAGCTCCACGACAAGGGCTATGCCGTCGAGATACGGATCCCTCTAAAGAGCATCCGCTATTCCAGCGGCGAGCGCACCGAGATGAGCATTTTCTTTGAGCGCAGCATCGGACGTCGCACCGAGCACGGGTCCTATCCGGCGCTCGACCCAGCCAAGGGATACGCCTTCCTGACCGGGATGGCGCCCATGGAATTCTTCGGGCTCAAGAAATACACCCTTCTGGAGCTTATCCCGGCATTCACTTTTCAACAGGGCTACACTCAGGCCGAGGGCAGGCTCGCCCGGGACAGGGTTGCCCGCGACCTCAGCCTGACCGGGAAGTATGGGATCACGCCAAGCCTCATCCTGGACGGCACCTACAATCCAGACTTCAGCCAGGTCGAGGCCGACGCCGGTCAGGTGGACGTCAACCTCCGCTACGACCTCTATTTTCCGGAGAAGAGGCCCTTCTTCCTCGAAGGAAGCGAGAATTTCAACCTGGCCGGGACGATCGCCGGGGATTTTCTCCTCTCGGCGGTGCACACGCGGAATATCGTCGATCCTCAGGTGGGGTTGAAACTGACCGGAAAGATCGCCAGGAAAGACAACATCGCAATGATCTTCGCCGCCGACGAATCTCCGGTCATCATCACCCCCTACCAGGCCGGGGAGAAGTCTGCCTATTATTCCATCGTCCGCTACCGGCACGCGCTCAGCCAGGACAGCTATCTCGGTTTCTTCTTCACGGACCGTGAGCACGAAGGCCGGTTCAACCGCGTGGTCGGGCCCGACGGCATGGTCCGTCTCAACCAGTCCAGCATGTTCAGCTTT
>DATKXS010000199.1:0-27951 GCA_035528895.1 Candidatus Desulfaltia sp.
GCCAAAGAGCCCTGCACTCCGGACGCTCCGTCGGAGACCAAACCCAAGAGCGAAAATAAAGCCTTCCCTCGGCCAGCGGAAAAGTAGTCTCTCTTCTAAGCAGAACCATTTTCTTCTTCCCCCAGCAAATCCGGGATGGCAGCAGTGACGATAGAATGTTTAGCCATGCCTTCTTTTCCCCAAGGCGAGGGGTATAGGCGAGAACGTCATCCGGAGGCGAGCGGGCAGACCTTACTTTGCCCGGCGAGGGCTTGGGTCTATTCCGGTGACACCTTCAAGACTCTGTTCTTATTATATTAATCCCCCCTGCCCCCTTAGGGAATTAAGGGGGAAAAAGGTTGGTGTCTCCGGGAAAGGTCGGTGAGGAAGTCCGTCGACGACTGCCCGCCTTCTTTTCCCTGGGCGAGGGGCAGTGGCAGGAGAAACCCGTATGAGGAGTGAGCGGGCACGGTTTCTCGACCGCAGAGAGAGAAGAGCGAACGACGAATCGAGCCCGTTTTCCGCGCTGGGAGGAAACGGGCGCGGTTTCGATGCCACTACCCCGAGCCTTCTTTTGACATCATGGCTTGGGGGGGCATAAAATGAATACGATGAAGATTCTCATCCGCGTCCCCAACTGGATCGGCGATTCCATCCTCGCCCGGCCGGCGATCGAAAGCATCGCGGACAGCTTCCCCGAAGCCGAACTATGGCTGAGCGCCGCGGAATGGGTCAAGGACCTGTTCTCCTCAGATGGGAAGATCCCGGGTATCGTGCCTCTTTCGCCCGCGAACGACATCAAAAGCGTCCGGGCGGCCGCCCGGAAGCTCAGGGCGCAAAGCTTCGACGTCGGGATACTGCTCACCAATTCCTTCGGGTCGGCCCTGCTCTTCTTACTCGCCGGGATCCCCGAGAGATGGGGCTATGCGGCCGACGGCCGCAGACCCCTTCTCACCAAATCCGTCCGCCGCCTGAACCCGGACTCGCCCCGCCACCAGGTCCACTATTACCTCGACCTGGTCTCAGGGCTTGGTTTGACGACCCGCCCGCCCGAGCTCCGGCTCTCTGTACCGCCGGAGGAAAAAGAGCGGGCCCGGCAGCGCCTTCTCGACCTGGGCCTTGACCCGCAACGGCCTCTCGTTATCCTCAGCCCGGGCGCCGGCTACGGCCCGGCAAAAAGGTGGCCTGCCTCCCGGTTTGCGGCGCTGGCCTCCCTGTTCCAGGAACGAAAAGATGCCGCGGTGCTCGTCATCGGCTCGGCCGCGGAATCCGACATCGCCGCCACGATCTCCTCTTCTCTGAAAAAAAAGCCCTTTGTCCTGACGGGAAAGACGACCTTGCCCCAACTCAAGGGCCTGATCAGCCGGGCTCATCTCTTCGTCTCCAATGACTCCGGCCCGATGCATCTGTCCAACGCCCTCCGGGTCCCGGTTGTGGGGATCTTCGGCCCGACCGACCCGGCAATAACGGGTCCCTTCGAGCAGCCGGCGGCCGTCGTCAAGAAGGATGTTCCCTGCTGGCCTTGCTCTTACCGGAAGTGCCCCTATGACCATCGCTGCATGATGCAAATCGATCCGGAAGAAGTATACCGGGCTGGCGAGGCGCTCTGGAGATGAAGAGAAAGGCCGTTTTCCTCGACCGCGATGGGACGCTCAACGTCGATTCGTCCTACCCATCTCGGTACGACCAGATTGTCATCTTCCCGGAAAGCTACGAGGCCATAAGGAAGCTCAACCGGGCGGAATTGCCGGCCGTGGTTGTCACCAACCAGTCGGGCGTCGGCCGGGGGCTTCTGACCGAGGACGACCTAAACGAGATCCATGCCCGGCTGAGCGCCTCGTTCGCCAGTCATGACGCCCATCTCGACGCCATCTACTTTTGCCCTCATTACCCCCTGTCAGCTGATCCCCGGTACCGCAAAGAATGCGACTGCCGGAAGCCGAACCCCGGCCTCGCCCTGCGAGCGGCGACCGAGCTCGGGATTGACCTCGGCAGCTCCTACATGATCGGCGACAAGCCCGAGGACATCATCTTCGGGATGAACATCCGGGCGGTCCCGGTGCTCGTTCTGACGGGCTCCGGCCGGGAGTCGCTGGCGAAACTCCGGGAGCAGGGTCTCGAACCGGCCCATGTGGCCGAAAGTATCCTCCAAGCCGCGGACTGGATCCTGGATAGGGAGAAACGGCAAGCCCATGATCCGCTTTGACGACATTCTCGACAAGGTCTCGGCCTCCTACAGCGAGAAAGAGGTCAACCAGCTCAAAAAGGCTTACGTCTTTGCGGCCAGGGCGCACAAAGGCCAGACCCGGCGCTCCGGCGAGCCTTACCTCAGCCACCCCCTGGAGGTCGCCAATATGCTGGCCGACATGGGGCTGGACAGCACAACCCTCCTCGCCGGCCTTCTCCATGACGTCTTGGAGGACACCGAAATAACCCCCGCCGACCTGCGCGAGAACTTCGGCCAGGATGTGGCCGACCTGGTGGAGGGCGTCACCAAGATGAGCCGGGTCCAGGAATCCTCCCCCGAGGTCCGCCAGGCCGAGACGATCCGCAAGATCATCCTGGCCATGATCAACGACCTGCGGGTCATCTTCATCAAACTGGCCGACCGCATCCACAACCTGAAGACCCTCAAGTTCCTGTCCGAGGACAAGCAAAAACAGATCGCCAAAGAGACCCTGGACATCTACGCGCCGATCGCCAACCGTCTGGGCATGGGCCGCATTAAGGCCGAGCTCGAGGATCTTTCCTTCCGCTACGTCAATCCCGATGCGTATTTCAGGATCGCCTCCCTCGTCGCGCCGCAAAGGCAGAAGGCGGAGGAGGAGCTAGCCGGGTTCGCCAAGGTTCTGGGAAAGCTGTTGAAGGACAACGGCATAGCGGTGGAGATCCAATCCCGGATCAAGCGCCACTACAGCATATATGACAAGATGAAGCGCCGGGATATCGATTTCGACCAGGTCTACGATTTCAAAGCGATGCGCATCGTCACCGATACGGCCAAGAACTGCTATGCGGCCCTGGGGATCATCCATCAGAAATGGCCGCCGCTGCCGAACCGCTTCCGGGATTTCATCGCCATGCCCAAGCCCAACCTCTACCAGGCCCTGCACACGACGATCATCACCGCGGGCAAGCAGACCTTCGAGATCCAGATCCGGACCCAGGACATGCACATCCTGGCCGAGAACGGGATCGCGGCCCACTGGAGATACAAGGACCAGGACTCCTCGAACCTTGTCCGCGAGGACAAGCGGCTGGAGTGGCTTCGGGAGATGGTCGAACTCTACAAAGAGCAGAAAAGCCCGCGCGAGTTCCTGAAGAACCTCAAGACCGACCTCATCCCGGAGGAAGTTTATGCCTTCACGCCAAAAGGGAAAGTCATCACTCTTCCTCTGGGCGGATCGGCGCTCGACTTCGCCTTCAAGGTCCATTCCGAGATCGGACTCCATGCCGCCGGTGCGGTCATCAACGGCCGGGTCGCGCCCCTGAAAAACATCCTCAAGACGGGCGACATCGTCGAGATTCTCACCTCGGCGGAAAAAGCACCCCGCCGCAGCTGGCTGAACATCGTCTTCACTTCCGGAGCCCGGCACCAAATCAAGCGCTGGCTCAACCAGCAAGAGAAATTCAGGAGCGTCACTCTGGGCAAGAAGATCTGGGAGAGAGAATCGCGTCGCTACGCACTCCCTGCCGGGCTCCTCAAAAAAGAGAACCTGCTCCCCCGGCTGGCCGAGGTCCTGCCCTTCAAGCTCCAGAACATGGAATCCTTTTACACCCTGGTCGGGCTGGGCCGCTTGGTCGTCAATAAGAAATTCATGGCCAGGCTCAGCCCGGAAGGGGAGCCGGCCGAGAAGAAACAGGCCCTGTTACGGAAATTCGTGGACAAGGTCAGCGGTCGGTCGGGCAGCGGCATCTCCGTCCTGGAGACAGCGGTGGAGGTCGTCCATTTTGCCCGCTGTTGCGCTCCGATCAAAGGAGAGCCCATCGTCGGCTACCTGACCTCCGGGAAAGGCGTCACCATCCACGCCACCCGCTGCTCCCTGGTCAGCAAGGAGATCCTGAACGGCGAGAGGATGGTGGAGGTTTCCTGGGATTCCGCTTCAGTGGGGCCCTACAAGAGCCGCGTGCTGATCAAGGCCGGCGACTCGCCGGGCCTCCTGGGGAAGGTCGCTACCAGCATCGCCCAGTCGGACGGCAACATCACCAAGGCCGAAGTCACGACCACCGCCGACAATAAAGCCCAGATCAAGCTCAGCCTGCTTATCCGGGACCTGAAACACCTCGAAACCATCATCAAGAAGATTTCGGGGTTCAAAGAGATCGTCTCGGTGGAAAGAATCTGAGAGGGCTTTCAGACCGCCTTGGCCACTTTCCCGGAGCGCAGGCAGCGCGTACACACCCAGATCTTGCGCGTTCCAGCGGGGGTCTGGGCCTTGACCTGCTGGAGGTTAGGCTTCCACTTCTTCGGTGAGGCCTTATGGGAATGGCTCACACTGTGCCCGAAGGCGGGGCCTTTGCCGCAGATTTCGCATACTTTCGGCATGATCTTTACTCTCTTCTGTGATCGAGTGAGAATTTATACCACAAACGGCGGAATCCCGCAATATCAGGCGCCGACCCGGCGTCTCTCGAAGGCGGTGAGCGTGTTCTTCATCAGCATGGCGATGGTCAGGGGCCCGACTCCCCGAGGCACCGGCGTCATCGCTCCGGCGCGTTCGAAGGCCGCGGGGTGGACGTCGCCCACAAGAGTGTAGCCTTTGGCCTGGAGGTCCTTCTGCCGCTTCTCGTCATCTCCGAAATAGGCTCTGACGCGGGCCGGGTCGCTCACCGAATTGATGCCGACATCGATGACCGTGGCCCCGGGCTTGACGAACTCCGGCTTGACAAAGGCCTCCTTGCCCATGGCGGCGATGAGGATGTCCGCCCGGCTGCAAACCTTGTCCAGGTCGCGGGTCTTGGAGTGGCAGATGGTGACCGTGCCGTTCTCGTTGGTCAGCATGGCGGCCAACGACTTGCCGACCAGGAGGCTACGGCCGATGACCACCACGTCCCGGCCTTCGATCGGGATCTTGTATGCCTTGAGCATTTCGATCACGCCCAGCGGAGTGCACGGCCTGAATCCGGTCTTGTTGGCCAGGATGGTGCCCAGATTGAAGGGGTGGAGCCCGTCCACATCCTTTTCGGGCGAGAGGGCACAGACGATGGCGAAGGGGTCGATCTGCGCAGGCAGGGGAAGCTGGACCAGGATGCCGTCGACCTCGTCCCGGCGGTTCAGCTCGCCGATCTTCCCGAGCAGCAGCGCCTGGCTGATATCGCCGGCATAGGCCTGGACCTCGGAAAATAGCCCGAGTTCCCGGCAGGCCTTCTCTTTAGAGCGGACATAGACCTGAGAGGCTTTGTTGTCGCCGACGAGGACCGCAGTCAGGCCCGGCACTTTGCCTATCGTCTCTCGATAGTGAGCGGTTTTTTGCTTTACCTCTTCCTTGATCCGATCGGCCAGCGTCTTGCCCTCGAGACTGATCGCCATGGGGACTCCTTTCTCTGCCAGGTCGCCATTATACCCAGGCCGTCCGCCCAAGACAACATCCGTCATCGAGAGAAAAGGCCATGTCCCCGAGTTTCCGGCGACTCTTCTTGAGAGAAGAGGGCGAGCATTTGGCATGGAAGTTGCTTCGTCTCGATGTGTGAACTTGACGAACCAAGGGAAAAAAGGTACTTTCGAAAAAGCGGGCATGTCCAAACCGATCTTGAGGGGAATCGCTTCAGTTTTTCTTGGGATAGCCCTGCTCTCCGCTTGCGCCGGCCCTCGCCTTATGGACCAGATCGGTTTTGGTATCTGGGCGGCTGACCGGGACCTCTGGGATGAGGCGATTTTCCGCTGGAAAAAGGTCCTCGCCCAGGAACCCCGGTCGGTGGCCGCCCATAATAACCTGGCCGTGGCCTATGAAAAAAAGGGGCTCTGGGAGGAAGCCCGGAAAGAGTATGAGGCCGCCTTGAAGCTGGATCCTGATAATCCCTGGGTCAAGTTCAACCATGAAAATTTCCGGAACAACCTCGAGCCCGATAAAAAGGACAAAGAGGAGGAGGCCGACAAAGGTGAGAAGAAATAGCCTCCCCCTTCTCCTTCTGCTGCTCTTCCTGACGCGCTGCGGCGGGGACACCTACCGGAAAGTCCGGCTCGAACTTCCCGCCTACTCAACTTTCCATCCGGACGAGTTCCAGGAAGTGATCTTGACCAATTTCCTGATCGTCAACGCACCCGAAGGCTTTGACCTGGACCAGGAGCTCGCCGCCTTCTTCGTCCCGGAGTTCGAGCGGAAGCTGAGTCTCCCCGTTACAGTGCAGCGCGTCCGCCTGGAAAGCGAGGAATCTATCCGGCGGCCCGATTTCTGGCAAGCTCTCGCCCCGGGATCTTCCCGCCGACTCTACGTCACCGGGAAAGCGGAACTCACCCGGGAGATCCGCAAGTCTATTCTGGGAATGGTCCCTGGAGAAGATCCTCTTTCTCCCCAGAGAAAAATCGCCGAGCGGACCCTCTTTTCGCTCTCCCTTCATCTCTTCCTCATCCGGGGAGACAACGGGGAGGTCCTGCTGGACAGGGATTTCAAGGAGATAAAAACCTACGCCAGCCCCGATCAAAGGACCGATTTCGCTTTCCATGACTTGGCCCTGAGGATCAAGACCAAGCTCTTCCGGCCGATCTTGAACGAGGAAAGATTCCAGGAAAGGTACCTGTTGCTGAAATGAAGGAGTCCCGGTGACACTCCGCCTGCGCTTCGCCTCCGTGCTCCTCCTCGGCCTCTGCCTGGTCCCCAAAAGTCAGGCCCAGCGGTTCATGTTCTATCCCTATTACGGCAAGAACAAAGTGATCTACGAGACCTTCCGCTGGCAGCGTTACGCGACCGAACACTTCCAGATCTATTTTTATGCCGAGGAGCCTCGCCTTCTCAAGTCTATCGCCGAGCTGGCCGAGAGCGCCTACCAGAAGTTGAGCGAAATCCTCAAACACCAGCTCTCCAGCCCCGTCCCGCTTCTTTATTACACCACCTATACCGACTTCGAGCTTTCCAACCTGTTCGATATCTCGGAAGGTGTCCTCGGAGTCAGCGAACCCCTTCTCCACCGAATCGGGATTCACGGGGACATGCCCATCGATGATCTCCAGCGCCTCGTCGAGCACGAGCTCGCCCACGTCTTCCAGTTCGATATCCTCTGGGGCAGCCAGGGCGTCTCTCTCTATGCCCTGAACGTTCCGCCGCTGTGGTTCTTCGAGGGCCTCTCCGAGTACGTCACCCAGGACTGGTCTTCCTGGTCGACGATGATCGTCCGCGATGCCGTGCTCAATGACCGAATCCCGGAGCTGACGGACTCGGGCGACCTCGAAGCCCGCTTTCCCATGCCCCGTGACCCCGCTTACGATTTCGGCCACGCCCTCTACGATTTCATCGACTCCCGCTACGGCCCGAACGGTGTCAAAGACCTCTGGCAGGCGCTCCGGAACTCTTCCCTCATCGGGAGGCTCACCCCGCTCAAGCGGGCTTTCAACGTCAGACCCTACGAGTTCAACCACGATTTTCGGAAATATCTCCGGGAGAAAAACCGGAAATTCCTCCTCCGTGAGAACCCCGAAGATTACAGTATCGCCCTCGGCCCGAAGTTTCCCCGCAATCCGTATTATTTCGCCTTTTCCCATGCCGTATCGCCCTCCGGAGACCTTGTCGCCGCCCTGACCTTCAACGTCCCCGATTATGAAATCGACCTCGTCCTCATCTCGACAAAAGACGGGTCGGTCGTCAAGAATATCACCCCCGGGTTCACCACCGCCTACGAGTACATCACCTACGAGTATGATCCGTCTTTGGGGAGCGACATCGCCTGGTCCCCGGACGGAGATAGCATCGCCTTCATCGCCCGGGACGGCCGCAGGTATTCCCTCTATCTCGTCGATCCGCTGAAGGGCGTAATCCGGCGGAAGTACAAGATCGGCTATGACCGTCCTTCTGCACCCCGTTTTTTCCCGGACGGCCGCGCGGTCCTGTTCACCGCCTTCAGCCGGGGGATCCACGATATCTTCCGTCTCGACCTCGCCGGCGGGGAGATCGCCAACCTGACCCAGGACGATTTCTTCGAGAAGGCACCGGTCATCTCTCCCGACGGCCGGTCCGTTGCCTACACGATCCGGCTGGACAAGACCGACAAGCTTTTCCTCTCGCCCCTCGCCGACCTCTCCCTTAAAACCCAGCTGACCTTCGGCCCGGGCAATACCACCTGCCCGTCCTTCTCGACCGACTCGCGCCGGATCTTTTTCAGCAGCGACGTCCGGGACGCGTTCAATATCTACTCCGTCGACCTCGCCGGCGGGGAGGTCCGGCGCTACACGGACGTCTGGACCGGGAATTTCTTTCCCGCCCCTCATCCGGCCGACCCGGAGAGGATCGTCTTCGCCTCCTTCAACAAGGGGTCCTATCAAATCTTTTCGGCCCGGCTCCAGGGTGTCGTCGAGGACCGCATCTCCTTTGTCGACCTGGGAAGCCCTGAGAGCACACGCTCCTTCCAGCCACGGCTCACCCTGGATATCGATGAGAAGAAAATCGAGCCCTACAGGGGCATGAAGAAACTCTACGTGGCTCAGCGGCCACCGCTCGACCTCATCGTCTCAACGGACGGCTCGATCTACGGCGGCGCCGCCCTCGCCTTCGGCGACCTCCTGGGCGATCACAATTTCCGGGTGATGATCTATCAGGCACGGGGATTCCGTTCCTACTTTTTTTCCTATCTCAACCAAAGGCGCCGCCTCCAGTTCATGCCCAGCCTCTATGAATACACGATGTTCTTTTATCCCTCCTATGCCTATTTCGACCCCGGTCTTGCCAACCGCTTGACCTATCAAGACGCCATCGCCTACCGCAAGATCACGAGCGCCAACATCAGTCTCTATTATCCTCTCGACCGGTACCATCGCCTTGAGGGCAACGCGGGTTTCTATCGTTATGAGGAAAGTTTCCTCGACCCTTACGAGATCAAACGGTACGGCTCTTCGGACTACAAATATTTCTGGAACGGCAATGCCTTTTCCTTCTCCTTGTCCTTGATCGGCGAGACGACCCATTTCAGCCCTTATTACGGCCCCCGGGCCGGCCATACCTTTCGCCTGTCCGTATCTCGAGCCCTCCCGGTGGCTCAGGGTTTCTTCAGCAATACCACGGTGCAGGCCGACCTCCGCAAATACATCAACCTGGGAGGCAACGCTCTCCTCGCTTTCCGTTTCGAGGGCTGGGCCAGCCGGGGTCGAAATCCTTACCTTTTTTACTATGGGGGGAACAACCAGGTCCGGTCTTCCTACTTCTACAACCTGGCCAGCACCGAGGGCTGGTTTGTCAACGCCGAGCTGCGTCTGCCCTTGATCAATATCGCTTCCACCATCATCGGTCCGCTCGGTCCTGTTCGCGGGGTCCTCTTCTTTGACCTCACCCGTTCCCGGCTCAACGGCTACCCGGCAAAATTCTATCACTATGCCGATCCCTACCTGCCACCCGAAGCCCTGGACGCCATCGGTTCCTTCGGCTGGGGCATCCAGCTCTTCCTTCTGGGCCTGCCCATGCATATCGAATGGGCCAAGAAGCTGGGTTGGACGGACTTTTCCGATCCCCTGAACGTCCAGGGTTTCGGCTCTTTCCAGGCCAAGTTCTGGATCGGCCTCGATTTTTAACCTTTGCTTTCCCCCCGCCCGCCACAAAGAGCCAAGGATGCCACGGCCCTTTTCAAGGAAGTATTCCTAAATAAGTGATCACCATGATGGCTGCAGGAAGCCGCCCTTAAGCCCCCGTAGCGGAGGGGGGACCCGTCGGTTTTTAACGACGGGGGGACCCGTCGGGACTGGTTCCCGGGGTGCGGGGGCCGGGGGTGGTTTCCTGCAGCCAACGGAATCAAACAAACGAAAATACTTGCTCTTTTCATTACCCTCTTGAAATCGGTTTTTCAGAGTGCTATTATTCCCCACGCCTTCGCGGACGCCCAATCAGCAAACCTGGAAGGTTTTCCACAGTTGTGGATATTTCTGTGGAAATATAAATCGCCGCTATGCAAGATAAAGAAAAACCGAACGCTTGGCTGCAAATCCTCCAAACGGTCAAAAAGAAGGTCGACCAGAACAGCTTCGAGACTTGGTTCGAGCCGACTCTTTACATCGGCCAGGAGAAGGACATTCTCTACATCAAGGTGCCCAACTCCTACTTCCGCGATTGGCTCTCCTTTCACTATTCCTCGGTGATCTCCGAGGCTTCCGAAAGCCTCTTCGGCAAGGCCTTTGATATCAAGTACATCTTCGATGAAACGCCGAGCCCGTTCATCCGCCGCTCACCAGAGGAGAGGCGGGCCCAACATGGCCCTTTGCTGAGCCCCAACCTCAACCCGAACTACAGCTTTGAGACCTTCGTTGTGGGCGGCTGCAACCAGTTCGCCCACGCGGCCGCCCTGGCCGTTTCTAAGAACCCGGCCAAATCCTACAATCCCCTTTATGTCTACGGAGGCGCCGGCCTCGGCAAGACCCACCTGATGAATGCCATCGGCCATTACGCTTTGGCCAAGCATCAGCGCATGAAAATTCTCTATGTCACCACAGAAAAGTTCATGAACGAGTTGATCAATCATATCCAGTACGGCAAGATTCTCGATTTCCGCCAGAAGTATCGGAGCATCGATCTTCTTTTGATGGATGACATCCATTATCTTTCCGGCCGGGAGCGAACCAAAGAGGAATTTTTCCATACCTTCAACCACCTCTATGAGAACCAGAAACAAATCGTCATCTCCAGCGACTGTCCCCCCAAGGAAATTCCACAGCTCGAGGAGCGTTTCAGTTCCCGTTTCGAATGGGGACTGATCGCCGACCTCAAGCCTCCCGACATCGAAACCCGGATAGCTATCCTCAAGAAAAAGGCCCAGGTCGAAGGCGTCGATCTCCCCGAGAGCGTCGCTCTTTTCATCGCCGATAAGGTCCATTCCAACATCCGCGAACTCGAAGGCTATCTCCGTCGCGTCATCGCCTACTCTTCCCTTAAAGGAGTGAAGGTTGATCTCGAAATTACCAAGGAAGCTTTGAAAAGTCTTCTCGATTCCATGAGCTTAATCATTACTGTGGAAAAAATCCAAAAACTCGTCGCCCATCAGTTCAAAATCAAGCTCTCCCAGCTCAAGTCCAAGAACAACTCCCCCAAGGTGTCCTTCCCCCGGCAAATCGCCATGTACCTCTGCAGAGAGCTGGCCAAGGCCAGCCTTCCCGAGATCGGAAAAAAGTTCGGCGGAAAACACCATACGACGGTCCTGCATAGCGTGCGGAAAATCCAGAAGCTGCGGCGAAAGAATTCTGAATTCAACAAAGAAATCAACAATTTGATCGGCCTGATTCAGTAAGTCTATCAATGAGTTAACGATGATTTACACATTTCCAATTGCTTTTCTTATTCTTCTTACATAAAGTATTAATTAATATAATAAAGAAAGATAAGAGAATTCAGAGAAAGGTGGAAAAATGAAGTTCTCAGTGGCCAAGGAAATCGTCCTCGCTGAACTCCAGCTTTTGCAGGGGATCGTCGAAAAAAGAAATACCATGCCGATCCTGGCGAACATTCTGGTCCAGGCGACGGCCGATAGGGTCGAGATGACCGGGACAGACCTTGAGGTCGGTCTGAAAACACATTTTCCGGCGAACATGGAAGAGCCGGGGGCGGTCACGATATCGGGGAAAAAGATATTCGAAATCGTCAAATCCCTTCCCGATGAAAAGACGATTGTCTTTGAGGAAAACGACGATTTAATGATGGAGATCAGCTCGGGCAAGAGTCAATTCAAGGTCCTCTGCCTGCCGAAAGAGGATTTTCCCCAGGTCCCGGAAGGGAAGTTTGAAAAAAAGATAAACCTGTCGGGCGATCTCTTTCGGGAGATGATCGACCGGGTATACTTTGCCATCGCCCAGGAGCAAAGATATTACCTGAACGGGGCTCTTCTGATCCTAAAGAACAACTCGATGGAGTTGGTCAGTACGGATGGACATCGGCTTTCTTACACCTCGGCATTCGTTGAGAACCTTGAAATCGGCGATGAGATTCGGGTCATCGTCGCCAAGAAATCCCTGGGAGAGCTCAGAAAAATGACCGACGAGGGAGTCGAGTTTGATAGCGACGAAAACAACTTGTTCTTTCGGGTCGGAAGCCGGATGCTTATATCCAGGATTATAGAAAGCAAGTTCCCGAATTTCGAAACGGTCATTCCAAAAGACAATCCTCATGTCCTCCAGGTGTCGAAAGATGAGTTCACCCAGGCCATCCGGCGGGTTTCCTTGCTATCGACGGAAAGGTCGCGAGGGATCAAATTCTCGATCGGCAAAGGGAATCTCAAATTGTTCTCGTCCAACCCGGAAATCGGCGAGGCCCGGGACGACCTGGAAATCGACTACAAAGGAGCGGACCTCGAAATCGGGTTCAACTCCCAATATCTTCTGGATTTCTTGTTGTCGGTCAATTCCGAGAGGGTTCGTCTGGAGCTCAAAGACGAGAACAGCGCGGCCATCTTGAAACCCGATATCGAAGAGACGATCAAGTACACCTATGTGATCATGCCGATGAAGATCTAGTCTGGAATATTCATAAAATGAAGAGCAAAAAATTCCCTCTCCCTGGACGGGAGAGGGTCGGGGAGAGGGGGATTATTTTTCGCAGTGTTTGTGAATAATTCAGGCTAGGCGGGGCTAGAGGATTTCGAGCGGGTAGGATTTTCCCAGGACGCGGAGTTTCCCCTTATCATCGACGATGATAGCGGAGTAGTCCGGATATCGGGCCAGGATCTTCTCCGGAGTGGGGTTGGGGAACAGGGCCGTTGAGAGCCCGTCACAGAGGGCCGTTTCCGGGCCGATGACGGTCACGCTCTGTTTGCCCCGGGCGGGATAGCCTGTCTGCGGGTCGAAGATGTGATGATAGCGGACGCCGTCTTTCTCAAAATATCTCTGGTAATCCCCCGACGTGGCCACGCCGACGCCGCTGACGGAAAGGACGCCGAGATAGCCCTGCCGGCGCGGGTGTTTGATTCCGACCCTCCAGGCGGAGCCCGTGGGGTTCCTTCCCCAGCAAAAAAGGTCTCCCCCGGCATTGATAAAGCCCCGGGCGATTCCCAGGTCGCGGAGCGCTGAGGCGGCGAGATCGACTCCCCAGCCCTTGGCGAGTCCTCCCCAATCCAGACGCATCCCGGGCGCCAGGACGAGAGAACCGGACTGCTCACGGATGGCATCCTGGCCGACGAGAAGAAGCGCGGCCGTGATCTCTTCGGGCGCAGGGAGGCGATAAGATTTTGTCTGAAATCCCCAGAGCCGGGTCAGCGGGCCGACGCTGATATCGAAATAGCCGAGGGAATCGGCATGAAGGCGGCGGGCGGTGCCGTAAAGCTCGAGGACCGCCGCTGAGGACAAGTCGCTTCGGTCCGGCGAGAAATGGGCTTCGATAGCGGTGAAGACACGGCGCATTTCCTCCTGCGTTTCAGCCACTTGAGAGGGCGGACAGAAGACCTGGACATCGCAAATCGTATCGAAAAAGAGGATGGTGTATTCATGCCACCCGGAACGGGTCCGGCAACCCGCCACAAGGAAGATCAGGAAGAGGACGGGGAAGAGTCCCTTCCTAGCCGGTGACAGTATCGACAAAACGGGGACCATCGATGGCCAGAAGGAAATGGTTCGGCGCGCAGACGATCCGCTCCCCGGTCAGGAAGGCCGGCGCGGACGACTGGCAGATCTTGTGGCGGCAGGAAGACGCCAGGACTTCAACCTTTCCGCCTTCGACCCGGATCAGGACCTCGCCGCGGAGAGTCCTGTATCGCCGCACTTGACTTGTCTTCAGAGACAGGGTGTCCCGCTTTTTCCCGTCGACAAAGACGGCCGCGCTCCTCCCCGGGGAAAGAAGAGGCGCCGGCTCTGAGAAGGACGCGACGGTCAGGCAGGCCGAGGGCGAGCTCCGGCCGTTCATTTCCCGCCACAATTTCCCGAGCTCCCGGGTTCGGAGATCCCAGACCCGGCCGTGCCTGATGAGGGCGAAAGAAGGAGGGGCGGACCGGCGAAGGGGCTGATAAGCCAGGGTCAGAGAGGTCGACGTTGCCCCGCTCGCATATTCCCATCCTTTTCGGGCCAGAGCCGCCCGCAGCTCGCCGGCGAAGGGATGCGGCTCGCGGAGCGAAAAACGGGTTCCCTGAATCAGGCCTCTTTTCTCCATCTCGGTGACGATCGTGGGAAGATAATCCTGGGGATCAGCGGCGATCAGGTAGAGGGCGGAGCCGGCTTCCTCAACTTGCGGGATCGACAGAAGGGGAACAGCCAGCGGTGAAGCGAACAGAAATCTCAGGAAATCGCGTCTATCCATGGAATCCTCCCTTTTTGAGAATCTCAACGACGACCGGCCAGCCGGCGTCACGCTTCCCGGCCCGGTAACGCCGCTGGATGGCCAGGCCGCTGAGCCCGAGGCCGGCCAGAAGCCCGATGAGGCCGTTTTCGCCGGGCGCCAGACTGCTGACAGGAGAAAGGAAATAACCAAGGGCAAGACCGGCCAAGGACCCGATGAGCAGAAACCCGAAAATCGCGCTCAGCGCGCGGCTGTAGTCGGTCTCCGGCACTTCGATCTCCACTTCATCTCCCGGACGGGCGCCGACCGGGTTGCGGACGGCGAGCTTCCCTTCCTTGTCCTGCTTTGCGGAGCAGAGCGCCCGGGCGGAACATTCGCAGCAGGCGACCTTCGGGGTGACCTTGACCCAGGCGAGGCCGTTCTGCACGCGAATGACCGTGGCGCTATCCTTCATGGTCTTTCTTCAGCCGGCCGATGGCCAGCGTCGGGCATTTCTCGATCTCCGGGATTTTTTCCGGCGGGATCTTCTTGTCATCCGTGATTACGGCCAGGTTGTCCTCGATGACGATGGCCTCCGGGCAGGCCCGGGAGCAGATGCCGCAGGCGATGCAGGCGTTCTTGCAGGCCTTCCGGGCGACCGGGCCGCGGTCCTTGGAGCGGCAGTAAACGAGGATGTTCCCGGAGAGCGGGTGGAGCTCGAGGAGCTTGCGCGGGCAGGCCTCGACGCACTTGCCGCAGGCGGTGCACTTCTCTTCAAAGATGACCGGTAAGCCGTCGGCCGACATCGCCATGGCATCGAAGGGGCAGGCCAGGACACAATCGGAAAGGCCCAGACAGCCGTAGGTGCAGAGCTTGTCGCCCCCCATGAGATGGGAGGCATAGCAGGTCTTGAGGCCGAGATATTCGCTCCGGCGCGGAGCCGCCTCCTCGGTGCCGCGGCAGTGAAGACGGGCCACCTTCTTGACCACTTCTCCGGCCTTGACTCCCAGGATGGCGGAGATCATTTCCACGGTTTCCGCGCCTCCGACCGGACAGCTGTCGGCGGCCGCTTTTCCGGCGGCTATGGCCTCGGCCAGCGCCTGGCACCCCGCGTAGCCGCAGGCGCCGCAGTTGGCCTGGGGCAGGGATTCGTTGATCTTTTCCACCCGGGGGTCGATCTCGACGACAAGCTTTTTGTAGGCGAAGACGAGCCCCAAGGAAAAGAGAAGTCCGAGGATCGTCATGGTGAGAATCGGAACGAGAACGCTCATCACTTGATCATCCCGGAGAAACCGAAGAAGGCCAGGGCCATGATCCCGGCAATGATCAGGGCGATGGCCGCACCCTGGAGCGGTTTCGGCACGTCGGCCAGCTCGAGCTGCTCACGGATGGCGGCCATGAGGACGATGGCCAGCGTGAAACCGAGACCCGAGCCCACGCCGAAGACCACGGCTTCGACAAAATCGTAATTTTTCAGGGCCGCCAGCAGGGCCAGCCCCATGATGGCGCAGTTAGTCGTGATCAGCGGGAGATAGATGCCCATCGCCTGGTAGAGGGGCGGGCTGGTCTTCCGGATGAACATCTCGACCAGCTGCACCAGAGAGGCGATGACCAGGATGAAGGAGACGATCTGGAGATAATCGAGGCCGTAGGGGATCAGGATCCAGTGGTTGATCGCCCACGATACGACGGCCGTGATGCTCATGACGAAGGTCACCGCCAAGCCCATAGAGAGGGCGGCGTCGATTTTCTTGGAGACGCCCAGGAAGGGACAGATCCCGAGGAAGTAGTGGAGGACGAAGTTGTTGATCAGGATCGCGCCGATGAACAGAGTCACGAGCTCCACGCTACCTCTCCCTTTTTTTTCTTTCGAGCTGAAGGCTGATGGCCATGAGGATTCCCAGGGTGATGAAGGCCCCCGGAGGAAGGACCATGATTACCCAGGGCTCGAACCAGCCCCCCAGAACCCTGTAGCCCAGGAAGGTTCCGCTGCCCAGAACCTCCCGGATCGAGCTCAGGATAAGGAGGGCCATGATAAATCCTGCGCTCATGCCCAGGGCATCGATGACCGAGCGGCCCGGTGAGTTCTTCGAGGCAAAAGCTTCGGCCCGGCCGAGGATGATGCAGTTGACGACGATCAGCGGAACAAATGGGCCGAGGCTCTTGGAGATAGGGGGGAAGAAAGCGGCCAGGAAGCGGTCGGCGATGGTCACGAAGGTGGCGATAATGACGACATAGCAGGCGATCCGCACCTGGTTGGGGATGAGCTTCTTGATGAGCGATATCAGAAAAGAGCTGAAGATCAGGACGAAGGCGGTGGCCAGTCCCATGGCGATGCCGTTGATCACGGCATTGGTCACTGCCAGGGTCGGACACATCCCCAGCATCTGGCGAAAGATCGGGTTTTCCTGCCACAGGCCTTTGAGAAAATCCTGGCCGGCGGTCCTACTCGGCATGCGGCCCTCCGAGCGCGAGCTTGCCCTCTTCCCTCAGGGCCCTGACCTTCTCCCGGGCCGCGTTGACGATGCTGAGGACGGCTTCCGAGGAGATGGTCGCCCCGGTGATGGTGTTGACCTCGGAGGCGGAGAGGCTTTCCGGCGCCGGGGCGGGCGGCTTGCGCAGGCTAAAGGACCGGGTAAAGTCCTTGTTTTCCCAATAGACAAGGAATGACGGCCGGTCGGTGATCTTCGCCCCCAGCCCGGGTGTTTCTTTCTGGTCGAGGACGGCGAGGCCGTTGAGGCGGGAAAGAGAAGCATCGACGCCGATCATGAGGACGATCTTATCCTGGAAGCCGATCCCCGAAGTATAGATGGCGAATCCCTGAAGATCACCGGCCTCGTTCTTGCCGCCGTAGACGATAAACTCCTTTTCCTCATAAAGCGTCTCGCCCGCGACCGACCCGGGGACGACCGATACGATGGCTCGTTCGATTTCCATTTTTTTGTTCAGCGCGATCCGATCCTTGGTCAGGATCCCGACGCTGGCCAGGAAGCCTCCCGAAAGGAGCCCGACGCCGGTGAGGACGACGACCATGCGCGAGGACAGGCTCATTTCTTAGGCCTCTCGCCCAGGATGCGCGGACGCAGGTAGTGGTTGAGCAGCGGGACGAAGGTATTCATGAACAGGATGCTGTACATAACCCCTTCCGGATAGCCGCTGAAAAGACGGATGATCCCGATAACCAGGCCGATGCCGAGAGCATAGACCCAGGTGGCCTTGGCGGTGACGGGAGAGGTCACCATATCGGTCGCCATGAAGAGGGCGCCGAGCAGGAAGCCGCCGCCCAGAAGGTGGAAGAGCGGGGAGGCGTATCGGCCGGGGTCGGCCAGCCAGAAGGCGCCGCTGAAGACACCCAGGGAAAGGACGCTTCCCAGCGGAATGCGCCAGTCGATCGTGTGTTTGAAGAGAAGATAGATCCCCCCGATGAGGAGGGCGATCGCCGAGGTCTCGCCGAGGCAGCCGCCGATATTTCCCCAAAAGAGGTTCTGGAGAGGCGCCAGGGTTCCTTGGGCGACGGCCTCCTGGAACTTCAGGTTTCCCAGGGGCGTGGCAAAAGTGGCCACATCGACCGTGAGGGTGACCGGAGGGAGCCACGTCGTCATGGCCAAGGGAAAAGCGGCGGAGAGGAAAGCCCGGCCGACGAGGGCCGGGTTGAAGATATTATGACCCAGCCCGCCGAAGGCCTGCTTGCCGATGCCGATGGAGACGACGGCCCCGATAATCGCTGAACCCAGGGGGAAGGAGGGAGGCAGGGTCATGGCCAGGAGCAGTCCGGTGATGATCGCCGAGCCGTCGAGGACCGGGGCCAAAGGTTTTTTCCTTGTCCAAAGGAAGACCGCCTCGGTGGCCAGGCTGGCGGTGACGCAGACGGCGATGAGAGCGAGGGCGCGCAGCCGGAAATAATACACGGCGGCAAGGAAGGCCGGCAGCAGGCTGATGATGACGCGGACCATAATCCGCGGCGTGGTGTCCTTCGCCCGGATGTGGGGAGAGGATTGAACAAGGTATGGTCCGGTCATGATCTGGCGCTCTTTTTCCGTTTCGCCCGGTTGATTTTATTTTTCCCCAGTCGCATCCAGTGGACCAGGGGAATCTTGGAGGGGCAAATATACTGGCAGCAGCCGCACTCGACGCAATCCAGAACCCCCCAATTCTCGGCTTCGGCCCATTTTTCATAGCGGACGAATTTGTGCAGCTGCGTGGGAGAAAGTCCCATCGGGCAGTGTTCGACACAGCGCCCGCAGCGGATGCAGGGATATTCGGAGGCCGGCGCGGGCGAATGCCAGGCCAGGATTCCCGACGTTCCCTTAACGATCGGCGTGTCCAGCGACCACTGGGCCAGTCCCATCATCGGTCCGCCCATGATGAGGGTGTTCGCGTCATCCTTGAGGCCGCCGCAGAAATCGACGGCGCTCCGGAAAGGCGTTCCCACCCGGGCCAGCAGGTTTTTCGGCTCGCTAATGCCGGGCCCCCCGACGGTGACCGCCCTCTCATAGAGCGGCTTGCCGGCGGAGACCGCCTCCCAGATCGCCTTGACCGTGCCGACGTTCTGGACGACGATCCCGACGTCAAAGGGAAGGCCTCCCCGGGGAACCTCGCGGCGGAGGAGGGCGTAGATCAGGTTCTTCTCTGCGCCCTGAGGGTATTTGGTTTTGAGCAGGTGGATTTCGACCGGAAAATGGTCTGCCTGGCGGCGGAGGATATCCGCGGCCTCGCCTTTGTTTTCCTCGATGCCGATGATGGTCTTTTGGGCGCCGACGGCCAAGCGGGCGAGTTCGGCTCCTTTGAGGATCTCCTCCGGATGCTCCAGCATCAGCCGGTAATCGGCCGTCAGCATCGGCTCGCACTCGCAGCCGTTGATGACCAGGATATCGATGAGCTTGTCCTTGGGAGGCGCGAGTTTCACCGCGGTCGGGAAGGCGGCTCCCCCCAATCCGACAACGCCGGCGTCTTTGACCTTTTGACGGATCTCGTCCGGCGAGAGCGAAAACGGATCGGCCGCGCCGCCCGTCTCGGAGGCCGTCCGGTCCCGACCGTCGTTGGCGATGACGACCGCCGGCACCGGATAGCCGCCGGAATGACCGTGTTCTTCAACAGCCAGGATCGTCCCCGAGACACTGGCGTGGACACGGGCGGAAAAGAGGCCGGTGCCCTCTCCGATCATCTGCCCGAGGAAAACCTCCTGCCCCTTCTTGACGAGAGGCTTGGCCGGGCTCCCGAAGTGCTGGAGGAGGGGAATGACGACCCGCTGCGGCGGGGGAAGGGGGAGAATGGACTTATCGCAGGTCGCTTCCTTCGTCTCCGGAGGATGAACGCCGCGGGGGAAAGTCCGTCTTCTCATGCTCGGCCGAGATTCCTATTCTGCCACATGAAGCTTCATTATTATCAAGAATGAAGGAAAATTGTCAATCGGGGCAGGGTCGGCCTGGATCGGAGAGTTTGATTTTTGGCGTCGATTGTAGGATAAGGGGTTGACGTAAGAATTGCTCACGAAGGGAGAAGGCCATGGCCATCGACGTCCGCGAGGTCAGGACACGCCGGCACCTGAAAGAGTTCATCTATCTTCCGGAAAAGATCCACCAGGGTCACCGCAACTGGGTGCCTCCGATCTATAGGGATGAATGGAAGTACTTCAATCCCAATAAGAACAAGGCGTTCGGTTACTGTCAGACTAGCCTGCTCCTGGCTTTCCGGGGGGATCAGGCCGTCGGCCGGATCATGGGCATCATCAATACCCGCTTTAACGAATATCGGAAGGAGAAACTCGGGCGCTTCGGTTTCCTGGAGGCCTGGGAGGATCACGAGGTTGTCCATGCTCTGCTCGGCCGGATCGAAGAATGGGCCCGCGGCCTCGGGATGACCCGGATCGTCGGCCCCTATGGTTTTTCGGACCAGGACCCGGAGGGATTCCTGATCGAAGGATTCGAACACCGGGCCACCATAGCGACCTATTACAACTATGAATGGCTGCCCTGCCTCGTGGAGAACGAAGGTTACACCAAGGATATCGATTACGTCGTCTATAAACTCGATGTGCCCAAGGAACTGCCGGAATTCTACAAGAGAATTTTCGAGCGGACGGCCAGAAAAGGAGTCTTCAAGGTCGTCGAATTCCGCAAACGCAAGGAGCTGAAACCCTGGATCCGGCCCATCTTGAGCCTGATGAACGAATGCTACACCGGAAGCGATATCTACGGGTTCGCTCCCCTCGATGAAAAGGAGATGGACGACCTCGCCAGGCGGTATATGCCCGTCCTGGACCCGCGTTTCATCAAGGTGGTGACCAAGGACGGCGAGGCCGCGGCTTTCGTGATCGGGATTCCTGACATGACCGCGGGTATCCAGAAGGCGCGGGGACGCATTTTCCCGTTCGGGTTCATCCAGATCCTCCGGGCGGCCAGGAAGACCAAACAGCTCGACCTCCTCCTCGGAGCCGTGAGAGAGCAGCACCGGGGCCAGGGGCTCGACGTCTTCATGGGAACGCCCATGATCATATCGGCCCAGGAAGCCGGCATGGAGATCATGGACAGCCACCACGAAATGGAAACCAACGTCCGGGTGCGGGCGGAGATGGAGAGGATGGGGGGCCAGATCTATAAGCGCTTCCGCGTCTTCCAGAAGAACCTCTAACCCAAGGCACTCGTCTTGGATTTCCAGTGAGGTCGAGCGTCGGCGGCCCAGCACTCGCCGTCCACCCAAAGGCCGTCGAGGTCATAGGCCTCGCTCTCCTCATTTGGTCTCGGCCCAGTTGCGGCCCCAGCCAAGGTGGACCTTCAGAGGGACCCGCATGGGAAAGACGTTTTCCATCTTTTCCCGGACGAGGTCGGCCACGACCGGCTTCTCCTCCTCAGGCGCTTCGAAAACCAGCTCGTCGTGGACCTGGAGGATGATCTTGGTCTTGAGCTGCCGCTTTCGGAACTCCCGCCAGATATCGATCATCGCCTTTTTCATCAGGTCGGCGGCTGAGCCCTGGATGGGGGCGTTGAGAGCGATGCGGCGGCCGGCCTGCTGGACCATCCGGTCTCTCTGTTTGAGCTCGGGGACCTGCCGGATCCGGCCGAAGATGGTCTCGGTGAACCCTTTCTCCTCGGCCTTCCTGACCGTTTCCTCGAGGAATTCTCCGACCTTCGGATGTTGGCAGTAATAACGGTCGATGAAATCCTGGGCGTCGCGCTGGGATGTTCCCAGTTCCTTGGCTAGAGAAAAGGCCGATGTCCCGTAGATGATACTGAAGTTGATGATCTTGGCCTTTCTCCGGAGCTCTTCTTGGGCCTGGGGAAGAGCCTCTCCGAAAACCCGGCGGGCCGTCTCTTCATGGATGTCGCGGTCGGCGGCGAAGGTCTCGATGAGCGCCGGGTCCTGGGAGAGATGGGCCAGCACGCGGAGCTCGATCTGAGAATAGTCCGCGGCCAGAAGAAGGTCTCCGGGCTCGGGGATGAAGGCTTGGCGGAAGCGTTGCCCCATCGGGCCGCGCATCGGGATGTTCTGGAGGTTGGGCTCGGAGCTGGAGAGCCGTCCCGTCGAGGTGACGGTCTGATTGTAAGAGGTATGGATCCGTCCCGTTTCCTGGTTGATGAGGAGCGGAAGGGCAGCGGCGTAAGTGGACTTGAGCTTGGACATCTGCCGGTATTCCAGGGCGTACTGGGCCAGGGGATGAAGAGGTGCCAGTTCCTGGAGGACGTCCAGCGAGGTCGAATAGCGCTTGGTGATCCTGGTCTTTCGGGACGGCTGCAGCTGGATTTTGTGAAAAAGGATGTCGCCCAGTTGCTGTGGCGAGTTGAGGTTGAACTTGCCGCCGCTGAGCGCGAAGATCTTCTCTTCCAGGCGCCGGAGTTCGGAGTCGAGTTCGGCGGAAAGCCGCGCGAACGCCTGGCGGTCGACCTTGACCCCCCAGATCTCCATCTCGGCCAGAAGCTCGATGAGCGGTTGCTCGATCTCGCGATAGAGCCGGTCGAGGTTTCTGTCCACGACCCTCGGCCAGAGCGATTCGCTGAGCGCGAGGGCGAGGTCGGCGTCCTGACAGGCGTAGGGCACGACCCTCTCCACGGGGACAGCGTTCATAGTGACCGCGTTCTTTCCCTTGCCGGCAACCTCCTCGTAAGGGATGGCCTGGGTATGGAGATAGGTCAGGGCCAACTTTTCCAGGTTGTGCTTGCCCCAGTTCGGTTCCAGAAGGTAGGAGAGGACCATCGTGTCCAGGTCGATGCCCCGAAGGTTAACTCCCTCCCGCCTGAGCACGATGGCATCATACTTGATGTTCTGTCCGATTTTCCGGATGTCCGGGTCGGCGAGGATGCCGCGGAGAAGGTGGAACGCCGTGTTTTTGGGAATCTGGACAGGCGCGCCCATGTAGTCATGTCCGAGGGGAAGGTAAAATGCTTCCCCGGCCTTGATGGCAAAGGACATGCCGACGAGCCGGGCCCGGGTGGGAGAAGGGCTGTCCGTTTCTGTGTCCAGCGAGACGAATCCGGCTTTCCGGATCCGGCCGATGAGCTTCTGGAGGGCCGCCTCGTCGAGTATCGCCGAATATTTTTTTTCGACCTGAGCGGGTCTTTTGACCAGCTCCGCGAGAAGCGAAGTGAATTCCAGCTCTTGGAAAAGGGGCTCCAGATCCTCTGCGTTCGGGGGGGAGATGGCGAACTCGTCCAGGTGAAAGGGGACATCCAGATCCTTCTCGATCGTCACCAGCTGCCGGCTGAGATCGAGCTGGTCCCTGTTCCGGATGATGCTCTCGCGCACGCGGGGATTCTTGACCTCTTCCAGGCGGCGGAGCAGGTTCTCCAGCGACCCGAATTGGCTGATCAGGGTCTTCGATGTCTTCTCCCCGATCCCCGGCACGCCCGGAACGTTGTCCGACGGATCTCCCCAGAGGGACAGGACGTCGATGACCTGGGAAGGGGCGACTCCGAAAACCTCCTTGACCTTGGCTTCATCAAGATAGACCTCTTTGGCCGGGTTGTAGACCGTGGTCTGACCATCCACGAGCTGAAGAAGGTCCTTGTCCGTGCTGACGATAACGGACGGGATTCGTAGCTTCCCTGCCTTCCGCGCCAAGCTGCCCAGGACGTCATCGGCCTCGTAATTCTCATGCTCGAATAGCGGGATGTTCATCGCCTGGATGACCTTCTTCAGGACGGGGACCTGGATAACGAGGTCTTCCGGCATGGGCTTGCGGTGGGCCTTGTAAGCTTTGAAGGCCTGATGCCGGACGGTCGGCTTCCCCGTGTCGAAAACGATCCCCAGGTAGTGGGGCTTCTCCTGGTCGATGAGCTTGCGGAGCGTGCTGAGGAAGCCGTAGATGGCATTGGTGGGAAATCCCCGGGAAGTCGAGAGCCGCTGGATGGCGTAGTAGGAGCGGTAGAGGAGGGCGTTGCCGTCGATCAGGAAGAGTTTTTTTTCCGAGGCCATCAGCCCTTGTCGGGAAGAGACCGCCTCTCTTCGGGCGTCAGATAATGGTCGAATTTTCCCTCGGAGATCTCTTTGAGAATGGCCGCATGCTGCTCTTCCATGATGTGGTGGATCTTGCCGGGAAGCTCGGGGCTGGCCAGAAAAGGAGTGTAGTCGGTTTTCCGCGAGGAGAGCAGTTTGCCCGATTTGTAGATGAGCGATTCCACGCACCGGGCGCTCGGCCCCAGATCCTGAGTCTGGATATGGAAGGCCGCCGCCAAGCGTTTGATCTCGGTGTTGAATCCGCTCATCTGCTTCTTATTATACTCGGCAAATTGCGGATATCAAGGCAATAGGTGGGCGATGGAGTTGGCGTAGAAACGGACAAGCGGGAGCTCTTCCGGAACGACGCGATAGAGACCGTCCGCCTTGATAACCAGACGGCGCAGGGTCAGCATCCGGAGGCCGACGCGGACGGCGTATTGACGGTCACGGTTCCGTCATCCGGGCCGTCCAGGATCAGCGAGTTGATAAGATTGTAGCTCTTGTTGCCGGCGATGATCCCACTTCAAAGTCCACTGCGCCCAGCCTTCGCGGCAGGCTGTCCTTGTCTGTGCCCAGCTGGCGACCGGCCGATACCGTGGATCAGGACGACGCACTCCGCTTCACTTCGGCTCCACACCCGGGATCCGGAATGGGGGACGAGGGCCGCCCAGCAGGTGAGACCGAGGAGGATGAAAATGTCAAATCAGAGGGGACGTTCCCCAAAGGGACACCCTTTCTCCTTCATAATCATAAGGGAGCCTGAGTGAAACTTCTCCTGGCTATTAAAGGGTGTCCCTTTGGGGAACGTCCCCTTTAGCTTGAATTGACAATCGAAGTCCAGATGGTATAATAAAGTGAATTTTTCCGAGAAAATCCATGGTCATCAATATCGATAGGATTCCCAAAGAAGGTCTCGCCGTCTCCCGGAATTTCGAGTTTCTCAATATCGACCTGGTCGAGGAGAACACCGTTTCCCTCTCCCCGGCCCACGCCGAATGTGTCGTTTCCAAGATCGGCGATGAGATCTGGATCAAGGGAAGGCTGACCGCCCGCTTGAGCTTTATCTGCAGCCGCTGTCTCAGCCCTTTTGAGTTCCCCGTCGATGCCTCCTTCGACCTCGTCTACCTGCCGGAAGAGCTGGACCTCATGAAGGAAGAACTAGAGGAAGACGATCTGGGCCAGGCCTTCTACCATGACAACCGGATCGACCTGCGGGAGATCATCCTCGAACAACTGAACCTGACCTTCCCGTTGAAGCCGCTTTGCGCGCAGGACTGTGGGGGGATCTGCGCGATCTGCGGCAAGGTCCGGCGCAACGGGGACTGCGGCTGTCAGGTCAAGGAAGAGGACCCCCGGCTGGGACAGCTTAAAAATTTCGTGAGAGAAAAGAATTAAATGCCCAATCCAAAACGAAGACACTCCCATTCGCGGAAGGGAAAACGCCGGGCCCATGACGCCCTGACGCTTCCCGCCTTTTCTGTCTGCTTGAACTGCGGCACTCCCAAATTGCCCCATCGGGCCTGTCCCGAATGCGGCTTTTACCGCGGGCGGCAGGTGATTGAAGAAGCCGAATCCTAATAAGGGGGAGTCGATGACGATGGCTGGGGCGGCGAGGGTCTATTTTCAGCCCTTGAAGGGACGGCGGTGAATAGCCGAGGATGTCCATGGAAACAAAACCTAACCTGACCTTTTCGGGCCAGGTGGCTCTGGTCACCGGCGCGTCCCAGGGGATCGGGGAGGCGATCGCCCTCGATCTGGCGAAAGAAGGGCTGTTCGTGGTCCTGGTCGATATCCAGCACGAGAAGCTCGCGGCCGTGGCCGAGAAAATCAGCCGGAGCGGCGGCCGAGCCTCTGTCCGGACGGCCGATGTCTCGCGTTTCGACCAGGCCGCGGCGGTGGTCGAAGCGGTCGTCAAGGAGAAGCAGCAGCTCGATTATCTGGTCAACAATGCCGGCATCACCCGCGATAATCTGATGATGCGGATGCGGGAGGAGGAGTGGGACGCCGTCCTGGCCGTGAACCTGAAGGGCGTCTTCAATTTCTGCCGGGCGGCCGTCCGGCCGATGATCAGCCGTCGCTTCGGCCGGATCGTCAACATCTCCTCGGTCGTGGGCGTCATGGGAAACGCCGGGCAGGCTAACTATTCGGCCTCCAAGGCCGGAGTCATCGGGTTCACCAAATCCTTGGCCAGGGAAGTGGCCGGCCGCGAGGTCACGGTCAACAGCGTCGCCCCGGGATATATCGCCACCGCCATGACGGAGGGGCTTCCCGAGGCTGTCAAGAAGGCCTTTCTGGACATGATCCCGATGAAACGGATGGGCACGCCGGAGGAAGTTGCCCAGGCGGTTAGGTTCCTTCTGTCCGACCAGGCATCGTACATCACAGGTCAGGTCATCCACGTCAATGGCGGGATGTACACATAACGTCTTGAGATAAATTGAGGAGGTCAATATGGAAAGAGAAGAACTTCTGAAGAAAGTCAGGACGATCGTGGCCGACAAGCTGAGCATCAGCGAGGAGCAGGTGACAGATGCCGCTTCCTTTATCGAAGATCTGGGCGCCGATTCACTGGATACCGTGGAGCTCGTCATGGCCCTCGAGGACGAGTTCGGCCTGGACATTCCCGACGAAGAGGCCGAGAAGCTGACCACGGTCGGAAAGGCTCTCGATTACATCCAAACACGCGTCTCCAAGTAAGCCGCCTCGTTCATGGACGTTCAAGGCTCTCCGCCCGGGCGTTCTTCCGCCCGGCGGGTCGTGGTCACCGGGATCGGGCTCGTCACCCCCTTGGGGATCGGCGTCCGGAAGAACTGGGAGGTCCTGCTGCGGGGAGAAGGCGGCATCGGTCCGATCACCCGGTTCGACGCTTCCCGGTATACGACCCGGATCGCCGGCGAGGTCAAAGCCTTCGACCCCCTGGTCTTTATCGACAAACGGGAGGCCCGAAGGATGGACCGCTTCATCCAGTTTGCCCTGGCGGCGGCGGCGCTGGCGGTCGAGGATGCAGGAATCGACCCGGCCCTGCTGGAGGGCGACCGGACCGGTGTCTACATCGGATCGGGGATCGGCGGCCTGGCGACGATCGAGGAATGTCATAACACGCTTCTGCAGAGAGGACCGGACCGGGTCTCGCCGTTCTTTTTGGTCTCGATCATCATCAACGAGGCGTCCGGATATGTTTCGATCAAGTACAGGAGTCGGGGACCGAACTCGGCCACGGCCACGGCCTGCGCCACCAGCACCCATTCCATCGGCGACTCCTTCCGCCTGATCGTCCGCGGTGACGCCGACCGCATGCTGGCGGGAGGGGCCGAGGCGCCGGTCACGCCGCTGGGGGTAGCCGGCTTTTGCGCCCTGCGGGCCATCTCGACAAGGAACGATGAGCCGCAGCGGGCCTCCCGCCCGTTTGATGCGGAACGCGATGGGTTCGTAATGGGCGAAGGGGCGGGTATCCTGCTCCTGGAGGAGCTCGGCGCGGCCCGTCGGCGGGGCGCCAGGATCTATGCCGAGATCGTCGGCTACGGCATGAACGCCGACGCCTGTCATGTCACCGCGCCGGCCGAGGACGGCGAGGGAGCCAAGGGCGTGATGCAGAGGGCCCTGGCCGACGCCGGTATCGACCCGACCGAGGTCGACTTCATCAATGCCCACGGGACCAGCACCCCATTGAACGACAAGATCGAAACGCTGGCCATCAAGAAGGCCTTCGGCGAGCAGGCCCGGAAAATCGGCGTCAGTTCAACAAAATCGATGACCGGCCATTTGCTCGGTGCCGCCGGAGCCGTGGAAGCGGGCGCTACCGCGCTCTGCCTGGCCAATCAGACGATGACTCCGACCATCAACTACGAATACCCGGACCCCGAGTGCGACCTGGATTATGTGCCCAATGCCGCCCGGCCGGCGGAGATCCGCTACGCCCTGAGCAACTCCTTCGGGTTCGGCGGGACCAATGGTTGTCTCGTCCTGAAGAGGTATGAGGACAAAGCCTGACCATTTTCGTCCTCTTCCCCGGGGTCGAAAATCCAGCGGCTGCCCTCTTCTTTTTCCCGCCCAGGAAGGGGAAAGGAAAGAAGAGAGGGTCCGTCATTTTGCCTAGAGGAGGAAAGATTGAATATCCTCGTTTTCGTCAAAAGGGTTCCCGACACGGAATCGAAGATCAAGATCAGCCAAGAGACCA
>DATKXS010000200.1:0-22472 GCA_035528895.1 Candidatus Desulfaltia sp.
CATCTTCCCCCTGCCCCTCGATTTCCTCAAAGCGTTCACGTACAATACGTCTCAGGAAAAGAAATAAGCACGCTCTACGAGCCTCTCAGGCCCAAAAAAAGACACTTCCGGGATCCCCCGGGCTTTCTCCTGATTCCCCAACTGGAGAGATTAAAAAGCATGTCCTCGTGACCTGCCCCCCTCATATCGTTCCAGGCGATGTGATAAGATTTTGTTGGACGAAAGGAGTAGGACATGGGCAGGAAGGGCTATTCTTCGGAGCAGATCATCACCATGCTCCGAGATGCGGAGGTCCTCCTCAGTCAGGGGACCTGGGTTGCTGAGGTATGTCGCAAGCTGGGGGTGACAGAGCAGACTTACTACCCCTGGCGAAAGGAATAAAATCACTTTAGGCCGTACAGTTCCTTAGGCTACAGGCCGCCGGCTCCAGAGGCTTATGATGTCGAGAAATTCACTCAAGGGCTGGCACATTGATCGGGGGGCAGGTCACATCGATGGTCTTCTTTTCTTGACATACTACTTCCCTTTTCGTATATTCAACAAGGTGTTTATGCCGATCCGTTTAAGACGCTGTGATAATAAGTATCAGGAGACACAAATAGTTGAATTTTATAATACTATCGCAGTAGTGTTCGCCGTTTCAACGGCAGGTTATACGGATCGGAAATCAGTGATTCGCATCTTATGCGGATCAATCTAATAATTGTTAGGCGCCTACAGCGAAAGGCTCTCAAAAGGAGGAGGTGTCGTTCCTAATCGCGCATATCGGGTTCCTCTCAGCTGCTCCGGGGGGTGTACTTCTGACCGCGATGTGGCACAAGAGCGTTCGAATGACCGAGACGTTCCTTGACCTTTGTTATGGAAGGGCTTCCGGCTTAGCGTTTGTTCGTGTTCCATGGCTACTCACGACCCAGCACCTGGCGTATCTGGAAGGGACCAACCGACGGATGATCTGCTACGTAATCAACCTGGACCGCCACCCCGCTCGCCTGCAGTCGTTCCTGAAGCGGTTCGACTGCAGCGATCTGAGCGCCGCAGAGCTGCGCCGGTTCCGAGCGGTCGACGCCGCGTGCGTCTGGCCGCAGGCCCGGGCCTTAGTGTACGCGCCGGTGCTGGCCACGCTCGCCGCCGTCGAACGCCGTGGGTTCCGCCAGACGCACGCCGAGTTGCCGTCGAAGGGTGCCCTGGGGTGTGCGCTCAGCCACCTGTGCACCTGGCTCGACATCCGGTACGACAGCGCTGCCCCCGAAAGCCAGCAATACTTGGTGATGGAGGACGACGCCAGGCTGCCCAGGCGCCTCGTGGCCTCCGTACAGAACGCGCTGGAGGGCGTGCCGACCGGCTGGGACATCCTGCTCTTGGGCTGCCGCACCCCCCGGCCCAGCATGGTCACCAAGCACACGACGCACCTGAACATAGGGCTGTTCCAGGGCACACACGCGTACCTGATTACCAAGGCGGCGGTGCGCAAGATCTTCGCGAACGGCGCGCTGCTCGTGAGGGTGCAGATAGACGCCTACCTGAGTCACCTGGCGCAGGCCAAAAAACTCAAGATCTACATGCTGCCGAAGCAACTGGTCGGCGTGCACCTGCAGCACTGGGATTCCAGCGTCCAGCTTGACTACGACTTCGAGCACGCGCACGCCAAGCTGACGTACGACCAGCCGTTCGAGATGGCGACCGGGTCGACGGGTGTGGAGGACCTGCAGAGGCTCGGCGCCCTCCGGGTGCAGTGCGGGATTGAACGCTTGCGATATGAAATGCGGCCGATTGACACAGCCCAAAAAAACCAGGGTCGGACTCCAATTATGAAGCAACTCCGTGCCCTGCTGACCGAGTCCGCGCCTATCACCAAGTTCCGAGCGCAAGCCGGCCGTCCTCGATAATAAGCATGATCGAAGACCCGACCAGGCTGGCTTTAACATGGGCGATGGGAGGTAGTGGGAAAATATTAAATAAATACAGGCCTGAGGAAATCCCTGAAGACTACAAAAATTATGTAGCGATGTGCGAAAAAGGCATAGACATTTTAGACTGGTACCATTACTTCGAGGTGGGAGAATTTTTTTATCATCCAGCGCTGGGAATTAACGTGGTAGAGAGAGGTCAAAACGTTGGATGCTTCTACTGCCATGACCCAGAACGAGATATTATCGATTTTAAAATCAAAGCGAAGGACTCCACTTGGCTCCCTTCAGAAGAGCATTTAAAAAGTTTGGCATCAGATATAAATTTAAACCAGCAAGGTCTCGATAATTTTCTGGATGATGATAACGGGTATTTTGATTACCCAAAAGGGGTGAAACCTCGGTCGATATTCACCACTCCAGAACAGCATTGGCTGGGTTATTATATGTATACGTGGCACCATAGGATATGGTCCAAGGAAAAACGGGACTGGGTCTGGGTGAAAAGGTAGTCTCCCTGCCAATCAAAGGCAACATCACATAGCAGTCCACGGCTGAACCTTTAGCGCACACATAAGCCCTCGCTGGCCATAAGGCCTATATAGCGCACATAAGCGCTTCAAGTCCTTCCTGCCGGTAGACGCGCAAATTTAAACCGGCTGTATTATAGCCGATAGAACAGACGGACGGACGGTTTCTGCCTATAGAACGTCAAACCGCCTGTTCTACTTGGTACAGTGGGTTTTAGCGCTAAAATCGATCGCCCGTTTGTACTATCCGGGCATCCACCGGTGTTCATTTTGCCTCAGCGGTCGAACGGCCTCAGGGACGCATCCCCGCGCTCTCAACCCGTCCTTGACATCTTTTTGAGTCATGATTCATAATTCCCCATGATGGTTGGAGGGGACAATCGACACCCCAGGGCTCGCTCGGCCACCACAGCCGAAAACCAATTTCTTATTCTCAAGTTGAGCTCAAAATAGCGGAAGGTGGGCCGGCGCTCGGTGCCGGTTCACTTCAGGAGCCGAAGGGCTTGCGCCGAAGGCGCCACGGCCAGCCCCCCAAGAGAAGTGCAGCGCAGTTCCCTGGGCAGCATTTTCCCGACCGCGAAGACCGCATCCACAGTCTCATCCAGAGCGACCGGGTTGACGTATCCGCCCAGGACCAAGTCGGCGCAGACAAGAGCGCCGGTAGCGGCCACGGCATTGCGGGTGTGACAGGGGATCTCGCAGAGCCCTTGCACCAGGTCGCAAACCGACCCCATGGTGTTCTGGAGCGAGACGGCAGCCGCGTCGAGGACCAGCTCTGCCGAACCGCCCATAGCCTCAACGGCTGCGGCGGCGGCCATCGCGCCGGCCGCCCCGATTTCTACCTGACAGCCGGCCACCTCGGCAGCGAACGTCGCCCGCGCGGCGATGACCAGACCGACGGCCGCGGCTGCGAAAAGGGCCAGGGCGATCTGTTCAGAGGAGAGCTTCTTTGTTTCGAACAGTGTTGCCACGACACCGGGGATGACACCGGATGAAGCTCCGGTCGGCGCGGCGCAGACCACTCCCCCGCTGTTGCTAACGTGAAGAACGGCCATGGCCCGGGCAGCCGCTCGCGTTCCCGGGCCGCCGAGCGCCAGGTTCCCTGCCCCCTCGGCTTTAAGGATCCGGCCTGCGGACGGCTGAAGAAGACTCATCCTCAAGTCGCGCTCGCCGAGCCCGCGCTCGACGGACGCGGCCATGATGTCCCAGCGCCTCAGCATCTCTTCTTTGGCTTCCTTCGCGGAGAATCCAAGAAGGAAGGACTCGTATTCGAGGGCGACCCGGCCCAGGCTGGTCCCGCGACTTTTTGCCCTGACAGCCATTTCCGCTGCGCTCGAAAAAAGCGGTTCCCCGCGCTGCACATAAAATACGGGCGGCACGGACCAGATGCGGTGAATGCCGCTCAAGGAGATAATTTGCCGCAGGATTTCCTGGCTTATGGCAACTGGACTCCGGGAATGCACCAGGGCTTTGCCCCCGTGGGCAACCTTAACGTTCACGCCCTCGAACGCCTTTCCGCTCCTGGCCAATGCTTCTACCTGGGGGACATCGGCCTCTTCGCACTCCACGAGCAGGTCATGGGTTTTCCCCGTTATTTCGACTTCCCAGCCATCGAGCCGCCGCACGACGACCAGACCGCCGCCGACTGATTGGCCGATCGTCCTGAGCCGTCTTCCCTGGCGTCCAACGAGTTCGATCTCGACCGTGTTGGGATGATCGGCCAGAGGAAGAGGATTCGTCCGGAACTCGATCTTCATCCCCGCCCGGGCGGCCGATTCGAGGGCCTGCGGAAAGCGCTCGTCGGTGATCGGCCATCCCTGGAGGCCGGCCGCGAATCCGAGATCGGCACCCTGCTCTCTGTAAGTCCTGGCGTAAGAGCCATCCGGGTCGAAAGTGAAAATAGCCTCCACCGGCTCCTCTCCGAGCAGCGATCGGGCGATCCGGCCGATCCGATAGGAGCCGGCCGTGTGTGAACTCGACGGCCCGCGCATGACCGGTCCCAAGACATCGTTGAAGATGCTGATGAAGGCCATTTTTTCCTCTTCTGACACCTATTTATACCACATCTTCATCGACCTTGAAGAAAAAAACTGGACTCCCGGAACTCCTTCGTCCACACCCAAAGTGTAACCTTTGCCGACGTGAGACTGTATATAGGGATGAGGGAATGGGAGGTGGAGGGAGATTCACGGGCCGAGTCCTTCCTCAAATTTGACTTTTTTTCCTGTCCTATCAATACTTAGGGACTCAGACGACTCCCCTTTGCGGTTCCAAGCAGAGGCTATGGACTTCGAAGCGCTCCTTTTCCAAAACGGAATATACCTCACAACCTTGATTGTCTCCCTGGTGGCGGGTGTCCTCCCCATCGATATCATGGAGGTCTATCTGGTCTGGGTGGCCGCCCTGACTCCCCGCTCCCAGGCCATCCCGATCGTTCTTCTGGCGACACTGGGTCAGATGGTCGGAAAGACGGTCTTTTATCTCGCCGCCGCGGGGATATTGAAGATCTCCATCAAGAAACCGAGCGAGAAGATCCGGGCGGTCCAGGCAAAAATCGCCCGGTCGCGCTATGGGGCCGGGCTCATACTCTTCTCGAGCGCCTTCTTGGGATTTCCGCCCTTCTACTGGACCAGCATCGCCGCCGGAGTTTGCCGGATTAGTTCCCCTCTTTTCCTGACGGCCGGGTTTATCGGCCGGTTCCTTCGATTCGGCGTCTTCGTCTTCTTCCCTCACCTGATAAAAGCCATCATCCATTAGACCGCACCCTCTCCTTCAGGCGCTCGAGGATGGCGACCGTGGCGGTGGCTCCGATGCGCGTGCAGCCCAGCTTCCGGACCTCGATCGCTCTCTCCAGGGTTCTGATCCCCCCGGCCGCCTTGAGCTTGATGGAGGGGATGGATTGTTTTCTCATCAACTTCAAGTCGTGATCCTCCGCGCCGCCCGGCCCGAATCCTGTCGACGTTTTGACGAAATCAACGCCGATTTCTCCGGCGATGCGGCAAGCGGCGATCTTTTCCTCGTCACTCAGGTAACAATTCTCGAAGATGACCTTGACGATGACGTTTCGGGCGTGGGCGGCGGAGGTCACGGCCTCGAGATCGGCCTTGATATAATCATGGTCTTTGGATTTGAGCTTGCCGATGTTGAGGACGACATCGAGCTCGACGGCGCCGTTGCGGATGGCCTCTTCGGCCTCGCAGACCTTGGCGGCGGTCGTCGTCGAGCCGTGGGGAAAACCGACGACGGTCGTCACCCGGACCGGGCTGCCCCGCAAAATCTCGGCAGCCCGCCGGACATCGCTCGGCCGGACACAGACAGCGGCCACTCTATAATCGTGGGCGATCCGGCAGCCCTCCTCGACCTCCCGGTCCGTCAGGTTGGGCTTGAGCAAAGAATGGTCGATCATCCCGGCGATATCTTCATAAGTCATCTTATCCTCCTCTTGGATACGCTCCCCAAGATGCCATTTTTCAGGGATGGATGACCGCCCGGATGACGCCGTCGCGGTAGCCGGCCGCCAGCTCAAAGGCCTTATGGGAATCCTCCATCCGGAAGGCATGCGTGGCCATGAAACGCACATCCGCCCTCTTGTTATGGATGAGGTCGATGGCGTCCCGAATGCAGTGTCTTTGGCGGCGAACATTGTAGAGGGAAACCTCCTTGCGCCGGAGGGTATGGATGTCGAAGGAAATGCGGTCGACGGTCGGGATACCGATGACCAGGAGCCGTCCGCCGGGCCTGAGGAGGCCGACCGCTTGGTCCAGGGCGGACTGATCGCCGCAGCACTCATAAACGGCGTCGACCTGCCCGGGTGAAAGCCTATGGATGGTCGTGACGATATCCTCCCGATCGGGATTCCCCGCCCAGTCCGCACCGGCCCCCCGGGCAACCTTGACGCGTTCATCGATTCTATCGGTTACATAGATCGTTTTGCTCCCGGCCGCCCGGGCGGCCAGGACAACACTCAGCCCGATCGGCCCGGCACCGAGGACGGCGACGGTCTTCGGGGCGGGCTCCCCTGCCATCCTGAACCCGTGGAGGGCGATGCTCAGGGGCTCGACAAGGACGCCTTCCTCCAGCGACAAGCCGTCGGGCAAGATATGGCAATTTTGCTCCGGCATGACGATGAACTCGCTCAGGGCGCCGGAAGCCTGGCCCGGCGTGCCGAGATAGAGGAGGCGGCGGCAGGTGTTCGGCCGTCCGGCGAGGCACTGGTCGCAGGCGCCGCAGACGATGGCCGGGTCAACGGCGACGCGGTCTCCGGACTTCAAGCTCCGGACGGCTGGAGCGGTCTCTATGACCGTGCCGACGCACTCATGGCCGACAATGAAGGGGTACTCCACGACCTGGTCGCCGATCCCCCCTTCCGCGTAATAATGAATGTCCGAGCCGCAGAGGCCGACAGCGCCGACCCGGATGAGCACATCGGTGTCTCTCTCAAGGAGCGGAGGAGGGACCTCCCGGATCTCGACGCGACGGAGTCCCGTAAGGACCGCGGCTTTCATCTTCCTATTTTCCCTACTCCCTCATTCTCGGCCCATTTTCCTTTTTGTCCCCCCTTATCGCGAATCAGACTTCTCATGCCCATGAGATTCCCAGAAGGGCCCCTATCGAGAATGCCTCCGCCCTCCCGGATCAGAAGGGGAATTCGGTCGGGTAGAGCAGGTTCGCCGGCCGGTTGAAATAGACCTCCTCGACTCCCAGCATCCGCACGGCGGCGACGAGCGGCCGGCCGGAGTGCTTGAAGGCGACGGCGGTGTGGTGCGGGAATCTTTTTTCGATCAACACGTGGCGATAGAACCGCCCCATTTCCCGGATGCCGAACACCCCGATGCTGCCGAACGACCGGGGATCGATATCGAGCACTTCTCCCTCGGCCGCGTAGGACCGGAGTTTCGTATCGGCAGTGGATTGGAGACGGAAGATGGTGATCTCGCCGGGGCGGATACGGCCTTCCATGGTGCCGCGGGTGATGTCCGGCTCCTTGCCGCCCTCCATCAGGCGGTGCATGATGAGCTGGTACTTGAGGGTCCCGCCGATCAGGCAGACCGAGGGCGTGTTGCCGCAGTGGAAGCCCATGAACAGGTCGGTCGGCCGGTAGGAGCCGAGGCGTTTCCGCGAGGCCGCGAACATATCCCCGGGTACGGAGTTGTTGATATCGAGCAGGGTCGCCGGCAGCCCAGTCGCGCAGGTCGCCATGTACTCGCTCAACGCGCCGTAGATATCGACCTCGCAAGAGACCGGGATTCCCCTCGCCGCCAGGCGCGAATTGACATAGCAGGGGACGAAGCCGAAGTATTTCTCGAAGGCCGGCCAGCACTTGTTGGCGAAAACACCATACTCGGAGGCACCGAGATGGGCGCCCATAAATTTGGCTAGGGCGACTTCATACTGGGCCAGCTTGGCGAGAAGGTCGGGATAAGCCAGCCCCGGTCCGAGCTCCCTGGCCATGTCCCGAGCGACCGCTTTTATCCTGGGGTCGCCCTTGGCCGAGAGGAAGATATCGTAAAGGTCGAGCTCGCTGTTCTCCATGACCTCGACACCGATATCATAGAGGGGCTTGATCGGGGCGTTGCAGGCCAGGAAGTCCTGCGGCCGCGGGCCGAAGGCGAAGATCTTGAGCTTCTTCAAGCCCAGGATAATCCTGGCGACCGGCAGGTATCCGGCGATCATCTCGGCCACTTCGGCGGCATTCCCCACTGGGTACTCGGGGATATAAGGATGGAGGCGCCTCAACCCGACGTTATAGCTCACGTTGAGCAAACCGCAGAGGGCGTCCCCGCGGCTTCCGACCAGGTCCTCGGCCGTCTCTTCGGCGGCGGCGGCCAGCATCACCGGGCCGTCGAAGTTCCGGGCCAGGAGCGTGGTCGGACCTTCGGGACCGAAATTGCCGAGGAAGATGACCAGGGCGTTGATGCTCTTCTCCTCCAGCTCCCGCTCGGCCTGGAGGACATCGGTCTCATTCTCGACGATGGTCTGGAGCTCGATGACCGGGATTTTTTTCGCCCGGCACTCCCTGGCCACCTGGACCCGTCTCTTCCGCGACAGCTCGACCGGGAAGCAATCGCGGCTGACGGCGATGAGACCCAATTTCAGCTTCGGGACATTCTTCATTTCTTTCCTCCGATTCGTTGCCCGTAATACGCTCCGAATCCGTGCTTTCTCTGGAAATGTTTGTCCAGAAGAGAACGCGGGAACCGGATCCCGCGGGTATCGAGGAGCCGCGTCAGCAGGGCCATTTTGGCAATCTTCTCCAGAAGCAGGCCGGTTCGCACGGCCTCGGCGGCGTCCTTCCCCCAGGTGAACGGCCCGTGGGAAATCACGAGAACACCGGGTACGTCGATCGGGTCCAGCTTGCGGAACCGCTCGACGATGACCTTGCCGGTGTTGAATTCGTAATCTTTCTTGACCTCGGCCGGCCTCATGGCTCGCGTCACCGGAACGGCCCCGTGGAATACGTCCGCATGGGTCGTGCCGAGACAGGGAATCTCCTGGCCGGCCTGGGCAAATGCCGTGGCGTACTCGCTGTGGGTATGGGCGATCCCCCCGATCCCGGCAAAAGCCCGGTATATCTCGAGATGAGTTGGGGTATCGGAGGAGGGCTTGAGGCGGCCCTCGACGCGCTTCCCCTCCAGGTCCACCAGAACGATGTCCGCGGGTTTCATCTCTTCAAAAGAGGTGCCGCTGGGTTTGATGGCCATGATCCCCCGCTGCCTGTCCAGCCCGCTGGCGTTGCCGAAGGTGAGGGTCACAAGGTTGAACCTCACCAGCTCCTGATTCGCCTGCCAGACCTGTTCTTTCAAGCTGCTGAGCATCAGCCGCTCCTTCTCTGCCGGTCGCGGACGGCTAGGATGTCTTTCATCACGTTGTATAGTTTTCCCGACCACGTCTTCGTGCCGAAGGCGTCATGGAGCTGGGCGTAGAGCTTATACAACTCTTTGTAAATTCTATGGGCTTCCCTGTTCGGCCGGAAACTCCGGGGCTTTATCCCGCACATGACCGCCTGGGCCGCGCCGAAACTATCATACCCGCCTTTGGCCTTCCCGGCAACCACGGCGCCGGCGATGGCCGAACCGAGGGCGCAGGTCTGGCCGGAGCGGGCGATCTTCATCTCCCGTCCGGTCACATCGGCGTATATCTGCATCAGGAGCGTGTTCTTCTCGGCGATACCGCCGCAGTTGATGATCTCGGAGACCTTGACGCCGTATTCTTCGAAGCGGTTGATGATGGTCAGGGCGCCGAAGGCCGTCGCTTCGATCAGCGTCCGGTAGATCTCCTCCGCTGTGGTCTGGAGGGTCTGGCCCAGAAGGAGGCCGGTCAGCCGCTGGTCGACCAGGATGGTCCGGTTGCCGTTGTTCCAGTCGAGGGCGAGGAGTCCGGATTCTCCGGGCCGGAGCTTGGCCGCTTCCGCCGTCAGGGCCCGGTGAGAGCCCTTGGCCGCGCCCCCGGGTCGGATATAGCTCACGAACCAGTTGAAGATATCGCCCACGGCCGACTGCCCTGCTTCGAGTCCGAAATAGCCGGGCAGGACCGACCCGTCGACGATACCGCAGAGGCCGGGGATATCGGCCAGCGGCCGGCTGCTGGGCCAGACGGCGATGTCGCAGGTGCTCGTCCCGATGATCTTGATCAGGCGGCCGGGCCGGACTCCCGACCCGACGGCCCCGAGGTGGGCGTCGAAGGCGCCGACGGCGACCGGGAGCCCGGCCGGAAGACCGGTCCGGCGGGCCCACTGCGGAGTCAATTTTCCGGCGGTGTTATCGGACGAGTACGACTTCTCGTAGAGGCGCCGGCGGAGCCGGCCGAGCTTGGGCTGAAGCCTGGCCAGAAAATCCTCCGCCGGAAGCCCTCCCCAAGCGTCGTTGAACATGGCCTTGTGACCGGCGGCACAGCGGCTTCTCTTGATGACCAGGGGGTCGGTGATGCCGGTGAGGAGACCGGGGATGAAGTCGCTGCATTCCACCCAGCTCGAAGCGGCGTCGAAAACCTCCGGATCAACGCGCAGGCAGTGGAAGATCTTGCTGAAGAACCATTCCGAGGAATATGTTCCGCCGCATTTCGCCAGGTACTCGGGATGCTCCTCGGCCGCCAGCTCGGTGATCATGGCCGCTTCGGCGTAGGAGGTATGGTCCTTCCAGAGCCAGGCCTGGGCGTTCGGGTTGTTCTTGAATTTTTTTTGGAAGCTCAGCGGCGTCCCGGTGTTTTCCACGGGAAGCGGAGTGGAGCCGGTCGTGTCGACGCCGATGCCGATGACTTGGGCCGGGTCGAACGACCGGTCGGCCTTCCTCGCCTCGGCCAGGACAGCCTTGACCACGGCCCCGGTCCCGCGGACGTAAGCAGCCGGGTCCTGCCGCGCCAGGTTGGGGTCGGCGGGATCAAGAATGATCCCGTCCCTGCCCGTTTCGTAACAGTGGATCGCTGTGGCCAACTCCCCTCCGTCAGCCACGTCGACCAGGAGCGCCCGGACGGAGTTCGTCCCGAAATCAAGCCCGAGCGCGAATTTCCTTTTTCCCATGCTATTTCTCCAATCCCTCATTCAAGATGACAATTGGATGGGTGGCGCGGTGCATTCCCGCCCGCTCAATTATCAATCCACCTTCCATTCACGGAGTCTCGCTGACCTTGCCCGCCGGAGCGCTGCCCGGCCGGGGAAGCGGCCTGGCCAGCGACTCTTCATGGGGCAGCCAGATGGTCATCTCGCCTTCCCCGCGGTGGGCCCAGGCATAATACGGGATGGCGATAAACTCCTGCTCCTTCCTGCCGACGGGTTCCCGTCCCCCCCCGGCGAAAAGGGCCGTGGCCTCTCCCTTGATGACCATCACCCCTTTGAGCAGGTCGTCACGGTATTCGGCGGACAGGACGGCATCATCAGGCAGGACCAGGTTGGAGACATGACCACCATTATCCGGCCATTCGGCGCAGTAGACGATCGGCCCGCGCTCCAGGGCGACCTTTCCGACATCGTCCTGGACAAGAGCATTGGCCACGATCCTCCGGACAGGCATGGGGAAGCCGACCTCGATCGCATCGCCGTCCTTCCAGGTCCTCCTGAGGCGGACGTAGCCTTGTTCGAGCTCCGGAGTGACGGTTTCTCCGTTGACCCGTACCGTCACCGCCCCTTCCTGAAAGTCAGCGTACTGGTAGAGGTCTCCGGGCGCAGGCCGTTCGAGTGCCCAGCCGGGGACGCGGATATTAATGCTGAAATCGGCCGGCTCCTCGGGGTGAAGGGTGATCTTGACCTCTCCTTCCCAGGGATAGAGAGACTGCTGTTCGACCCTGACCTTGCGGGTTCCCAGGGTGAGGCTCGTCCTGCTGGCGACGAACAGGTTCACGAACAGGGAATCGTCCCGGGTCGCGTAGACGAAGCCGGGGATCTGCGGCACAAAGCGGACGATGTTGCTCGGACAGCAGGCACAGTTGAACCAGGGGCTGCGACGATACTGGCCGAAAGATTCGAGGGGGTTGGGATAGAAGAAAAGGTTCCCGCTCATCCCGACTCCCGAGAGGAAGGCATTGTAGAGCGTCCGTTCCAGGACGTCGATATACCGGGAATCGCCCTTGAGGAGGAACATCCGCCAGTTCCAGAGAACATAGCCGATCGAGGCGCAGGTCTCGCAATAGGCAGTGGCATTGGGCAGCTCGTAAGCGGGACCGAAGCCTTCGATCCCTCCGGCCGCCCCGATCCCGCCGGTGACATACATTTTCTTATAAGCGACGTCGTCCCAGATCCGGTCCAGGGCGCGCCCATAGGCCTGGTCACCGGTGATGGCCGCCACGTCGGTCATCCCGGAGTACATATACATCGCCCGCACGGCGTGGCCGACCGCCTCCGCCTGTTCGGCGACCAGCTCGTGGTCCTGGGAATACTCGCCGTAGAGCTTGCGGTCGCTGGAATTTCCCCGCTCATCCAGGAAGAACTTGGCCAGGTTGAGATACTTTTTCTTTCCGGTAAGCCGGTAGAGTTTGACCAGCCCGATCTCGATCTCCTGGTGACCCGGGGTGCCGTGTTTTTTGCCCGGGCCGAAGACGCTGTCGACGAGATCTGCGCTCTTGAGGGCCACATTGAGGAGATTTTTCTTGCCGGTCGCCCGGTTGTAGGCGACCGCCGCCTCGTAGAGGTGTCCAAGGTTGTAGAGCTCATGGCTCATGTACAGGTTCGACCAACGCTCCTCTCCCACCCAATCGACGGGCGGATTGGCCGGGTCGATGGTCCGGGCCGAATAGAGATAGCCGTCCTTTTCCTGGGCGGCAGCGATCTTGGCGATGATCTCGTCCACTTTTTTCTCGAGCTCAGGGTCCGGGTGGACCATCAGCGAATAGGCGGCGGCTTCGATGATCTTGTAGACGTCGGAATCGTCGAAGGGGTACTTCGAGCAGAAAGCGCCCTGGGCCGCGCCGCCGGCGATCTCGAAGTTCTTGATCCGGCCGGTCGACTCGGACTGCTGGAGGGCGAACGGGATCGTGACCGCGCGGTTGGTCTCGAGGCGGGGCGCCCAGAAGGTGTCGATGAGCTCGACCGCCGCCAAGGGAACCGCGCTGTAGGGATAATCCGTTCTCCCGCTCTTCTGACACGACAGCTGCGGCAGGAGGAGAAGCGCCCCGAGGAAAAGACACATCAGCCAGGTTCTTTTTTTCATCTGTTCAGCCTCCTCGTCGATCGAATAATGGCCCCAATTTTATCACCTTTCCATGAGCATGACCAAGCCGAACAGGCCGCCGAGCGGCTGGGCCGTGGACGGCAGCCCAGCCGTCAGGCGAAAATTGTGGAGCATCCGGCCCGAGTCGAGGTCGCGGAGATACCGGGTATTTCGGTCCATCGCCTGTTTGAACGGACCGTCGAGAAGACGGACATTCTGCAGAGGAAACGGGCGGAGGGCAAGGGGGACCTGGGGGGAAATCTTCTCAATCCCTGCCACTTTATCGCTCCTGCAGGCGGTTAAGACGACAAAGATACTAAGGATGCAGACTCCGACTGAGGCGGGCGACAATTTCTTGGGCACGGAGATAGCCTCCTTGAGTGAATGCCGCATGTTGGATTGGGGGGCGTATGCTCATTCATCGAGCGAATGACTTCGCCCGCCTCAGAGGCCAACTTATATCTCAGAAATGAGGCCAAGTCAAAGCTAGGGAAAAATGGGGAAAAAGAAAACAGGGACGGTCCTATTCTTCGAAAATCCCTCTCCCTTGATGGGAGAGGGTGGAGGGAGAGGGTGAAAAAAAATGGGGCCATCTCCATTCTGCCGGGAGGCAGGATGCTTGTTGAAAATCCCCGGATGTTGCAGTAGGATGAGCACAGCGAGCGAGAAATTTTCCTGCCGGAGAGGAGGAGTGTTTGAAGAATCGTATTAAACTTTTCTATTCAGGAGCTTTCGTGATTTGCGTTGCCCTGGTGTTGGGCGGATGCAAGGGCAGGAAGGCAACGGAACAACCTCAGGCCGGAGAGCGAACACAGGCCACAGGAGGAGTCGCGATGGACATAGAGAAGCAACCCTTCGGCGAGCTGTCGGACGGCACGGCTGTCGATATTTATACACTGATTAACGGCAAGGGGATCACAGCGCGCCTCATGACCTACGGCGCGATTCTGGTGTCGCTCGAGGTCCCCGACCGGACCGGAAAGCCGGGCGATATCGTTCTCGGCTACGACTCGCTGGACGGCTATATCAAGAACAATCCTTACTTTGGCTCGATCGTCGGCCGCTACGGAAACCGCATCGCCAAGGGAAGATTCACCCTGGACGGTATCTCCTACGAGCTGGCCACGAACAACGACGAAAACCATCTCCACGGCGGGATCAAGGGATACGACAAGGTCGCCTGGAAGGCCGAGCCGGTTCGGGGGGTCGGAGAAGTCGGTGTCAAGTTCAGCTATCTCAGCCCGGACGGCGAAGAAGGCTACCCGGGAAACCTGAACATCACGGTCACCTACATGCTAACCGACCAGAATGAGCTCAAGATCGGCTATGAGGCGACAACCGACAAGGCCACGCCCATCAACCTGACCCACCACAGCTATTTCAACCTGGCCGGCGAGGGCGACATCCTGAACCACAAGCTCATGATCAATGCCCATGCCTACACGCCGGTCGATGCGGGACTGATCCCGACGGGCGAGGTCCGTCCGGTGAAAGACACGCCCTTCGACTTCACCACACCACACACCATCGGCGAACGGATCGCACAGGTGGAGGGCGGGTACGACCACAATTTCGTCCTGCGCAGCGGCGGCGGAAAGACGGAACTCGCGGTTCGGGTGGTCGAGCCGGGGAGCGGCCGGATCATGGAGATCAGCACGACCGAGCCGGGCCTCCAGTTCTACTCGGGCAATTTCCTGGACGGCACAATCATCGGCAAAGGCGGAAGGGTCTACAAAAAGCATGCCGGCTTCTGTCTGGAGACGCAGCACTTTCCCGATTCGCCGAACAGGCCAAACTTCCCCTCGACAATCCTGCGTCCGGGCGAGGTCTACAGGACCCTGACAGTTCATAAATTTTCGACTATGTAAACGGTGATCATCAGCTTCAACCAGCCGGCGTTCATTCCCTGGGGAGGGTTCTTCGCCCGGCTTCTGAGCTCCGATCGGATGATCCTGCTCAACGACACCGTGCTCGCCCACGGATTCACCTTCGTCAACCGCAACCGCCTCAAAGGGCCGGAGGGTGAGGTCTGGATAACCGTCCCGCTGAAAAGGAAAGGCCGGGGCGCCCAGAAGATCAAAGACCTCGAGATCTATGAAAAAGCGCGCTGGAAGAAAAAGTTCCTGGCGACCCTCCAGCATTATTACGGTCATTCCTCTTACTTCAGCCCTGTGGTCAAAGAGATCCGCAGCGCTGTGAATAAGCCAGGCCAGCGCTTCCTGGACTTGGCGACAGCCCTTCTGAATATCCTCAGAACCAACTTTGGAATCGACAGGGAGATAGTCCTCCAGTCCGACTTGCAGATCACGGGAAAAGGCACCTCCCTCCTCGTCTCCATCGCTTCGAAGCTCCAGGCAGATGAAGTCATACTGCCTCACGGCTCGGAAAAAGCGGTGGAGTGCGCTCCCTTCGAGAGATCAGGAATCAAGGTCCGTTTTTTGCGCTACGCACCGCCCCAATATCCCCAATTCTGGGGAAATTTCCTGTGGAACCTCTCCGTCCTCGACCTCCTGCTCTGCTGCGGCCCAGAGGGACACGCCGTCATCCAAAAAGGCATCCATTTCCACGAACCGCAATAAGCAGAAGCCCAGTTGATTCAAACGCATTAAGTGCAATGTCCTTGTGAGAAACCGGGATTCTTCGCTGTGTTCGGGACGGCCCAAGCAGGCCGGATTGCCGCGCTCCCTTCGGTCGCTCGCAATGACGATGTAAAAACATTTGATGGGTTTGTATTAAGAGGCGAGGCGCAGGACTTTTGCGCCACGGATTCGTCGCTCTTTGATCTCGAGCAAGGCTTTGTTCGCCTCTTCGAGAGAGTAGACCTCGACTTCCGGCCGGATGGGGATCGCGGCCGCCAGTTCCAAGAACTCAGACACATCCGCCCGCGTCACGTTGGCCACGCTCTTGATCTCCTTCTCCATCCAGAGGTGTTTGGGATAATTCAGGTTCTGCAGATAGCCCTTGTCGGCATCTTCTTTGCGGATGGCGTTGATGACGAGCCGGCCTCCTGCATCCAGGTTCCGGAGGGCTTCAACCACGGGCTTCCAGGCCGGCGTTGTATCGATGATCGCAGCCAGCTTTTCGGGTGAGGTCTCTTCTGTGTCTCCGGCCCAAACGGCGCCGAGCTCCCGGGCGAATTTCCGTTCCTTCTCGGCCCGGGCGAAGACATATGTTCTCGAGCGGGGGAATTTATGTTTGACTAAATGGAGAACAAGGTGGCCCGAAGCGCCGAACCCGGTCAGCCCGAGCTTCTGCCCATCTCGAATCCCGGTCAGTCTCAACGATCGATAGCCGATGGCGCCGGCACAGAGAAGAGGCGCCGCTTCGGCATCGCTGAATGTTTCGGGGATCGGATAAACGAAATCCTCCCCCACCGTCATGTATTCGGCATACCCGCCGTCCGCATCCCTTCCGGTCGCCCGGAAATCCGGGCAGAGGTTCTCCTGCCCGCTGCGGCAGAACCGACACTCTCCGCAGGCCGAATAGATCCAGGCCACCCCGACCCGGTCTCCAGGCTTGAACTTTTCGACACGGCGGCCCGTCCTCTCGACAATGCCCACGACCTGGTGGCCGAGAATGACCGGCAGCCGCGGCGGCGGCGTCCTCCCTTCGATCTCATCCAGCTCGGTGTGACAGACACCGCAGGTGTGGACCTTGAGCAAAAGATCACGCTCATCCGGTGTCGGGTCCGGGACGTCTCTCAGCTCCAGCGGATTCCTGTCCAGGCGGAGGTCACAGGTCCTCGTCATCACCATCGCCTTCATGAATGCATCCTCCCGCCTGCTATCTAGGTCGCCTTGGCCAACTCCCGGATCCGGTCGAGGTCCAGCTCACCCGTAGCACCCCAACCGCGCACGCCGGAGGGAATCTCGGGACGAAACTGCTCGTAGAGAGAAAAGCCCTGGAGCGCCAATTCTTCGGGCTCGAAGGACCGGGCCAGCTCCTCCATAGCTCTGCGGACGGACGGAAGCGCGTCCCCGAACTTACCCTGGAGATACCGCTCGACCCCGGCGGGCTCGACGGGACGGTCTCCCTCGACCGCCCGGATGCCACGCTCGGTGGCTATCGCCGGAATGGGCCGCCCGAGCAGCCCGATCCAAAAAGCCTCGCCGCGCCGCTTTTTCTTCGGAGGAACGCCTTCGAGGCGTTCGGCGGGCTTGTAGATACCGAGACGGCGCCCTTTCGACTGGGCGTTCAGCCCGGCCAGCGCCTTGCCCAGGGACAGGGCCGCCTCGCGGTCATATCCGAGCCGCTCGGCGACGACACCCGCCCAGAGTGTAAGCACCGGGGCCCGGTTGATGGAAACGACTTCACGCGCCATGGACGTCATCCCGAGGAAGGAACCATTTTAGCAGATTTTGGCGCTGGAGTGTTGACCCTTATTATCTTCAGGGAGTCCGGGCGTCAGGCCGAGATCTGATTTTTGCCCTTTATCTTGGCCCCGTAGAGCTTCTGGTCCGCGATATGGATGAGCTCATCCACGTGGACGGCATCTTCGGGATACCAGGCCACCCCCATGCTGACGGTCAGCTGGGTACCGCGGGCCTGTATCTTGGGAGAAAATCCATGCGTCTTGATCGCCTTGTCGATCCTCTGGGCCGCTCGCAGAGCGCCCTCGCCGGCCGAATAAGGAAGGACGACGGCGAATTCGTCTCCTCCGTAGCGCGCCACCAGGTCGACCTCCCGGACGGATTTCCTGACCACCTGGGCCAACTCCTGGAGAATAACGTCGCCGATGGGATGCCCATAGGCATCGTTGTACGTCTTGAAGTTGTCGACGTCGATCATGATCAGGGTGATGGGATATCTCCGGCGGAGGGACTTCTTGATCTCGAGGTCCAGGAACTTCTTGAAATAGCCGTGGTTGTAGAGGCCCGTCAACCAGTCGACGACGGCCGAGTTCAAGGCCTTTTCATAGTGGGAACGCAGGTTGTCCAGTTGTCTTTTCTTCTCCAGGAGGATCTTGACCCTGGCCTGAAGTTCCCGGCCGACGATCGGCTTGATCAGGAAATCGTCGGTCTGCAGCTCGATCGACTTGACCTTGCTGTCCATGTCATCCAGGCAGGTGATGATGACAATGGGGATGCCCCGGCCCTTTTCCGTGTTCCTGAGCTGACGGCAGACTTCGAAACCGTTGGTATCGGGCAGGAGAATATCCAGCAGGATCAGGTCGACGCCGCCCGATTGGGCGAGCTGGAGGGCCTCTTTTCCTTTGGTCACGCGTTCGAACCGCAGGGGGAGGTCCTTCAAGAAATGTCGTACCAGCTGGGCATCTCCCTCTGTGTCTTCGACCAGCAGGACCAAGGGCAGTTCCTTCTGCAGTTCCGGACGGCTGTCGTCCGAATCCTTATCAATGATAAAGGACCACTGCGAACGGTTCCGGATGTCCAATTGGTCCCGGTACTGCTTGAGAATGACCAGCGAATTCACCCGGGCGATGAGCTCCTGGGGCCTGACCGGTTTCACCAGGTACTCTTCGGCCCCGGCTTCCTGGCCGGCCGACTTGTTTTCCGGATCGTCCAGGGCCGTGACCATGATGATCGGGATATTGTGCGTCCGGGAATCCTCTTTCAATATCCTGGCGGCTTCGAAACCGTTCAGCTCCGGCATCATAATATCCATCAGAATCAAGTCGGGATGCTCGGAAAAAGCCTTATCCAGGGCCTCTTTCCCGTTCGAGGCCTGGACGAGCTGGTAATGGTCGTTGGAGAGCATTTGGCTGAGCGAGGCCAAGGCCACAGGAGAATCATCCACGATGAGGACTTTTTTCTTGTAAAAGGTGCCGGCGCCTTGCTGTTCCTGTAATTCCATCGGTCAATCTCCCATATGGTTCAGACCGCCGTCGGGCCTGGGCCGATTTCTCTCACATCATCCAGCGATCCTGGATCAAGCCGTCCAAAGGGATAAGCCCGATCGTCCGCTCAAACCGGATTCAGGTTCCCATTTCCCTCTCAGACGGTCAATCATCCTTAGGGGGGAATCGGAAGGTGAATTTTGGCGCGTAAAATCATCTCCAGGGGTGAGAGAGACCGTTCATCTCATTATCAGAAGATGCCGGCGGGGATTCCCTCCCCCTCACATAGGACCCGTGCGACGCCGGGACGCCGCAAGGACAGATCGTCTTTTCGCGGGAAAAGAGGACTTCAACCCTGTCCGAGAATTCTGGGCGAAAATCTGACTTTCAGTAAATCCAGTCCTTCTCCTTGGCGGGTGAACCGGCCAGAATATGCTCGGCCATGGCCCGGTGCAGCTCATCTCCCTGGAACGGGGTCCAGCCGTGGCCGCCCCGGTCGCCGTAGCGGAACTCGCCGCCGTAGGGCGGATCGATCATCTTTTCCAGGGACTCCTGAAGCAAGTAGCAGGCCTCGTTGAGGTAGAAATTGTCCATCCGGCCGCAGTAGACGCGGATCTTGCCGGCCAGCTCCGCCCCCACGGCCGGCCAGTTCTTCTCCAGATAGCGGCGCAGATCGTAGCGCTCCCCCGCCCAGGCGACAGCGTCCTTGTCGATAATGCCTGTGAAGGGGTCCCAAAGCGGTCGGGGATAGCCGTCCTCGGCGACCGGGGCGAAGACCGCATTCCAGATGGCCCACTGGCCGCCGGAGCGGAAGCGGTCGCCGATCGCCTCTTCATAGTAGTTTTCCTGCTCCTGGGTGAAAACCAGGTTGCCGCTCGTGTCCCGGCAGGCGCCGCGGGGCACGCGGGTCCATTCAGTCTCGATATAATAGGCGTTGGCGTCCCCGTAGAGGTTGACGATCTGGTATTTGCGAAAATCGACCGGGTCGGGGAAGAACGACCAGGTCCCGCCGAAGACATCAGGGTAGAAGACCTGCATGGCCAGCGCTATCCAGCCGCCGGTCGATCCGCCCGAAAGGACGCGCCCCCTCGGCTGGCCGATGGCCCGGAAGTTTGCCTCTAAATGCGGGATGAGCTCGGTGACGATGGCGTCGCCGTAGGGACCGACGTTTTCCGAGTTCACTCCGTAGGAGTCGTCGTAGTAAGGGCAGGCATGCTCGAAAGTGACCTGGATGAAGCGGGGCGCGTTGTCGGCAGCCCACAGCTTGTAGGCCGCGTTGTTTGGATCCTCCCTGAAGCGGCCCACGTTGCCGCGCGGAAAGTGCCCCTGGATGTAATGAACCGGATAGCGGACATGGGGGTGTTCGTCGTAACCCTTGGGCAGGAGGACATTGGCTCCGATGAACATCGGCCGGCCCCAGAATTCGGTCAGGAGGCGGCTCTGGATGCGGATGTGCTTAAGGTGAGCCGTGTCCTCGTAGGGAGGGATGGACGGTACGACCTTGTCCAGGATGATGGCCGGATTTTCCGCGGCGCCGGCGCCGATCCGGACCTTGACCGGCTCGCTGAAGAGGTTTCCCGGCGAGCGGCGCCAGCTCTGGCCTTCGCCCTGGTCCATGTGGAGCTTGACGATCTTGCCGTCACTGCGCTTGAAGGTCGTGTAGACGTTCAGCCAGGCCTGGGCGAAGTATTCGCCTTCCGGAGTCTCGCTCAAGCGCCGCACGGGATATCCGAAGGCCCGGTCGTCTACGGCGACGGGCACTCCAGGCTCGAGGTCATCGATGTTCAGCCCGAAGACGGGAGTACCGTTGACGCCCGGGTTGAAGCGCTCGGTCCGCGACAGAAGAAGAAGAATACGCCCGGAGACGGGCGCAGGCTGAACAGCGGGGCTGATAGAAACGGCGATTCGGACCGGGGCTGGAGGCTCCGCGGCTGGAAAGGCCGGTCCCATGAGAGATGTGGTAATGAGGATCAGGAACAGCCCGAAGGCGACAATTCTTGGGGAGAAACCCATGCGGCCGCAAATTGAATGAATCCAGTTGTCCGGTATCATGTTATCCATCCTTCAAGAATCTCGAGATCGGATCGACCATCGACTCAGATTAGCTTCGGCCGGCGGCCGCTGTCAAGGCAATAACAATAGGGGACGCTCCCCAAAGGGACACCCTTGCGCCGCCGCCCTTAATCTAGGGTGTCCCTTTGGGGAACGTCCCCTCGCTTCGTCCCCTCGCTTGATTGACGGATTGAAACGGATATCCTATACTGATCGTTAATATAAGATGGTGAATTTCAGAAAGCAGAAAACAGTTCCGTTCCGAGCTATTGCTATCTGCCTTGGAATCCTGGCGTTGGCATCGATCAGCTGCAAGAGCCCGGCCGGCACCGACGATGAGGAAGCACCCTATATCACCGTACGCAACGGCTGTGGCATCGCCCTGGATATTTATATGGACAGTGCCTTCCAATTCTATCTAAACGATACTGAATACTATGCCATCCAGGACGTATCTCTGGGAATGCACCTGCTCGAAGCTAAAAGGAAGGACACAGATATACTGGTTAAATCCTACACGGCCGAAATTACGGAAAATTTTGGCTATACCTGGACAATCAGCAGCAATGCCACCTTAAAAATCACCAATAATTATGGAGAAACCCTCGATATCTATGGAGATGGGACCTTCCAGTCCGAGCTCACGGACCAAACCGACCTCCTCGTTGCCACCATCCCCTATGGAGAACATCTCGTCGAAGCAAAAAAACAGGGTGGAACCACCGTGGTCGCCTCAACAACAATTGACGTCATCGAAGACATCACCTACACCTGGATAATCCAGAAGTAGGAATTCAATAAACCCTCATTCCTTTTCCCCGTATTTGCACTTGATGCGAGTCTCCCGGAAAACGAGGATTCTCTCTCCTCCGACAGCCCCTGAAGATGATCTTTTTCGTCAACGCCTTCCACGACGTGATATGATATCGTAAAAAACACGCGTCGACCAGAGAATAGAGTCAGCTATCGAAAAAACGGAAGGAGGCAAAGAGTGACACCGAAAAAAAATGATCCCCCCTATCTGAAGTTTTTGGCCGTGATCGTCCTTATCGCTCTTTCTCTCTCTGCGGGCGGCCGTTCCGGGCCTGGGCCATTATCGCAGGATCAAACGGGCCTCAAGTTCGAGATCACGTTTCCTGCGGCGGCCCATCCCGAACCCATAACCGGCCGTGTCTACATTATCATTTCGACGGGTGATCGCCCCGAACCCCGCCTCCAGACAGGGTTTGACTTCGCCACGGGAATACCCATCTGGGGAAAGAACGTTTTTTCCCTGAAACCCGAAGAGGCGGCCTTCGTCGACGATCAGGTCTTCGGGTTCCCCCTGAAGAGCATCCGGGAAATCCCTCCTGGGGAGTATTACGTCCAGGGATTCGTCAACATCTACACCGAGTTCAAGCGTTCCGACGGCCACACCCTCTGGCTTCACAACGACCAGTGGGAAGGACAACTGTGGAACGTTTCCCCGGGCAACCTCTACAGCGACGTCTCCAAGGTCACGATCGATCCCGCGGAGAAACGGGCCATCACGCTGAGCTGCAAGAACGTGATC
>DATKXS010000201.1:0-9482 GCA_035528895.1 Candidatus Desulfaltia sp.
CCTCAGTTTTGCGCTCTCGCGTCGAGCTCCTCCATCTTGAATCGGACGCTGACGATTAAGGCGGCTCGCCTTTTGTCCAATGCCCGTAGCTCGTCGTCACCAAGGTCCCGTCCGGCAGAAGCTCCAGGCCGGGATAAGCAGAGTCCGTGAAATAGGGACGGTTCTATTTTTTGGATCAATAAAATAGAACCGTCCCCATTTTGTTTTCGGCTAGGGAAATTGACGTTCGCGTTTAATTGGAATAGTAATAAGGAAAGAGTCCTGGTTCAATATGCGGAGGGATACGATGAAAAAAAGCTTACTTGTGCTGGCGACGGTAGCACTTTGTTTCATCCTGTCGGCCCGCGGCCAGACGGCCGTGGAAGGCAGGGGAGTTTGGGCTCATCCCGGTGATTTCGGCAAGAGCGAGCAGGACGTCGAAGCTTTCATCCGGGTCCTGAAGAACGCGCACATCCAGGTCGTCGTCCCCCTGGTCAAGGACATGGCCGGCCGCGTTTTCTGGCACAGCCGGCGGTTTCCCGAGGCCGTCCACCCGGACTACCGGGAGTTCGACGTCCTGCGCGCGATCACGAACGTGGCCCCAAAATATGGGATCAAGGTCCATGCCTGGCTGTGCGATTTCGGCGAGGCCAAAAACTCTCCGGCCTTCAAGCTCCACCCGGAATGGGCCATGCTCAACCCTGACGGCGGACTGACCGCAGATGAAAAACTCACCCCGGAGAGGGTTTATGGTCCCGTTTGGATGTGCCCCGCCCGCCGCCCGGGCTACACCGACCAGTGGCTCCTGCCGATGATCGAGGAGCTCGTCCGGGATTATCCTGTCGACGGCATCCATCACGATTACGTCCGCTATCCCGGCGATGCCGCGCCCGACACCTATTGCTTTTGCGACTATTGCCTGGAGCATTTTTTCATCGACAACCTCTTCTTCTATCCTTCGCAGCCGGACAAACAGGTTCCGCTGAAAAACGTTCGGCTCCGGCCGGAGGCCAACTGGGACCAGGATTTCACCGTCAAACCGGTCGATTGGGCGGCGATGTCGCGGGAAGAAAAAGCGCGATTCATCCTGGAAGGAAAATCCATAAACCGGGCCGACCTGGATTATTTTTTCTATGAGCTGCGCTCGGACGCCATCAGCCGGTTCGTCCGGGAAGCCTGGGAAAGGGCTTCGGCGATCCGGCCGGAGATCGAGATGTCGGCCGCCGTCTTCTCCAACCCGATGAAGAGCGGCCGGTTCATCGGCCAGCGCTGGACGGATTTCGCGCCCTGGGTGGATATCACCATGACCATGACCTACCGCAGCCATTTCCAGGGGAGCTTCGAGGATTACCTGGCCTATCTGGGCGATGTCGTGCCGGCCCAGCTTTCCTGGGTTGGAAACAAGAGCAGCCTCTACGTGGGCCTGGATGCCTTCTACATTTTCCAGGAAGAAAGGGACCCGTGGGAGAAGGCCGCCGCCTGGCTGAGATCAGGGGGCGGCGGCGAGGCACGAGGCGAGCTGAAAGCGCTGATGGAAGCCAATATCGCCTCTCTCTCCAGGTGCTCGGCGCCACAGGCAAAAACCTTGAGCGAAAAATTCAGGTCCTTCGAAAAAGGGGAAGTCGCTGGGGACGACTTGGCCGCCGAGATCACCGGCCTGCTGGCCGATCCGCCGCCGGGCTTCTTTCCCGAAGAGAAGTTCGTCCGGGCGATCGAGACCGTGAGGAAGTCCGGCGGCCGGGGCATCATGGTCTTCTCCGCTCTCCACATTTCCCGGAACAAGCTCTGGGGCGGCCTGGAAAAAGCCTTCTCCTTTCCGGCCCGGCCGGCCCAGGAGGAATTGCCCGAGGGGAATCACCTTTCGATCAGGGCTTGGCGGGCGCTGCGGAAGCAGAAGCAGGAGTAAGGACAAGTCAGGTAGACTCGCGGCTACCTGTCCAGGAGGGTGCGCAGTTCCTCCGGCTCCGTCGTCGGACGATCGCAGCTGTAATTCGAGCAGATGTAAGTCGTCGCTCTGCCCTCCAACATCACCATCGGCTCCGTGTAAGGAGCGAGATTGACGATCTCCGGATGGCTCTCCCCGACGGGGCGGAACAGGACAACTGCCTCGGGAATGAATCTTTTCCCCAGGACGTCGAACATGGCCCCGGTGTCCGGGGCGTCCCTTCGTCCCGCGACCACGACCTCGCGGGCCGGGCCGAAGGCGAAATCGAGGCCACATAGAAACTGGGTGTAAGCCGCGGGGTGTTGAGATATCTTCCCCGAGAATGCCTCGACGGTCCTTTGGGCTTTTTCCTCCAGGTCCAAGCGTCCCAGAAGGCGGCCGAGCCGGACGAGGTTGGAGAACATCACCGAATTTCCTGAAGGAAGGGCCCCATCATAAAGCTCTTTTCGTCGTGCCGGGAGGTCCTTATGGAGTTCGGCGGAAGTGAAGAAAAAGCCGCCCTCCCTCTCGTCCCAGAAACCTCGGATAGCGTCCTCACTGAGCTCGACCGCCCAAGAAAGAAAGCCTTTATCGAAAGTGGCCTCGTAGAGCTCGAGAAGTCCCCAGATAAGGAAGGCATGATCGTCCAGGAAAGCCGGGACGGCCACTTCCCCTTCGGCCGAGCGGTGATGGAGCTTTCCCTGAACGGTCATCGTATCGCGGATATAGACTGCCGCGGCGCGCGCGGCCTCCGCATAGTCAGTCCTGCCGAGCGCCCGAGCCGCTTTGGCCAGGGCGGCGATCATCAGCCCGTTCCAGTCGGCCAGGACCTTGGTGTCCTTGAGCGGCCGCGGCCGCTGTTCGCGCCGATTGTAGAGCGCCTTGCGGATCTGCGAGAGTTCCTTCCTGAGGTTGTCTTCGGAGATCTTGAGGTCGGCCGCAAAACGAGCCGGCGGACGGCCGAGATAGAGAATGTTCTTCCCGGAAGTCCCGCCTCCCGGCTCGGCGTAATTGCCCTCCGGCCGGAGGTTGTAAATGTGCCTGGCGAGATCGGCCTGGGATCGGGAGAGAACAGCTTCGATCTCGGCGAGCTCCCAGATATAGTATTTCCCTTCTTCCCCTTCACTGTCCGCGTCCTCGGCCGTGGAGAAGGCTCCCTCCGGCGACCTCAGATCCCGCAGGACGTAGGTCATTATCTCTTCGACCGTCCGCCGATATTCATTCTTGCCGGTGAACTGGTAGGCTTCGGTGTAGGCCATAGCCAGGAGGGCCTGGTCGTAAAGCATCTTCTCGAAGTGGGGGAGGAGCCAGCGCCGGTCGGTGGAATAGCGGTGGAAACCCAAACCGAGCTGGTCGAATATCCCTCCCAGGCGCATAGCCTGGAGGGTCTTCTCGACCATGGCCAGGGCCTTTTTATCTTTTTTTCGCCGGGCGTAGCGGAGGAGAAAGGTCAGGTGGTGGGGAGTAGGAAATTTCGGGGCCTGGCCGAATCCCCCGTATTCGTCGTCGAACTGTCCGGTCAACTGGGAAAATACCAAGTCCAGGATGGACGGTTGGATTTTTTCACTTCCGGGAGTTGATGAGTCCTCTCCGAGAGCGGTCAGGATCCTTCCCGCCGAGTTTAGCAGCTCCGCCCGCCGGTTTTTCCAGGCCTCGGCGATGCGCCGGATGAGGTCCGGGAAGCCGATCAGTCCGAACCGGCTGTCCTTGGGAAAATAAGTTCCGGCAAAAAACGGCTTTTTGTCGGGCGTCATGATCACGGTCAATGGCCAGCCGCCGCTCCCCGTGAGCAACTGGCAGACCGCCATGTAGTGGGCATCGACATCCGGCCGTTCCTCCCGGTCGACCTTGATGGAGATGAACGTCTCGTTCATCAGGCGGGCGACCTCTTCGTCGGCAAAGGATTCCTTTTCCATTACGTGGCACCAGTGGCAGGTGGAATAGCCGATCGAAAGGAAAACCGGCCTGTCCTGTTTCTCCGCTTCTCGGAACGCCTCGTCCCCCCAGGGATACCAGGCCACGGGATTGTCCGCGTGCCGGCGGAGGTAGGGGCTCTTCTCGCCGCCCAGCCGGTTGGTGGCTTTTCCGCGCATATTGGATATTGTAGCGAACCGCGGCCCTAAAGTCGACTATTTATATAGAATCACTATATTATTGGGAATGAACAAGGAGAAAGCGGCGCTTTAATCCTCCAATGAGACGCAGGGGGAAGTTCGTTGGCCCTCAAGCGCACCTTCTTGTTGGCAGAGGCGAGGGAGGTGTGCGAAAAGGGTCATAAGGTAAAGCAACAATTTTTTTTTGACCAGGCGAGGGGCAGTGGCGGGAGAAACCCGTATGAGGAGTGAGCGGAAGGCTCGGGATATATGCCTCGAAGTCACGCTGCGATTTCCCCAGCGAGGAAATCTTGCTCGATTCGCTCCTCGCTCTCCTCTTCGAGGAACCCTGCCCGCTCGTCGCTCATACGGACTTCTCACCATACATCCCTCGCCTCATTGAAGAAATATAAAGCAACCAGATGTTCTTTACCAAGGCGAGGGCTTTGGTGAGGAAGTCCATCGACGACTGAGCGGGCATGGTTTCTCTCCAGAGGAGAGAAGAGCGAAGGAGGAGTTTGGAGTGAGGTTCCTCGCTGGGGAACCGAACGGGCTGACGAACCCAAAGCCCGAGCCTATTTGAGAATAATCTCGCGGGCTGATCGTTCATTGGGTTGTGAGCATCTCCCGCCGCCAGATCGAATCCTTCCTGGCCAAATCGTTGCGGATCATCGGCGAAGAAATCCCCTCCAGCCGGGTCGTCCTGGCCGTTTTCGACGGCCTTCGCCGACTCGCCGAGATGCGATCCTGGCCCTGTCCGGACCCCTCTTTTGAGTCCCTCGCCTCCGACTTGATCCGCCAGGCGGCCGAAGAAGGAGGTCCCGTGTTCGGGGAAGGAGAGTCCGGTCCTCAGACGGACCCCGACGGTCCTCGGGTCTCCGGACCGCGCAGCCTGATCTGTCTTCCTTTGCAGGACGGAGAGATCCCCGTGGGAGCCGTCTGCCTTGGACGGAACCCCGGCCAGACGCCCTACTCGCCCGCGGACCTGGAAACGCTCGTCTTCTTGACGCGCTCGTTCGCCGCGGTGATCAAAGATGGTTTTGATGACCAGGATCGGGCAGACAGGGCCGTCCCTGCTTCAGAGCCCGACCCGCCGATCGGGAAGAGCCGGGCCTTCTGCGCGATCCGGACGCTCATCGATAAGGTCAAGGAGACCGACGCTCCGGTCTTCATTTATGGGGAAAGCGGCACCGGAAAAGAGCTCGTCGCCCGGGCCATTCATAACCGGGGAGCCCGGCGGGCCGGTCCGTTCGTCGCTCTCAACTGCGGGGCCATCCCCGACCAGCTGCTCGAAAGCGAGCTGTTCGGCCATGCCCGCGGCGCCTTCACCGGCGCCCTGCGGGAGAAAGCCGGACTGCTCGAGGAGGCCAAAGGAGGAACGTTCTTTCTGGACGAGATCGGCGACCTGTCCCTTCCTCTTCAAGCCAAGCTGCTGCGGCTGCTCCAGGAGAAGGAGATCCGGCGCGTCGGCGAGACCCGGACCCGGCCTATCGACGTCCGTTTCGTCTCGGCCACCAACAAGGACCTGGAAAAAGAGATCGAGCGGGGAACTTTCCGGATGGACCTCTATTACCGACTGCGTATCCTGACCATCGAGGTCCCGCCCCTCCGGGAACGGCGGGGAGACATCCTCCTCTTGATCAATCACTTCGTCGAAAAGTACGGGCGGGAGATGGGACGCGATCGGACCTATGTTTCTCCCCGTGCCCTGGAGCTTCTGGTGAACTACAGCTGGCCCGGGAATATCCGGGAGCTCCAGAATGAAGCCCAGCGCTGCCTGATCCTGGCCGGGAACGACCGTCTGATCCGGGAGGAACACCTCTCTTCCAAGATCAACCCGCATCCGCAGCCATCGGCCCCGGTCACTTATAATTACTTCACCGCCAAGGCCGAGTTCGAGAAGAGGTTCCTCCACCAGGCGCTCGTCCGCTTCGGCCACAACAAGGCGCGGACGGCCGAGGAGATCGGCCTAACCCGACAGGGGCTTTTTAAGTTATTGAAAAAACATAATTTGGATGCCAAGCCCCGGGCTACCCCGGAATGATGAGCCGCCGTCCGCTTTTCTCTTCCTGTTTTTTTTGATATATTGGGTTTCCGATGAGCGAAGCAGAGAAAAAAGCCGGGGTCTTCGAAATCATCTGTCCCTGCTGCCGGTCCGTCCTCTGGGTGGATGGGATTTCCAGGGAGATCGTCAAGACCGAGAAGCACGCGGCCAGGAAGAAAGGGTCCCTGGACGATCTCCTGGAGAAGGAAAAAAAACGCCAGGACGAGTTCGAGCGCAAGTTCGAGGCGACGGCGGAGCTCGAGCGGCAGAAGAAGGAAAAGGCCAGGGAAACGTTCGAAAAAGCCCTGGAAAAGGTGGACAAAGAGGACTGACGGCCGGTTGTCAGCTTCCGGCCTGGGTCTCGTCTTCCCGAATCCTGGGGGCCATGGTGAACCCGCTGTATCCGAAGATCGCCAGGATGAGGATGGCCGCCCAATTGCCGATCGCCCAGGGGACGTAGCTCAAGACCGGCACTCCCAGCGCTCCTGTGATATAGACTCCGGCCATGCTATAGGGGATGAGGGGGACGATGATACCGCCGCACTCGTCGATGATCCGCGAGAGGTTCTTGGCCGCCAGGTTTTTCTTCTTGAAGACCGGCCCGAACAGCTCGCCCGGGATGATGACGGAAAGATAGGAACTGCCGGTGACAATGGCGGTCACGACGCAGGAGCCGATGGTCCAAGCGATGAGGCTCCCGACCCTCCGGGCCACGGTCATGATCCGGTCCAGGATGACGGCCAGCATCCCCGTCCTCTGCATGATGCCGCCGAAACTGAAGGCCGTGAAAGCGACGAGCTGGGTCTCCATCATGCTCATCAGGCCGCCGCGCGAGAGCAGCCTGTCCACGACCTCCACTCCCGTCGCCGCGGGATAGCCTGAATTCAAGGCCTCGGCGATGCGGACGATCGATTCCTTCTGGAAGATCACGGCCAAAACCGCAGCCGTGAGCGAAGAGAAGAGCATGCCCGGGATGGTCGGCCGCTTGGTGAAGGCGAGGTAGAAAACGATGACAAGGGGAAGGAGGAGAAGGATGTGGAAACGGAAACTCTTCCTGATCGTCTCCAGGATCACGGTCATGGTCTCGGAGGAGATCGTCCCGGTCCGGTAGCGGAGCCCGAGGAAGAAATAGACGACCAGACTCAGCAGCCAGCCCGGCACGGCCGACCAGATCATGTGCTTGATGTGGTCGAAAAGGTTGGCCCCGGCCGTCACCGCGGCCAGGTTGGGGATGTCCGAGAACGGCGACATCTTGTCGCCGAAGTAGGCGCCGGTCACGATGGCCCCCGCGGCGAGCCCCAGCGGAATTCCCAGCCCCATGGCGATTCCCATGAAGGCGACGCCGACGGTCCCGATCGTTCCCCAGGACGTCCCGGCCGCCAGGGCGGTGATGCTGCAGACGAGGCAGGCCGTGACCAGGAAGAACTGGGGCGAGATGAGCTTGAGGCCGTAGTAGATGATCATCGGGATCGTCCCGCTGGCCATCCAGGAGCCGATGAGCACTCCGACGCAGAGCATGATCAGGATGGCGGGTAGGGCCTTGCTGATGCTCTCGACGATACCCTTCTGCATGTCCTCCCAGCGAAATTTCAGGAGGACACCCAGGCAGCCGGTCAGGAAGGCCGCGGCGATCAACAAGACCTGGGGTCGGATCTGATAGACGCCGTAGCCGACGCCGAGGAGGAGCGCCATGGCGATAATGGGCAGGACGGCGACGCCGAGGGGCGGAGTCTTCGGCTTGCTCATGGTCAATCCTTATCGACCGGGCTGAAGGTGCTGCGGGCGGTGACCTTGCCGGCGGCCATCATCCGTCGGCCGAGCGCCAGGACATCCATCAATTCAAGATGATCATCGAAAATAATCAAATCGCCATCCCTGCCCGGACGGATCTCTCCTTTGCCGGAGAGCTTGTAGAATGTTGCGGCGTTCGTCGAGAAAAGCCTGGCCGCGTCCTCGATCCCGACGATCTTTTGTTGGAGCAGCACCCGGAAGGTCCTGATCAGGTCCCTCTGCGTGGCGATGGTCAGCCGGACGAGCTTCCCGTCGGGGCCGAAGACGGGCAGACTCCCGTTGCTGTCCGAACTGATGGTCAGACGCGTCAGCGGAACCTGACGTTTCAGGCAGAGGGCGATCGCCTTTTCGGCGCTGACCTCGGTGCTCCCTGGATCAGGATCCGGTCCGGTGGTCAGGTCCAGATATCCCCCGGCCGCCGCCCAGCGGATCGCTTCCTCGAAAAGCTCAGGGTTCCGGTTCACGTGGGTCGGGATGACCTGGGTGGGAGGGATCTCGGTTTCGCGGCTGAGACGGAAGAGCATCGCCAGCCGCCGCGGTCCGTCGCCGAGATGGAGATGGAGGACTCCGGCCTTCCCGCCGAGCATCCCTCCGACCCGGCACTCGGCCGCCAGCCGGGCGATCTCCTCGAAGGTCGGCTGGGAGGACCGGTGGTCGGAGAGGGCGATCTCTCCCGCCCCGACCACCTTGTCGATGAGGACGAGGTCGGAGCGGACGCTGCCGGTGATGGTCCGGGGTGGGATTTCGTAGGAACCGGAAAAAATGAAGGTCGTGATCCCCTCGGCCTCCAGGGCCCGGGCCTTGGCCAGCAGGGATTCCATATGCCGGGTGATCCCATCCGTTCCCAGGCAGCCGATGACCGTGGTCACGCCGCAGGCGACAATCTCTTCGACCCGGATCTCGGGCGCCCGGGTCGCCGGGCCGCCTTCCCCTCCACCGCCCAAAATATGGACATGGCTGTCGATAAACCCGGGCAGCACCGACCTGCCCGCGGCCTCGATGACCGCGCAGGGCGTTCCATCGATCCGGATCTTTCCGGGTTCTTCGACGGCGGCGATCGTCCGGCCGGCCACCAGGATGTCCTTTTGTCCCAAAGGCTCGGGCCCAAAGACGGAGCCGTTCTTTACGAGCGTGATCATTTGATCCTCCCGTACGGAAATGGCCCTAAATTATCACGATGCCCGGTCGATGACAAGCCGGCCCGCCGAGTCATAAATATCTTCCTTCTTTTGATAGATAACTTGGGAATGGAGAAACGACCTCGAAGGTTTAGCCTTTCCGAGGCGCTTTTCGAGGGCAGCCGCTCTGGCGGCCGGGAGGACTGTTTGAGCATGTGAAAGTCAAACAGAGAGGGAAGAGAATAGAACCCACATACACAGGAAGTTGAGATCTATCATGCGGAGTTCCGCACCGCCGAGAAAAGCGCTGAGGGAACGGCGTTAAAAACCTGAGCGGGAGCGCTGACATTCTCAAGTTGTCTATTCTGTTCATCAGATAAGCAGAGATGCTTCCCGCCGCTCCTTTTCAATCCGGAAACCATTTGATAAAATACGAAATGCCTTCGTCATGTCGAACTTCGAAGAAGAACTGAGACGCCTCGAGCCCACCTTGCGCCGCTGGCTGGCCATCGCCATGCTGGGAAAAAGGATCG
>DATKXS010000202.1:0-3631 GCA_035528895.1 Candidatus Desulfaltia sp.
GGACGGTCCGGCCGACGGCGTCCTCCGTTCCGCAGACGGCCCTGGCCAAAGATGCGCTGAGGACCGCCACGAACGGTTCTTTCAGAGGATCCTGCTGGAAGCCCGGCTTCCGGGGAAAGGAGAACATCTCGAAGAAATCCGGATCGGCGAAGAGGGCCGTATCCACGCTGAAGGCCGGAGCGGACGGCTCGGACCGAAGCTCGACGTTCCTGTCGACCCGGACGCGGACGGCGCTCTCGACTTCCGGGAACTCGGCCGCCAGCGCCGGCGCCAAGGCCGGCATGGTCCCGGCGAATTTCATCCGGCTGCCTTTCTGGCCCCACTCGAGAGCGACCCGGTAGATCCTGTCCCTATTCACCTGAAAATCCTCGTACCGCGTTTCGTTGACAACATAGACCATCATCAGAAGACAAACGCTTATTCCGACGGCCAGCCCGAGGATATTGACGAGGGAGATGACCTTATGCCGGCGGATGTTCCGGAGGGCAATCTTAAAATCACTCTTCATGATCGGCCTCCAAGTTCCTGTTTCCAGTGACAGGCCGAAAGACATCGGCCTGGATCCTTTTTCCGCAATTCCCGTGCCAAGGGCCGGGGCGGAGCTATTTGCCTTGAGGCGAGAAGCGATTCAGGACGAAATGTCCAGAAGCGGACGTTTCCTGTTCACTCGCGGACAGTTTTAAGGCCGTCCGGGCGGCCCTGGCCAACCCGGTGGATTCACTCCGGTACGAGTGACCGGCGGCTCGGAAAGACCAGCCAATTTCCTAGTTGAGCGCGATAACTATGAAGACGGCGTTTGGGGTCGGCCAGCCCAGCAAAAAAACGAAATCCCTATTATTCTTTGACAAATTCTTGAAAAATTAGTCACAAATTAAGAAAATTCAAAAAAGGGGTTGACGAATGGATCTTAAAATGGCCGAATCAAAGTAATCTTGGAGGAATTCTCATGAAAGCGATCGTCTGCACAAAATACGGACCACCGGATGTTCTTCAGCTCAAAGAGGTAGAAAAACCTACTCCCAAGGACAATGAAATACTGGTAAAAGTCCATGCGACAACGGTAACAACCGGTGACGTGAACGCCCGAGGTTTTGTCTTTGTCCCTCCCGGATTAAGGCTCCTGGCTCGACTCATGTTCGGTCTTAGAAAACCAAAAAAAACCATATTGGGGACTGAGCTAGCCGGAGAAATTGAAGCAGTAGGCAAAGATGTAAAATCGTTTAAAGAAGGTGACCAGGTTTTTGGAATTGACGGAAACGGTCTTGGCGCTTATGCCGAGTACAAATGTCTGGCTGAAGAAGGAGCTCTGGTGATAAAGCCGGCCAGTATGAACTATGAAGAAGCCGCCGCCGTTCCTAATGGGGCGTTAACCTCGTTGTATTTCCTGAGAGATAAGGGAAGTATCCGGAGCGGACAAAAAGTCCTTATCATCGGCGCCTCTGGAAGTGTGGGCACGGCTGCGGTTCAGATCGCTAGGTCCTTTGGAGCAGAAGTAACCGGGGTATGCAGTACCGCGAACTTGGAAATGGTGAGGTCCCTGGGAGCTGACAAAGTCGTCGATTACACTCAAGAGGATTTCACCCAAAGTGGCGAGACCTATGACATTATTTTTGACACGGTAGTGGGCAGGACATCGTTTTCAAGGTGTAAAAACTCGCTGAATCAAAATGGACGCTATCTTGCTGTCGCCGGTGGGCTGAAAGAGTTGGTTCAAATGCTATGGACTTCAATGATCGGCAACAAAAAAGTGATATTTGGGGGTGGGTTGGCTTGCGAGCGGAAGGATAAATTGCTTTTCATCAAAGAGCTTGTTGAAGCGGGAAAGATAAAACCGGTCATTGATAGATCTTATCCTTTAGAACAAATGGTTGAGGCCCACAAGTATGCTGACAAAGGACACAAAAAAGGAAATGTCGTCATTACTGTGGCACATAACAATAAAACCTAATAAAGTCTTCAGTTGACGGTGGGGGTCGGCATCTATCCGTCCGAATGGCGACCGCCGACGTCCAAAAAACCCTTTACCTCATCGAACAAACCTGGAGAAAGTATGCCGGGGGCCAGGCTTTTGAGTACGAGTTCTTCGATGATCACTTTGCCAGGGTTTACCTGTCTGAACAAAAAACCGGCCGAATCTTTATGATCTTTTCCTTTCTGGCCGTATCCATCGCCTGTCTCGGACTGCTCGGCCTGACCGCTTTCATCGCCGAGCAGCGGACCAAGGAGATCGGCATCCGCAAGGTGCTGGGAGCATCGGCTCCTCAGGTCCTCCTTCTCTTGACCAGGCAGTTCGCCGTGCTCGTCCTCATCGCCAACCTCATCGCCTGGCCCCTCGCCTACTGGATCACCAGGAACTGGCTCCAGGACTTCGCCTACAGGACGACTCTGACGGTCTGGATTTTTGCGCTGTCGGCCGGTCTGGCTCTTCTCCTCGCCCTGCTCACGGTCAGCTTCCAGTCCATCAGGGCGGCCCTGGCCAACCCGGTGGATTCACTCCGGTACGAGTGACCGGAGGCTCGGGAAGTTTATCCAATAGATAAGCTGAGCGCGCGATAACCACAAAGACGGCCTTTGTGCATACTCACGAACACTTTGTCCTCCTCGCCCGCCTTCCGGTAGAGTTAGACGAATCCCATATGGACCAACAGGGATTTGGGATTCTCCCGTTTCCATTTCCCCCTGAAGATCATCAACTCCGGTTGACCCTTTCCCGCCTGATCCGGCTCTCCAAGCCTGAGTTCCTCCCCTTCGTTCAGGGAGATGTGGTCAATTCCGTGACCTTGGCCCGTTTTTTGAGGCCATTCTCCCGCTATGGCGGGAGTGTATCGTCCCCGACATCCCGAGCGGACTGTCCTTTATCGGGTGTTGTTCCATTACTTCGACAGGTTCCTAACCGAGTATGAGAGCCGCTTCGAGAAGGCGTACGGCTTCTTCCGCCCGATCGTCAAGGAAGTCGTGGAACGCTATTTAGACTGCGGCAATCCGCGCTGCGGATTTGCCCGCATCCGCTGTCCGGACTGCCATGCGGAGCACCTCCTGATGTTCTCCTGCCGCACCCGCGGTTTCTGTCCCTCTTGCCATGCCAAGCGCCTGGAGGAGTGGGGCGAGTGGATGCGGGAGACACTTCTCCTGGCTGTCCCTCACCGCCAGGTCGTCTTCACCATCCCCAGGATGCTGCGGGTATTCTTCAAGTACAACCGCCGGCTCCTGGGGGAGCTCTGCCGCTGCGCCCTCCGGTCTATGACCCGTTACTTCGAGATTGTCACCAGGTGCGACCTGATGCCCGGAGTGATCGCCGCCATTCAGACTTTCGGAACCAGGATAAATTTTCACCCCCACCTCCATTTCCTGGTGACCGAGGGCGGAGTGGACAAAGCGGGCCTCTTCCATAAGATCCCACGCATCGACGACTCCCGGCTGGCTGAACTGTTTGGCCGCGAGGTCGTCTCCGCCCTTGTCTGCAAGGAGCTCATCAGCCCCGAATGGGCGGAACGCCTTCTCTCCTGGAGACACACGGGGTTCAATGTCCACAGCCGGGTCCGGGTCAAGACAAAGAAAGAGGCCGAGCGGGTCGGAAAATACATGATCCGGCCGCTGCTGTCCCTGGAACGTCTCTCCCTCGATGAACGGG
>DATKXS010000203.1:0-23633 GCA_035528895.1 Candidatus Desulfaltia sp.
GTGGATTCGATCGTCGAAGCCGTGACGCTGAGGAAGAAGGGAATCCGGAAGCCAATCCTCGTCCTGGGCTATACACTCCCCGGCCGGTTCGGGGACGCCGAGAAATACCGGGTCAGCCTGACCGTTTCCAGTCCCGAAAACCTGCGCGTCCTGGCCGCTTTTCCAAACCCGCGCCCCACTTGCATCCATCTTAAGCTTGACACGGGGATGCATCGCCAAGGGTTCCTGCCTTCTCAATGGGAGGCCGCCCGGGCCCTCCTCTCAAAGAACCGCGGGCGCATCCAGGTCGAAGGGATCTATACTCACTTCGCCTCCGCCAAGGACCCGGCGAATAGAGGCTATACGAACGGCCAGATCAAGGAGTTCGAGAAAGCCGTCGCTTTTTTTGGGGCCTCCGCGAACAGGCCGATCCGGCATGCCTCCGCCACGGCCGGGGCGATGAACTATCCGGTAGCGGCCTATGATCTGGCCCGGATCGGGATCGGGCTCATGGGCCATTGGCCGTCCGTGGAGACGAAACGGGCCTGGGACAAGAGGATCGTCCTGAAACCGGCGCTGACCTGGCGGACGATCATCTCCGAGGTCAAGACGCTCAAAAAAGGCCTCGGCGTCGGGTATGACCTGACCGAAACCTTGAAGCGCGATTCCAGGGTCGGCGTCTGTCCGATCGGCTACTGGCATGGCTTCCCGCGGAGCCTTTCTCTCGTCGGTGAGGTCCTGGTCAGAGGACGGAGAGCCAAGGTCCTGGGGACCATCTCTATGGACATGATCGTCATCGATCTGACAGATGCCGGCGGCGCCCGCGTCGGCGATGGCGTCACGGTCATCGGCCGCGACGGCCGGGAAGAGGTCACCGCCTATGAGGTCGCCCGGCGAGCCGGTGTTTCCCACTATGAACTTCTCACCCGCCTCAATCCATTGATCCAAAAATACTATACGGATTGACAGTCTCCCCGGATGGAGCCTGAGAAACTCTTGTAAATAAAATTTACAAGGGGTTGATGGCCAGCCCGCCTATTCGTGTTTAAAAATATACATATCAATCATTTAGGTCAAAAACAATCTGGCATAAATCTTGCTCAATTTGCAATCCGATGCGTTCTTTTCTATCATGAGGAAAAGCCCGATGTCAGTCCTCAGGTGCCGAGCCGCCCTGTTCCTTTTTTTTATCCCGGTCGTACTTGTCCTGGCCTTCCAGAGCCGTGCAGTGCGGTCCCAGGCCGTGAAGCCGCGTCCCGGTGGAACGCTGCGCCTGCGGACGTTCACTCTCAATCCTTTTCAGCCGCAATTCGACCCGGCCGGCGGGGCCAACGTGTTCATCCTGAATCAGATCTTTGACGGCCTCGTCGGACTGGACAAGAATTTGAGCGTCGTCGGCGTCCTGGCGGATTATTGGATGATCTCAGACGACGGTAGGACGTACACCTTTTTCCTGCGGAAAGGGGTGAAATTCCACCACGGCCGGGAGCTCGAGGCCGCTGACATCAAGTTCTCGCTGGAACGATTGGTCAGCGCGGAGACGGAAGGTCCCCACTATCAATTCTTCACCTCCAAGGTCGTCGGCGCCCAGGAATACAGAGAAGGGAAAGCCTCCGAAGTAGAAGGATTCAAGGTCCGCGACAGACACACCTTCGAGATCCAGTGGAAAAATCCCTATGTCTCGGCCCTCTATCTCCTGAGCATGGATTTCTGCAAGATCCTTCCCCGCGACCTCGTCCAGCGCCAAGGCCGCGGGTTCTTTCAAAGGCCGTCCGGAACCGGCCCTTTCAAGTTCGCCAACTGGCTGCGCAACTCGAGGCTGGATATCGTCGGCGTAAGGCTGGAGCGGAACAACGCCTACTTTCTCAGGAAGCCCTATCTCGAGGCAGTCGAATTCAATCCTTATTACACGCCGGAGCAGTTCCTGGCGGAGGATGTCGATATCATCCCTTACTCTTCAGACCGCCTGTCGGGCCGGGATATCCAGGTGTTGGAAGGGGAAACCTTCGCCACGGCCTTCCTGATGATGAGCTGCCATCGGCCGCCCCTGGACAAGGCCTCCGTCCGCCGGGCCATCTCCCTGGCCATCGATAAAAAGGAGATTGCCAAGGCTTCCTTCCGGCTGGACTCGGAGCCCCGGGTGACCAACAATTTTATCCCTCCCAGGCTGCCGGGATTCTATCCGGTCGATGAGGAAGGGTTCGATCCCGAAGCAGCGAAAAGAATCCTCCTCGAGGAAGGCTTCTCCGACGAGCAAGCTTTTCCCCGGATCAACCTGTTCCTCCACGAGGAGCAGAGGAACGGAGACACCAGGGTCTCCGAGGTTCTTAAGGATCAGCTGGCTGCAATCGGAATCAACCTCAGGATAAGAACGTACCGTACCTATGACGAGGTCAGGTCCTCGAAGGAGCCCTATCTGTTGCTCCTCCACTGGAGTCTGGATTTTCCGGATCCCGAGAACATCATCATGCCCCTTTTTTACTCGAGCGCGGTCTTGAACCAGAACATCCTGCAATACTCCAATCCAGGGCTTGATGAGTTGGCCCAGGCGACCGAGATTGAACAGAGCCGCAAAGCCCGGATCGCCCTCTTTCACAAGATCGAACAGCTGCTTATGGCCGACCTGCCGGCCATCCCCCTTTACTCCAGGCAACATCGTCTGGCCGTTCAGCCCTATGTGCGCGGGGTCAAGGTCCCACCTCTCGGGTTTTTTTATCTCGATGCGAGGGAGATCTGGCTGGACAAATGAGACTCGGCAGGGCACGCCTCAAGATATCTCTTTACACCCGGTTCATGATTGCCATCACCTTCATCCTGATCTTCCTCGTCGGCTCCATCCTCTTCCTGGTCGAGCGGCGAGAGGTCCGGACCATCTTCGAGCAATCGAAAACCCGCGGGATCCTGACCGCTCAGAACATCGCCAACCTCAACCTGGAAAGCCTGAAATTCTGGGATTCGACAGGAGTCAAGGCCAACGTCGACCGGGAGCTGGATGACAACCTGATCTATGTCGTCATCTTCGACCGGTTCCGGCAGCTCTTCGTCTCCAGCAACCGGGTCGAAGATGACGAGGATATCAAGGTCAGCCGGATGCCGGCGAAGGTCAGTGAAGATCTATCGGTCAGCCGGAGGCTGAACTTCGGGCCGGACGGCAAGTCCGTGCCCATCATCGAGATCGAGATCCCCGTCTTTGCCGGAGGGTCGCCCGGGCCTGACTACTGGGGGTCGGTCAAGGTCGGACTCTCGCTCGAGGGAATCCACAAGGAGATCCGCCGGACTCGGCTGATGCTGATCCTGATCGGCTGCGGCGGGTTCCTCCTGGGACTGGTGGGGGCAGGCCTGCTGGCCAGGCGGATCACCGAACCGTTGAAGACGCTGGTGGAAGGGACCCACCGTATCTCCGAGGGAGACTTCTCCCAGACAATTCCTGTCCGCTCCGAGGACGAGATCGGCGGCCTGGCCCGGAGCTTCAACGAGATGACCAGGGACCTGCTCGAGACGCGTCAAAGGATGGAAGACGCCAACCGGAAACTCATCCAGGCCGAGAAACTGGCCTCCATCGGCCGGATCTCGGCCACCATCGCCCACGAGATCCGCAACCCGCTGACCTCGGTCAAGCTCAATATCCAGAAGCTCCTCCAGAACGAGGGCCTGGGCGAGGAAGAGAAGGAGCACCTCAGCATCTCCCAGGAAGGCATCGGCCTGATCGAGAAGTTCATCAAGGAACTGCTCAATTTCACCCGCGTCTCCGACCTCAACCTGGAGCGTTTCTCGATCCTCCAGATCATCGAGGAATCCCTGAAGCTGCTGCGGAACTCCTTCCAGGAGAAAAATATCATCCTGGAGAGGAGCTGCCCGTCCGACTTTCCCGCGGTGGTGGTCGACGGCGATAAGATGAGGCAGGTCTTCCTGAACATCCTCCGGAACGCCGTCGAGGCCGTGGATGAAGGGGGAAAGATCGGCCTGGCCCTTTCTCTCGTCAAGGAAAATGGAGCCAAGAGGATCCGGATCCGGATCTCCGACAACGGCTGCGGGATCGCGGAGAAGGACTGGGAAAGCATCTTCGAGCCGTTCTTCACCACCAAGCCGTCCGGGTTCGGGTTGGGCCTGTCCAACGCCCGCAAGATCGTGGAGCAGCATCTGGGCTCGATCAAAGTCGTCAAGAAAAAAGGGAAGGGGACGACCTTCGAGGTTCGCATCCCCTGTGAGGTGGAAACATGAAATCCGTCCTGATCATCGACGATGACCCGCTGATCCGAAAGACCCTGTCCGGACATCTGGCCAAGCAGGGTTTCGATGTCCAGCTGGCGGAAGAAGGAGAAGAGGGAGTCCGGAGGTTCCGGGAATTCAACCCGGACCTCGTCATCCTGGACGTCCGTCTTCCCGATATCGACGGCCTCGAGGTCCTGAGGCAGATCAAGGACCTCAACAAAAAGACCTACGTGCTGATGATGACGGCCTATGACGATATGAAGACCACGGTCGAGGCCATCAAGCTCGGTGCCTTCGAGTACCTGGTCAAGCCGCTCAACTTCATCGACCTCGATCTGACCGTGACCAAAGCCTTCCAGGTCCGGGCCCTTGAGGATAAGGTCAGCTATCTGGTCGAGGAGAGACAGAAGGAATACACCATCGACAACATCATCGGCCGGTCGCCCCAGATGAGAGAAGTGTTCAAGCTCATCGGGTCCGTGGCCAACACCCGGACCAACGTCTTGATCCAGGGCGAAAGCGGGACCGGCAAGGAGCTCGTCGCCAAGGCGATCCACTACAACAGTCCCTTACGGGACGAACCCTTCATCGTCATCAACTGTTCGGCCATATCGGACACCCTGCTCGAGAGCGAACTCTTCGGCCATGCCAAGGGAGCTTTCACCGACGCCGTCAGCGAGACCAAGGGCAAGTTCGAGATCGCCGGCAAGGGCACCCTCTTCCTCGATGAGATCGGCGACGTCTCGCCCAACCCCCAATCGAAGTTGCTGCGGGTCATCGAGACGCGGGATTTCATGAAGGTGGGCGGGGAAAAGATCCTGAAGACCGAAGCCCGGATCATCGCCGCCACCAACCATGACCTCAAGGCCCTCATCGAGAACGGCAGGTTCCGGGAGGACCTTTACTACCGGCTGAAAGTGGTGGAGATCTTCCTGCCGCCGCTCCGGGAACGCAAAGAGGACATCCCCGAGCTGGTGGCCTATCTCCTGGAGAAGATCAATCGCGAGCTTCGCCGGAACGTAAGAAAGGTGCCTTCCGAAGTGATGGACCTCCTCCAGGGTATGCCCTGGCGCGGCAATGTCCGGGAACTCGAGAACGCCCTCACCAGGGCCGTTATCTTAGCCAAGGGGGATGTCGTCCTGAAGGAGAACCTCCCCCTGGAGTCGGGGGAGAAGAAGCTCTTTCCCGGCGAGCTGGTTTCGCTGCGTGAGATGGAGCGCAGCTACATCCAGCACGTCCTCGATGCCACCCAGGGGAGCAAGACGCGGGCCAGCCAGATCCTCAGGATCAGCCGGCCGACCCTGGACAAGAAGATCAAGGAGTACAATCTCCGTCTCACCCTTCCCGGATCGTGACCGGCTCCCCCCTGTAAACGAACTTAACGGGCTGTAAACATTCTTGAAAACGCCGGGGGAACTCCTGGCTTTTCCCCCTGATCCCCCCTGGAAAGGGGCAACCCCAACTTGGCACAAAATCTGCTTTCTTTAGGGATGAACAGAGGTCATAGATATGGCAGAGAAAAAGATCATAGTCGTCGATGATGACGAGTCCATTCGGAAGACGTTCTTCCTTATGTTCAAGAAACAGTACCGGGTATTTCTGGCCAAGGATTCCGAAGAGGCGCTGCGCGATCATAAAGGCTGCAAGTTCGACCTGATCATCGCCGACCTCAAGCTGCCCCGGCTCAGCGGCCTGGAGATGATCGCCCGCTTCCGAGAGTTGGGTTTTCGCGGAGAGGCCATCCTCATCTCCGCCCATCCCGATTGCGTTTCCGTCGAAGAGCTCAGCCGGCACGCCATCGGTTATTTCTTTTCCAAGCCGCTGGATTTTCAAGCTCTGACCCGGTCGATCGAATATCTCCTGCAGCCTAAAGAGGCCACCGCTTAGCTCCTCCGGCGGCTTTTTTCCCCCCGAACAAACAGAACACGGAGATTTTCTGTTTCATTTGACAGAGCCGGCTCCGAAAAAATAGAATAGGCGGCAAAAGGAGGTTAACCATGGCTTTGCAGCGAAACAATCACCAGGATGCCGAGATCGCCGAGAACTCCACCGGCCTGACGCGGCGGGATTTTTTCAGATATCTGGCCGGCTCGGCCCTATCGCTCGCCGCTCTCGACAAAGCCACGGCCGCCGTCTACCAGAGCATCACCGCTCTCAACCAGAAATACATCGGTGATGAATCGCCGGACGGCCTCTATTGGGATGGGATCCGGAGACAATTCCTGTTCGAAGACGGACTGGTCATGATGAACAACGGGACGGTCGGTCCTCTGCCCAAGCCCGTCTTCAATACCCTGATGCGCTATTTCAGGATCCAGGCCACAAATCCCTACGATGTCTACAACTTCCTGCCGGCCTTCCGGGAGCAGACACGGGCGAAGCTGGCCGCTTTCATCAATGCCTCTCCCGAGGAAGTGGTCCTGACCCATAACACGACCGAAGGAATCAACTTTGTAACCGCCGGGCTGGATATGAAGGAAGGGGACGAGGTCGTCATTTCCAATATGGAGCATCCCGGCGCCATTCACCCCTGGAAGCTCAAGGAGAAAAGGCACGGGATCGTCATCAAGGAGGTCCTTTTCGGGCTGCCGACGAAGAGCGTCGACGAGGTTGTCGGCTCCGTCGCCGCCGCCGTCACCCCTCGCACCAAGATCATCAGCCTCGGCCATACCGTCTTCATCACCGGGCTCATCTCGCCGCTCAGAGAGCTCAGCCGGATGGCCCACGAAAAGGGCGTTCTGATCTTGGCCGACAGCGCCCACGGCCTGGGCATGCTCGACCTGAACATGAAGGAGATGGGCATCGACTTCTTCGCTTCCAGCCCTTACAAGTGGCTGGGAGCGCCGACCGGGATAGGACTCCTTTTCGTCCGGAAGGAAGCCCAGGATAAACTCTGGCCGACGATCGTTACCAGCGGTTGGGACACCTACAAGGATGCCCGAAAGTTCGAGTGCCACGGCCAGGATGCCGATGCGCTCATCTTCGCCCTGGGAGAGGCTCTCGACTTCCAAAACGCCATCGGCCGCCCGCGGATCGAACGGCGGATCAAAGCTCTCGCCGGCTACCTAAAACAGGAATTGCGCAAGATTCCCGGCGCCAAGATCCATACCCCGGATGATCCCTACCTTTCGGGCGGCCTGACCGCCTTTTCTCTGGACGGCGTCGACCCGGCGAGGATCGTCGACTACGTCCGGGAAAAATACAACATCGTCGTCCGGACGATCGGGGACAGAGACGCTGGCACCTACGGAGTCCGAGTGTCCACTCATTACTACATCACCACAAGGGATATCGACAACCTGGTGGAGGGAGTCAGGACCCTCGCCGCCCACCACGCCTAGTCTCGGGATATATACCTCGAAATCACGCTGCGATTTCCCCAGCGAGGAAATCTTGCTCGATTCGCTCCTCGCTCTCCTCTTCGAGGAACCCTGCCCGCTCGTCGCTCATACGGACTTCTCAGCATATATCCCGAGCCTTGGGAAAAATAAATAGCTGCTGGGGAAGCGAGCGGGCTGACGAATTCCCCAGCTGGGACCGAGGCGAGGGGTATGGGCGAGAAGGTCATCTGGAGGCGAGAGGGCATTCCTTATTCCGGCCAGGCGAGGGGGAGTGGCAGGAGAAACCCGTATGAGGAGTGAGCGGGCACGGTTTCTCGACTGGAGGGAGAGAAGAGCGAACGACGAATCGAGCCCGTTTTCCGCGCTGGGAGAAAACGGGCGCGGTTTCGATGCCACTGCCCCGAGCCTTTTTTGGCACGAAGTTTGCTGTCTTAAAGGCGAAAGGACTGCCGAAGGAGGCATGAGCCGTGGCAAAAATCGTGTTTTTGCTGGCTCTATTGATGTTTTTCTTGTTTTTTCTGGGATAGATTATCGGTGAACGACATGAGATCAGACGGATTATTCCTCAGAGCAGCGGCCATCCTGCACCTTTTCTTCTCTCATAAATAGACTTCAGCAGGGACTCCCTCTTCCTCACAAGCGCCTCAAACCTGCTGAGGTCCATCTCTGTGAACGGAGCAGTCATTAAGTAAAGTTCTTTTCGCTCTTGTAAACTCTTTTTACGGGCGCCCGTGGGGAGCGGGCCGACGCACAGCGAACCCGAGGCCGACCGTTGACGGGAAGGTTCCGAAATGCTATAAATCGGATTCAGGAATGACCGGCCATCTGCGAAAACGGGTCTGCGGCGGCCTCAGCCTGCTCCTTCTTTTCACGCTCGTCCATATTCATTTCCTGGGCGATCCCTGCCTGCTCCACTGTGAGCACACCGCCCAGCCTCTGGATTCGACCCTGGCCACCAGGGCGATGACCTGTTTCTGTTTTTTCCATGCCGTTTACGCCCCCGTGGAGGTCCTTTTCTTTGTCTTTCCTCTGGAGATTTCCCTGGCTGAAAACGCTTATTCCGATCGCCATCTGCCGTTATTACAATACGATATCTTCCATCCACCGCGGACCTGAGCCCTTTTTCCTCCCCAGACGGTTTTTCACCTTATTTTCAGAGGAGTCCACTATGCAGAAAAAAATCGTCCTGTTTCTATTGTTCCTAGGAGCGTTTCTCCGGCCTCTTCCGGCAGACGAAATTCCGATCTCTCTTGAAGAGGCTGTCTCCACCGCCCTCTGGAAAAACCCGGAAATCATCCGCGCCAGGCTGGAGCTTGAAGCGGCCAGGGGAAGACGCCTCCAACTGGGCGCCCTCTCTTTCCCCGAGCTGTCCTTCAGCCGGGAGGGGATGTCGCTCCGCGATGACGGGGGCGAGACGGAGATCAACCTCGGGGTCGAACAGTCCCTCGAGTTCCCGGGCAAGCGTTCCCTCCGCCGGGAGGCAGCCAGGTTGGAAGAAGAGATCTTTGCCGCCGAGCTGGACCGGGTCATACTCAGCGTCACGGCCGAGGTCAAGAAAGCCTATTTCCAGACGGCCTATTCCCAGCGGGCCATAGCCGGCCGAGAGAGCATCCTCGAGGTCCTGAAGCGCTATCAGGATATCGCCCTCCTCCGGACGCAATCCGGCCAGGTCTCTGCACTGGACGTCCTCAAGGGCCGGTTGGAAATGGTCCAGCTCCAGGGAGAGATCATCGAGGCCAGGCGCCGCTGGCGGGAGAGCGCCCTCGTCCTGAGTCTGCTCATCGGAGGAGACGGCCAGCGCGTTCCCCCGGTTTTACCCTCCGAATTGACCTTCACTGCTTTGGGCAAGGACCTGTCCACGTTGAAAAGGGAAGCCGCTTCCCGGCCCTCGCTCCGGGCCGCCGGGGCACGCCTTGCTCAGGCCGAGGCGGGCCTCCGGCTGGCCCAGAAAAACGCGCTCCCGGATTTCAAGGTCGGTCTCTCCTATCCGAGCCTGCGGGCATCGTCCTGGGGATTCGCGGTGGGGCTGACGCTTCCCTTGTGGCGGGAAAAGATCAAGGGAGAGAGACAGGAAGCGGAGGCGCTAAGCCAGGCGCTGGCGGCGGCGCGGGAGGCCCGTGGGAAAAAGGTATTTTCGCTTCTCCGGAGCGCTTACGAGAGCGTCAAAGCGACCGAGGAAAGGTTGGCTCTGTTCGAGCAGTCGCTGCTCCCCGAGATCGACGGGATCCTGGAGCTGGGGTTTTCCGATTACCAGTACGGCAAGATCGATTCCCTTCATCTTTTCGATGTTTTAAGGATGTTCAAGGCCACCCAGCTCGAATACCTGGCCGCTCTCCTGGACCATCGGGTCGCGCTCATCGACCTGGAGTCGGCGGGGGAAAGCGAGTAAAGGAGATGATCATGAAAAAACGAACAGTCCGAATCCACCATCTGGTTCTCATCGCTCTCCTCGTCGGGGTCGCGTTCACTCTGGCCTGCCGGGAAAGCCGGTCTTCGGCGGAAGCGCCGGCCGGGGAGACCGAAAAGACCTCCGCGGACGAGCATCACGAGGCTTTGCTTGTCCCCGATGTGAAAACGCAGAAGGTCGGGCGAAGGCCGTTCTCTATCCCTGTCAAGGCGACGGGAGTCATCGGCTTCAACCAGAAGAGGTTCGTTTGTATCAGCGCCCGGGTTCCGGGAAGGATCGAAGAGGTCCTGGCCTTTGAGGGAGACCGGGTCAAGACCGGTCAGACGCTCCTCGCTCTTTACAGCCCCGATTTTCTCTCCGCCCAGCAGGAGCTCCTTCATCTTTTCCAGCAGCAGGAAAGGTCGCGGAAGACGGGAGACGAGGAAGGCGCCAAGCTGGCTGCCGGCCTGATCCGTTCTTCCGTACACCGGATAAAGCTCATGGGTGTTAGAGAGGAAGAAATCCGGAAGATCCAGGAGAGCGGTACGGTCAGCGAAACCCTCGCCGTTCAGGCGCCCATTTCGGGGACCCTCGTTTCGGCCAGGGCGGTTTCGGGCGAGTTCGTGGAGATGGGGACGGAGCTTTTCGAACTGGCCGACCTGGATGTCCTCTGGGCGACGGTCCATATCTTCGAAAAGTACCTGGCCTTGGTCCGGCCGGGCTTTCGAGCCGAGGTCCGGACGCAGGCCTATCCCGCGGAGGTTTTCCCGGGGCGCCTGGTTCTTGTCGGCGATGTCCAGGACGAGGAAACGAGGACGACAAAAGGGAGGCTGGAGCTTTCCAATCCTTCCCGGAAACTGAAGCCGGGGATGTTCATCGAGGTGACGCTCATCCCGGTCGCGATCGGGGAGTCGCTGGCTGTGCCCGAGCAGGCTGTGCGCCAGGTCGAAGGAAAGACCGTGGTCTTCGTCCGGGTTCCCGGAGGGGCGTTTGAGCCGCGGGAGGTCAAACTCGGCCGGCTGGCCGGCGGCTGGGCGGAGATCCTGGAAGGGCTCCAGGAGGGGGAGGAAGTGGCCACCGAAGGGAGCTTCTCCCTCAAGGCGGAGATGCTCAAGAAGACCCTGGAGGGAGAACACGAATGATCGAGAAGATCATTTCCCTTTGCTTGAGACAGAGGGGAGCCGTCCTCTTCCTGCTCCTCGTCGTCGCCGCCCTCGGAATCATTTCCTTCCTCCAGATACCGATCGACGCCTTTCCCGATGTCACTAACATCCAGGTGGAGATCGTGAGCACCGCGCCGGGGCTTTCTCCGTTCGAGATCGAGCGGTTCGTCACTTATCCCGTGGAGATGTCCATGCGCGGTTTGCCCGGGCTCGTCCTGATGCGCTCGGTAACGAAATTCGGGATCGCGGTCGTCACCCTGGTCTTCGAAGACGACGTCGACATCTATTTCGCCCGGCAGCTCGTCTTCGAGCGGCTGGCCGAGACCGCCAAGGGAGTGCCCGAGGGGGTCGAGGTCAGTTTGGGGCCGGTCTCGACGGCCATGGGTGAGATCTATCAATACACCCTCGAGGGAGATCCGCCGGACGACGAGAGCGCGGCCGTCGAGTATTTGACCGAACTCCGGACCCTCCAGGACTGGGTGGTGGCGCCGCTCCTCAAGAACGTCTCCGGAGTCAACGAGATCAATTCGTTCGGGGGGTACATCCGGCAGTTCGACGTCACCGTCGATCCCGGCCGGCTCCGCAAGTACGTGCTGACCGTCAACGATGTCTTCGAGGCGATCCGGAAGAACAACCTCAACGTCGGCGGCAACATCGTTGACCGCCATTCCGAGCAGCTCATCGTCCGGGGCGTCGGGATGATCCGCTCGGAAGAGGACATCCGGGCCGTCGTCGTCAAGTCCGAGCAAGGCGTTCCCGTGCTCGTCAGGGACGTGGCCGAGGTGAATCGAGGGCATGCGGTCCGGCAGGGCGCCTCGATCAAGAACGGAGAGGGGGAAGCGGTCGGGGGGATCGTGATGATGCTCCGGGGCGAGAACAGCCGCGAGGTGATCAAGCGGGTGGTCCGGAAGGTCGAAGAGATCAACGGGGAAAACATCCTCCCCCGGGATATCAAGATCGTGCCATTCTACGAGCGGTCGGAGATCGTCGAGCAGAGCCTGGCCACGGTGCTCAAGGCCATCCTGGAAGGATCGGCGCTCGTCCTTCTTGTTTTAACGTTCTTCCTGGGGAGCTGGCGGGGAGGATTGATCGTCATTCTGTCGCTGCCCCTTTCGGCGCTCCTGACCTTCATCATCGCCCGGATCGCCCATCTTCCCGCCAACCTGATGTCGCTGGGCGGGATCGCCATATCGATCGGGATGATCATCGACGCCTCGATCATCCAGGTGGAGAACGTCCAGCGGCGGTTAAGCTCGAAGGCGGCGGAGACCAAAGTCCGGGAAGTGCTGGCGGCGGTGCTTGAAGTCCGCCGGCCGAGCATCTTCGGCGAGCTGATCATCGCCCTGACCTTCCTGCCGATTCTCTCTCTCCAGGGGATCGAAGGGAAGATGTTCTCGCCGCTGGCCCTGACCGTAGCCATCGCTTTGCTGAGCTCGCTCCTGCTCTCCATTTTTGTCATCCCTGTCCTTTGTTTCTATCTGCTGAGGCCGTCGTCCGGCCGGAAGAACATCTTCATGGCCATAGCGGAGAGAATCTACCTCCCCCTCCTCAGGGGGGCCCTGAAACTCAGGTGGTTAGTACTCCTGGCCGCGCTGGCTCTCCTGGCTTCCGCCCTTCTCGTCTTTCCCCGGCTGGGACGGGAGTTCATCCCGGTCATGGATGAGGGGGCGTTCGATATGGACATCCAGCTCCTTCCGGGCATCGCCCTGGACAAGGCCCTCGAGGTCAGCCGGGAGGTGGAGAAGAGGCTCATGGAGTTCCCCGAGCTCGAGACCATCGTCTCCCGGACCGGCCAGACGGGAGTAGCCTTGGAAGCCAGGGGGATCGACAAGACAGGCTATGTCGGACACCTCCGGCCGAGGTCGGAATGGAAAAGCGCCCGGACCAAAGAGGAGTTGTATGATAAGATGAGAGAGGCGATTTCCGACATCCCCGGGATGGCCTTCGGATTCAGCCAGCCCATCCAATGCCGGATCGACGAGCTCGTGGCCGGGACACGGGCCCAGCTCATTGTCCGCCTGTTCGGCGATGACCTCCAGGTCCTCGAAGCGAAGGCCGATGAGATCGCCGGCGTCCTTTCCCGGATCAGGGGGACAACCGACCTGATGGTCGAGCTCGTGGCCGGGCAGCTCTACCTTTCCATCCGCGTCGACCGGAATAGGATCGCCCGCTACGGCCTGAACGTCGAGGATGTGTTGACCCTGGTCGAGATCGCCGTCGGCGGCAAGGCCGCGACCGCGCTCTACGAGCAGAACCGCTTCTTCGATATCGTCGTCCGTTTCCCCGAGGAGGACCGGAATTCCGTCGATGCTCTGGGCAATCTCCTTGTCCGGACGGCGAAGGGGATGGATGTGCCCCTCGCCCAGCTCGCCGAGATCAGCGCCGGAGAGGGGCCGGTCCAGATCAGCCGCGAGGACGGCGCCCGGCGGATCGGTATCGAGCTCAACATCACGGAAAGGGATATCGGCGGGTACGTGGCCGAGGCCAAAAGGGTGATCCGGGAGAACGTCGTTCTGCCGAGCGGCTACCACCTGACCTGGGGCGGCCAGTTCGAGAACCAGGAGCGGGCCATGCAGCGCCTTGTTGTCATCGCCCCCCTGGCCATAGGTCTCATCTTTTCTCTTCTATTCCTGACCTTCCGGTCTTTCGGCCTGGCGCTGCTGGTCCTCATGACGCTCCCGTTCTCTTTGATCGGCGGTGTTTTCTCCCTCTTCCTCAGCGGGTTGTATCTTTCTGTCCCGGCCTCGATCGGGTTCATCGCCCTATTCGGCATCGCCGTCCTGAACGGGATCGTCTTGATATCCACCTTATCCCAGCTCCGCCAGGAGGGGCTCTCGACGCGGGAGACGATCTTCAAAGGATGCAGGCTTCGCCTTCGCCCGGTCTTGATGACGGCCGTGATCACGATCCTGAGCCTGACGCCGCTTCTCTTCGCCCAGGGACCCGGCTCGGAGATCCAGCGGCCGCTGGCCGTCGTCGTGGTCGGCGGTCTGACCACCTCGACTTTCCTGACGCTCTTCGTGCTGCCGGTGCTGTTCGGGTTTTTTGGGACAAAGAGGAAGGAAGGCTGAAAGAACTTCGGGCTATCCTTCGAGGGTCCACCGAAATTGACAGGAGTCGCCGCCCTGCATAAGCGTCTTGGGGCGGTCCAGTTTCACCTTTGGGTTGAAGCCGTGGAAAATGCCATGGATTTCATCGGCCATTCTCCTTATACGCCTTTCTGCAGCCGCTAATCATATTTTATTTCGGTCTCGACCGCGAAAAATTTATAGTTTTTATAGACGATGGATATTTCGGCATTGACGAATTTCCGCTTGTCTTTCCCAATGTAAGCGTTCTCGGCATAACTCCGGCTGGGAAATCGAAGTCCGTTCTTCTCGAAACCGTATTCAGTAAAAGCCGTAATATGAGGGTCGGAGTCATGAGCCTTGGCCCATTCTTCAACACTCGGGAAATTTCCAAGTGATCTTTGGTCCCAGACGATTTTTAAGATGCTGCCGTCGTCCTCTTTGATCCAGATCTTCCCGTAACAATGAGGTTGGATGAACGTCGGTATCGGCGTCGCTTCGACCACCATCGCCTTTTCCTTGTTGATAGTGTCTTCTCCGATGAACTTATAGTCATGGTAGGCCTGCCAGGATTTGCTCAACAGGCCGACCGGTCCGAAGAGGACGTTTTTATACTGGAACATGACCGTATTCAACGAGGAGTCCCGGATATTGGTTTTTTGCCCATTGACCGCGATGAGGTTTCTCCGCTCTTTTATCTCCTTATCTCTGCGGATGAATTGATAGTCGTAAAGATAAATATCGGTCCACGGGGTATAATGGCGCGTCATCTCAGTCACTTCTTCGAGGCAGACAAATTCGAGCGCTGCCTGATCCAGCCTTTGGCAATATTTTTCTGATTTTTTTAAGGTCGCGACCAGCCTCGACGGGTCGGCTTGGTTTTGGGTGTTTTGCCGGACAGAGAAGACACGTTTCGCCGGGTGGGTTCCCATGAAAAAAATCGCCAGGGAAATCAAAATGACGCGAAATAAAAGCACTGACCATTGGTGGCCTGTCATTTTTCTCTTCTCTTGATTTTTCGCCGGCACCCTCGTTCGCGTTCCCCCGACGGAATAATATGGCCGTCTGAGGATGCCTGTCAAGCCTAAAGGATAGTTCAGGATTCCCACCGGGCGTGGGGATGCGGCCCCAAATCCGTCGGTGATTCCTTCTTTTTTGACAGAACCTGCCCGGGGAGATGGCTGATCCTCTTCTCCAGCCCGAGTGAGGGGACCGTCCCCATTTTCATTTCAAAGGCGGCCGCGAATTCGGATATAATACAGAACCAGCTATTCAACCGACGCCGGACAGGAGACAGGCCATCCGAGGACTCGCCGTCACGTCCGTTTGCTTTGGACTTCTTTGCCTACTCCTTTTTTTAGAAAGGCGGTCCCTCGACCGTCAAACTCGGCGCATCCCGCTTCGTATCGCCGTGACCGGGACGAGGGGCAAATCCACCGTGACCCGGCTCATTGCCGCCGCCCTCAAGGAGGCCGGATACCCGGTCCTGGCTAAAACCACAGGATCGAAGCCGGTCCTCATCCTGCCCGACGGCCGGGAGGAGGAACTCGTCCGGAGAGGCCTCCCGGCCATCCTGGAGCAGAAAAAGGTGCTGAAGACGGCCGCGGACCTCGGTGTCCGGGCGTTGGTGACCGAGATGATGAGCATCCGACCCGAGTGTTTGGCCGTCGAGTCCCGGCGTCTCCTCCGGCCTCACGTCCTCGTCTTGACCAACGTGCGGCTGGACCACCGGGAAGAGATGGGGCGGACGAAACCGGAGATCGCCCGGAGCCTGGCTTCAGCCATCCCGCCAGGAGCCGCTGTGTTTGTCCCGGAGGGGGAGGGCTATCCGGACTTCGAACGGACCGCTGCGTCCGTCGGGGCCAGGATCATCCGCGTGGGGAAGGGAGGAGCGTCTTCGTTTTTCGAGCAGGACAGAAGCCTGGCCGAGGCCACAGCGGCCCACCTCGGCGTCCCGGCCGAAGTCGCCCGGCGGGGGTTTGTTTCGGCCGGGCCCGATTTCGGAAGCTTCAAGGCCTGGCAGGCCGAACTGGGCGCTCCGCCGGCAGCCTGGGTCCTGGTGAGTGCCTTCGCGGCCAACGAGCCCGAGTCAAGCGCTCTTGTCCTGGCTCAACTCCAGGAGAAGGTCTCCAGAGGGGGCCGGCCGCTCATCGGTCTCCTGAACTTCCGTCCCGACCGGGGCGACCGGACCCGGCAGTGGCTGGACGCTCAGGAGAGGGGTTTTTTTGCGGGGTTCAGGAAAGTCTATGTGGTCGGCGCCCACGGGCACGCCTTGAGGATCAAGAAGAGAGCCGGGAGACGTCGCGTCTTCACCCCGCTTTCCGGGCGGTCACCCTCCGCTTTAACGGAAAAGATCGTTTCTCTGGAGGGCGGCGCCTCTGTCCTCGTCGGGCTGGGGAATATCGGCGGGATCGGAGGGGCGTTGGTCGCGCACTGGCAAAAGATCGGGAGGCCCCATGCACTTTGAGACGATCTTCATCGGCCTGGCCTTGGCGCTCTTCTACAAAGAGGTCACGGGCATCTATCCGGGCGGCATCATCGTCCCCGCCTTTCTGGCGCTCACCCTCGACCAGCCGGCCCGGGCGCTGACGACGGTCGCCGTGGCCTGCCTCTCGCTGGTGATCTATAAGCTTCTGGCCAGGTATTTCATCCTCTTCGGCAGCCGCCGTTTCGTGGTCATCCTCTTTATCGGCGGAGTGCTGTCCCAGTTCTGCGCTTTGGCAGCGCCGCAGCTCGTCCCCTCCCCGGTGGAATTCCAGGTGATCGGTTTGATCATCCCCGGTCTTCTGGCCAACAACCTGGAACGACAGAAGTTTTTGCCGACGCTCGCCTCGCTGGTCACGGTGACCGTGATCACCTATTTCATCTCCAACCTGGTCAGGATCGTTTTTTGAGCACGATATCATGGCCTTGAAACATAGAGACAAGGTTTTCCATACCCTCGGCCTCTTGAGCCTCCTGTTCCTGGCCGCCGCTTTATTTCTTGCCCGAAGGCCGCTCCAGAGCCGGGGCGAGATGCTGACGGCATCCCGCCGGATGAAAGAGGCCGTCGCGGCGCTCCGAGACTGCCGCGAAGCCGCCGGCATTCCCATCGACCCGTTACGGGATGTCAACCGGACGGGGCTCATCGGTCTCGAATCCTCGCCGATCACGACTTCGCTCGGGAACCTGGAAGCCAAGCGAACGACGGCCAACCCCAATTTTGCCGGCCTCATCGTTCTCCTTCTTCACCAGGCTGGCGTCGGCAGGGGCGAGACCATCGCCATCGGCGCTTCGAGTTCCTTTCCCGGCCTGATCATCGCCTCTCTCTGCGCCGCCCGGGCCATGGACCTCCGGCCCCTCCTGATCTGTTCGCTGGGCGCATCCCAATGGGGGGCCAACCAGCCTGAATTTCACTGGCTGGAAATCCTCGACTGTCTCGAAAGATCGGGCCTGGTGATGACCGGGCCTGTCGCTCTTTCTCTGGGCGGGGACGGCGACGAAGGGAAGGATATGAGCCCGGAAGGTCGTGAGCTTCTCATCCGCGCGTCAGGCGGGACCGGCCTTCCCTTCTTGTCCGAGCCCGATCTCGAGAGAAACGTCGAAGAACGCCTCCGGCTCTTGGAGACGGCGGCGGGCGAGGCGGAGATCCGGGCGTTCATCAACGTCGGGGGGGGCTACGCGAACATGGGGACGGATTCGGAAATCCTCAAGGTAACTCCCGGGCTGGCGGTCTTCTCTCGCATCCCCCCTCGCGAGCGGCGGGGGATGATCTTCGAGATGGCGGCCCGCCGCGTCCCGGTCATCCACCTGCTCTACATCAAGGGGCTTTGTGATCGCTACGGGCTGCCCTGGGACCCCACGCCTTTGCCCGAGCCCGGGGAGGGAGAGTTTTACGGACAGAAAGAGGTCGTTCCCCAGGCCTTCCTGATCCTGGCCGGGGTCTATTTCTTACTGATCGCGATCGTCCTAGCTACCGCTGCGAGATCATAATACTGACGATGCACTGGTAGGAATCGAGCCGGTCGCGGTCCTGACAGATCCCCCGCTCGATCGTCAGAATGCCCAGCGGGTAATCCTCCCAGCGGTAAAGGGTGATATCGTTGCGCGAGCCGGTCAGCGAGGCCAGCTCGGGAACTGCCGCCTTGACCTTGGGAAGGCCGAGATACTCCAATATGCGGTTCACTGAGTACACGTTCTTGATGTGGAAATACTGCGTCTTCGGGTCCATGCTGAGAGACAGAGCCGGTCCGGGGGTTTCGAAATAATACCGGGTGTAAGGACGCCGCCCGGTCACGTCTTCTTCCTTGTGGTAGACATAGTTGGGCTTCTTCTCCGGGAAGAAAGTCTCCTTGAACTGGGCCCTGACGTCCCCCCAGGTGATGGTTTCGGATTCGGTCTTCTGGAGGAAGAAAAAGACGGCGCCGAGGAGGACGATGATGAGTCCGGCCCGGACGAGGTTCTCATACTCCCGCTTGATGATGATGCTGAAGATCCAGATGGCACAGAGCAAGATCAGAGCCAGGATGATGTTCTTGAGGAGTGCGACTTCCATCTCGGCCTCCTGTCCCCTGCGCGCATTATAGCAGAAAAAAGAAAATTGCCCTAGACAATAGGCGCTTTCTTTTCCGGCGGCGAAGGCTTAGAATGAGGAGTTTTAAGAGGAATCCATGCTCAAGCGCGTCATCTTCATCGGCACCGCGGCGGCCGCTTTCCTGGCCAACGCCGGATCGGCCGAGCACGGTCCCGTCCCTCTGGAAGGAGTGGAGAACTACATCCTCCTTCTCGAGAAGACGGGATTCGTGAAGATCGGGAAAAGTTGACCTATCCGTCCTTGTTCCGGGTTTTCAAGAGCCCGGCCAGCTTCAGACAATTGTCGACCGCGTGGGCCTGATAATCGTTGTTAAAATAGACAAAACGCTCTTCCGCCTTCGCTCGGCTGATCCTTTCGGCCCAGCGGGCGAGCTCCTCGTCGCTGTATTTGTGCCGGTATCCCCCTGTCAGCCCGTGAAACCGAAAGTAGGCTAGAGCCGGCGATTCCATCGATGTATCGGGCACCTGAGCCGAAGAAACGGTACAGAATGTCACTCCCCGGGTCTTCAACCTTTCGACAACGGCTTCATCGTACCAGCTCTCATGACGGAACTCGATGACGTTCTTGTGTTCCGGTGAGAGAGTCAGAAGGAACTCATCAAAAAGGTCCAGGTCCTTCTTGATCGAGGGCGGGAGCTGGAAGAGGATGCAGCCGAGTTTCTCCCGCAGTGAGTCGGCCAGAATAGTGAAATAACGGACCTCACTCTTGACGTTGCGCAGCTTCTTGAGATGAGTGATCTGGCGGTTGGCCTTGAGAGTGAAGGTGAAGTGGGGCGGTGTCCTCTCTAGCCACCCCCGGAGGGTCTCCGGTTTAGGGTATCGGTAGAAGGTCATGTTGATCTCGACGGTGGAAAAATGACCGGAGTAATAGGACAGCCATTCGGAAGATGGAAGATCGGGAGGGTAGAACCTTCCCTTCCAGCCGGGATAGCTCCAGCCCGAGGTCCCGAGATGATAGATCGCCGCCATCGCTCCTTCGTCCCAACTCCTCAATCCTATCATATCCTAACAGAATCAGGGTTGCTTTTTCTTCTGGGCTTTCATAAGATTTGGCCGCCCAAACACTGTGCGGTCCCGCCCATGCTGGAGAAAGAAAAACGCCGGTTCGGCCTCGTCGGAACCATCACCCAGGATGTTATCACCCAGGCTTCCGGCCGCGTTCTCTCGGGCCTGGGCGGTATCCTCTACCAGGCTGCGGGGCTGTGCGGATTGGGCCGGGATGTCGCCCTCTATTCCCAGGTCGGCCAGGACTTTCTTCCCCAAATCAGGTCCTTGATCGACCGCTGGCCGACCTGTGACAGCGCGGGGATAAGGATTGTTCCCGGGCCGGGGAACAGGGTCTTCCTCCATTATCCGGAAGAGGGGGAGCGCGTCGAGGTCCTGGAATCGCACGTCCCGCCGCTCCAGCCGGACGAACTGCTCACCGACCTGCCGCGGACCGGCTTTCTGATCCTGGTCATCAACTCCGGTTTCGATATCACTCTCCGGGACTGGCGCCGGGTCGTCCTACGGGCCGAATGCCCGATTTGGTTGGACGTCCACTCTCTCGTCCTGACGCCGGATCTTCATACGACCCGTCGCTACCGCCCCCTGCCCGAATGGCGGGACTGGGCCAGTGGCGTGACCTATCTCCAGGCGAACCTGAAGGAGGTCGCCGCGATGCTCGGGGAACCGGAGCGGATCCCTTCCCGGGAGCGCCTGGACCGTTTCGGAGAAACGGCCCTTGATTTGGGGATCAAGGGGGTGTTCATCACCCTGGGCTCGGAGGGTATCCTGGTCATGATGCCCGGATCTTCCAGGAAGATTGCCTCGCCGAGAGCGGGGGAGGTGGTTGATACCACCGGCTGTGGAGACATCATGTGCGCGGGCACGGCGGCGCTGCTTCAGACCGGGGCCGATCCGGTCGAGGCGGCCGGCTTCGGCGCCGAACTCGCTTCCGAAGCCGCCCGGGTCTCCGGGGTCGAACGGACTTATGACTTGATCCGGAAGCGCGTTTTTCGCGCCTAGCCACTTTACAGTGGACTTTTTTGTGTTAGAATAATGCCACCGTGCCCATGGCCCACCTGCGGAAGAGTCATCGTTTTTCCGACTTTCTCAAGCCCTCTCAGGTCATTTACGAACTCCAGTCCAAGGAAAAAGTCCGCGCCATCGAGGAGCTCCTCGACGTTCTGTCCAAAGAAAAGCTCATCAAGAACAAGAAGCTTATCCTGACCCGGCTCGTCGACCGGGAGCAGCTCGAATCCACGGCCATCGGAGAGAACGTCGCCTTGCCCCATGCCCGCGTCAATACGGGCGGGGAGATCGCCATCGCGGTGGGGAGGTCGGAGAAGGGCATCGACTTCGACTCCATCGACAAGAAAAAAGTCCACCTCATCATCCTGGTCATCTGGAATCCCACACTGCCGGGCCTTTTCAACCATCTTTTCGCCGGGCTAGCGCGCTTTCTGAGGCAGCCGGAATACCGGAAACGGCTGTTCGGCGCGCCGAACAAGGGCGAGCTTTTCAAGATCCTTTCCGAAATCGAGCTGACCATGCCCCACGAGGACCGGATCATCAGCCGGGCCAGCCTGCTCGCCAAGCTCCAAGAAATCGAGCTCCGCAAGAAGAGAGCGTCCAAGGATCAGCTCCGGGAGCTCCGCAAGCATGCGGAGCTCATCCGGGAAGAGCTAGACGAGGCGCTGCTTACCCGCTTTGATAAGCTGATGGGAAAATATGGATTTGCCGTAGCCGAGGTCAAGGATGGGGCCTGTCAGGGCTGCAACATGAGGATCGCCACCCAGATGAGCTCGGCCATCGAAGGCAGCAACGACATCTACATCTGTGAAAACTGCGGCAAGTTCCTGGTCGCTGCCCGCAAGAAGAAAAAATAGCTATCTCACCAACTCTTTGACGAGGTTCACCGGAGTCAACAATTTGTAGACGGGATATGTCTGGAGCTCTCGGCTCCACTGCGGCACCAGGTAGCGGTCGAAAAAATTCCAAACCAGAAGCCCGTCATCGCTCTCCGGCTCGAGGAGATAAGCGGCCAGGCTGCCGAGCGGCTGGGCTGTCGGGATGATGATCGTGCCGGCGGGGAATTCCCTCGTTTCCACCGCATAGTCTCCCTTCACCTGGTTCAGGTGGTGTCCCTGGTAGGACCTCTCCGCTGATTTAAACTCCTTGAGCTTGAAGACCTCGACCTCGAGGGTGGCGGCCTCGTTGAGCTTTTCCACGGCCAGACCATGTTGCAGGAGCTTGGCCACGACGTCCGAGTCCGGGACGCCGAGCACATAGGCGTAAGGGAATCGTGCGCCTCTTTTTCCGACCCAGTCGGAATAATAGGGGATGGTCAGGACGTTCACCTTGTCCGTCGCCCGGACCCGCGGCCTCTGCCCCTCACCCTGGGGGATGACCTCCGTCTCGTAGGCATGGACGGTGACCGGCTTCCGGAGCGCCAGCAGCTCATATTCCACAAAGAAGTTGTCTTCTTCCCTGGGCTGGAGCCCCCTGAGGATCGTCTTGCGGTCGGCTTCGGTCACCACCCGCTCGATCTCCTCGAGATGAGCGGAGCAATAATCCAGGATAGCGCGGAGGAAATGGTAATTGCCCATGATCCGTGCTTTGAAATCGGCATAGACATAGTTCTCGTCGAGGATGGAGAGGCGGTTGCGCAGGCCGATGTAGTTGGTGACATACCGGGGCTGAGGCTCGAACGTCTGCCAGCCCTTTTCCGGGGCCCTGTAATCTCTGAATCCGCCGTAGCCCACGGCGGGGGTGCCGTAATTCTTCTCCAGGATGGATTCGATCTCGGGCATCATCTTGTCTTTCTGGTAGGCGATGATGCCGGCGTCACCGTTGGGATTGAGCCCCCAGGAGTAGGTTACGACTTCCTCGTGGTAGGACCCATTGGTGGTGTGGCAGTCGACGAGGAGAAGCGGGTCCCAGCGGAGGAGGACGTTGGAGACGAGTCCGCGCAGCTCCGGGCTTTCGAGCTTGATGCTGTCCCGGTTGAGGTCGAGGTTCTGGCCGTTATAGCGGATGCCGACGCCCTCCTTCGGTCCACCCTGGTGCTGCCTGTTCTCCGGCCGGATCTTCTCGTTGCCGTCGGCGTTGAAGATGGGGGCGATGAGGATGATGAGCCTGTCAAGGTAAGGGGGGTCTGAGGCAAGGAGAATGTCCCGGGCCAGCATGAGGGAGGCTTCTTTGCCCTCCACTTCGCCGGCGTGGATGTTGGCCTGGATGTAGACAACGCCTCTTTTGTCATGCCGGAGAGGGGATGGAGAAACGGGGAGGGGTTTTCCGAGGACCAGGAGAGGGATGTCCCTTCCTTCCGCGCTCGTGGCCAGCGTCTCCACCCGGAGATTCCGGCTGAGCCTCTGGAGGTCCCGGATGAACGTCATGACATCATCATACCGGGAAGTGGCTTGAAACTGGCTTTTCTCGGCCACGGTGAGCGGTTTTTCTTGAGCTACGCCGAATGCGCATAAGAGGCCGATGCCGAATACGAGGGCCGGGATTGAGGAAACTATCTTTCCGTATTTTTTCATTTGATCGTTCCTCTCTGTTAGCCGATAGGAAATCAAGTTTATAGAATCGCGCCCGGTGAGTCAACGCGGATTCCCCCCAGTTCGTATGACGATCCCCCTATCCTCCATCCTCTCCCACCACCTGTCTGAGCTTCCCCCCAAAAACTGGACAGGGGGCGAAGGTGCATTAAGGCCAACCTTTTTGTCAGAGGAGGTATGGTACAATGCACGGCATGAGACGTCAGCATGACGCGGCCGTCAAGGCCAAAGTCGCGTTGGAAGCGATCAGGGGGGAAAAGACAATCGCCCAGATCGCTGGAGAGTATGAGATCCATCCTAACCAGATCCGATTGTGGCGAGGTCGGGCTCTGGCTGCGCTGCCTGCCGTTTTTTCCAAGGGCGCGGCA
>DATKXS010000204.1:0-39023 GCA_035528895.1 Candidatus Desulfaltia sp.
AGGCGCTGGGCCTGGAGGAGGCCGGCGGTCAGCAGAAGGCAGGCCGCTGCCACTGTTGCGCATTTCAGAAGGCCGTTCTTGAGACGCATATACCCTCCTTGATTGAGATTAAGACATTAAGATTGCCGGCTTGCAAAAATCTAGTCCTGGCGCTCATGCGTAATTTGCGGGACCAGAGCATATGAATGCGCGGTCCTTCGGCTGAATCACATTGAGTGTTAATGCCACATTTATCTCCATAAACGGCGATGTTGTCAAGTTTTGTTTGCATCTTCTTTCTTGCTTTTAATGGTCCAAGGGACTATCTTTAAAGACGAAATTCGGCCGCAACCGCGTGGAGAGAACCGACGTGAAGAATACCAGGGGAAAGCAATGAAAAGACACCTCATTATCATCGGGCTGTGTATCGGAGTCCTGTGCGTGTCTGTCGCCGCCCAGGAGGAGATAGGAAGAGGACGGATCACCGGTACGGTCACAGACGAGGCCGGAGCGCCGCTCGAGGGCGCGCTGGTCGTTGCCCAGAGCACGCGGAGCGAGACCAAGCTGGAAGGCCGGTCGGACGACAAAGGCCGGTTCGCCATCGCCGGGTTGGGGACGGGGAGCTGGCGGGTGACAGCCTCGATAGACGGCTACCAGGGCTCGAGCGTCGAAATGAGTGTCCGCCAGCTCTCGCAAAACCCGCCGATCTCTTTTACCCTGAAGAAGCTATCCGGCATGGCCGCTTTTGCCGCCGACAAGGAGGCCCTGGCCCTTTTCGATAGGGGGAATACCCTTCTCAGTCAGGGAAACTATGACGAGGCGCTGCAGATGTTCGAAGACTTTGCAGCCAAACATCCCGAGATCTACCAGGTCCATCTCAACATCGGCACTTGCTATCTCAAAAAAGAGGAACTTGAAAAGGCCGAGTCCGAGTTCAAGCTTGTCCTGGACAAGGTGGTGGAAGCACACGGTGACCTGAAGAAAGACGCCGACGCCTCCCTCCGGGCCTCCACCGGATTGGGCGAGGTGTTCCTGCGCCGCGGCGATTTCGAGGCCGCTCAGAAATATCTCGCCCAAGCCGTCGATATCTCGCCGCAGGACGAAGCGGCCGCCTATAACGTCGGCGAGCTTCTGTTCTCGAACCAGAAGATCGACGAGGCCATCCGCTACCTCGAGCTGGCCACGCAGATCAAGAAAGACTGGCCGAAGCCGTACATGAAGCTCGGCTATGTCTATTTAAACAAGGGCGACTTCGCCAAAGCATTGGAGAATTTCAACACCTTCCTCACTCTCGACCCCGGGAACCCCGAAGCCGCCCAGGTCAAGAGCATCATCGAGACCATCGAGAAGATGAAAAAATAGGGAGAGAGAAATCCGCTGATGGTGGCTGAGCCGGCACACCCAAAGCTTTCGGCCGAAAAAGAGAAAAGGGCTGCGGCAGGAAGCTCCGTCATCGCGGCCGTATTCCTGACCGTTCTGAAACTGATCGTCGGCCTGGGCACAGGAAGCCTGGGAATCTTGGCCGAAGCCGCCCACTCGCTCCTCGACCTGGTGGCCGCCGTGATCACCTATCTGGCTGTTCGCGTCTCGGGCAAGCCGGCCGATTACGAGCATCCCTACGGTCACGGCAAGGTCGAGAATTTCTCCGCCCTCATCGAGACCGGGCTTCTTTTCGCCACCTGCGCCTGGATCGTTTATGAATCGGTCCGCCGGATCTTCTTCGCCTCCGTCGAGGTCAACCCCAGCGTCTGGGCCTTCCTAGTCATGGCCGTCTCCATCGGCGTTGACGTCAGCCGGTCCCGGATACTCTACAGAGCGGCAAGGAAGCACCGATCCCAGGCCCTCGAGGCCGACGCCCTCCATTTCTCAACCGACATCTGGAGTTCCTCCGTGGTCATCGTCGGCCTCGTCCTTGTCTGGCTCGGCCGGAACGTCTTCCCGGCGGCCGCCCACGTCCTCCATCGGGCCGATGCCCTGGCCGCCCTGGGTGTGGCTGGAATCGTCTTTTTCGTGAGCTACCGGCTCGGGCGAAGGACGATGGACGTCCTCCTTGACCGGGCGCCCGACGGAATTCCCCAGAGACTCCGGGAGGCGGCGGCCGAGGTCGAGGGAGTCCTGCGCGTCGGCCAGGTCCGGGTGCGCCGGTCCGGGCCGACATTTTTCGTCGACATGACGGTGGATGTGGACCGGAACCTATCCTTCGAGCGCACCCACGCCATCGCCGAGGATGTCGAGGCCCACGTCCAGAGCATCGCCCCGGGAGCCGACGTCGTCGTCCACACCGACCCGCGGGAAGTGGAGCGCGAGGCCCTGGCCAAGAGGATCCGGGCCGTGGCCTACCGGGACCAGATGGCCGTCCACAACATCTCCCTGCACGAGGACAAGGGCCATGTCTTCATGGACCTTCATCTCGAGGTCGATGACCACCTCTCACTTGAGCAGGCTCACAAAATAGCCAGCCACATCGAAGAGGACTTGCGGGCGGATATGCCGGAGATCAACCAGGTCTGCGTGCACCTGGAGTCGCGGGGCACCGGTGTCGGCGACGGCCGTGACGTCACCCATCAGGAAGGGGCTCTGGTGGAAGAGGTCAAGCGGCTGACCGATGAGATCGCCGGGCCGGCGCGCTGCCACAATGTCCTCGTCCGGCGACAGAGGGACAAACTATCGATCTCCCTCCATTGCCACCTCGATAAGGAGCTTTCGATCGTCGAGATCCATGATATCACCACCCGCATCGAGACGCGGTTGAAGGAGCGCATCTCCGGACTCGACCGCTGTGTCGTCCATGCCGAGCCGGAGTCACGCTAGGTCATCGGGTTCGGCCGTCTTCTCATCCTCAAGAATCCCAGTTCGATCAGGCTGAAGCCTTAACTCATAAGCTGAAAGGTGGATAGGGGAGCGAAGCGGGTCAGAATCTCAGGCCCACGAAGAAAAATTGGCCCCAGCTGTCCGGGTCGAGGTCGGGGTCGGAGATCATGACCGGCTGGTATTCGAATACGACCGCAATTTTCCCGATGTTGACCGCCACACCGGCGATCCCGTGGTAGGCGAGCATGGTCTTGAACTCGGAGAAAGATTGGCCTTCGATATAGGTATTGGCGTAGAAAAAATCGGGGCCGACGCCGCCGCCTCCATAGAGAGTGAAAAACCAGAGTTTGAACCCCAGCTTGAGGTTAACGAAGATATCCATTTGGATGATGGCGAGGTCGATTTCGGAGATATTGCTGAAGTAGGGTTGGAACTCGAGGCCGATCCCGAAGTGGCGGCCGAGCCCGAGGTCGAACCCGAAAGAGGCCAGCCAATGGTCGCCGAAGCCGTATTTCAGGAACGAGCCGGAGATGAGCTTGTCGCGGGAGCTGACCCTGACCGGTTCCTCCATCACTTCCCGGGGAGGCGCGGGAGGCTCCAGGTCGGCGGGAGGAGGGAGAGGAGGGGCCGGCGGAGGCTCGAGCCGGTCCTGAGGTCTTGGCCTGGTGTCTCCGCTGGGTTCGACCATACTTTCGTGGATGTATCCGTAGACGGCCTGGCCCGTTTCATCCTTGCCCATTCTGATCGTGTACCAGGGGCCGGCTTTCTCGATGACATCGAAGAGGGTCCCTTTAGCGGCGATGTCCAGGACCTCGGCATCGAGCTCGGGCCGGGTGCGGATGTTGGCGTTGTCGACAAGGGCCCGGACCTGGCGCGGCGTCTGGGCAGAGCAGAGGAGGCCTAGAACCGTCAGGCTGATTATGAAGATGGCTTTTTTATGATGGCGCATCTGAGCGCACTAAGATATGAAATATGCAGGAGCGCTGTCAAGTCGAAGAGCGTTTCAGAGTTTCCGCGCCATTCGAGGAGAAGGAGGGAGGCACCGGCGGAGAGCTTGAAAGGCCACTCCACGACCTTGCTCTCGGCCTTCCGCATGGCCATCGCCCCGTCGATGACGTAGTCCAGCCGGTACTCGGTGAAGTAGCCGCCGTCGACCTGGAAGTTCATGCTCCCCGAGCCCGTCCCTCGGCCTTCGAACGACCCCAGGAACTCTTCAATATGCCGTTCCCCGGAAAGCCCGACCGTGTAGGCGACCGTGATCAGGGCCAGCCTTCCTTCCGGCGAGGGGACGACGGCGTTGAGAGTGAAGGTGATCTCGAGTTCGATGATGAGGTTCATCCCCTGGAAGGGGACGACGATCCGCTTGTGGTCCGGCCAGGATTCGCCGGCCTCTAGAAGCTTGTCTGGGAAGGCTGGCCAGTAGTTCCGGAGCACCTCCAGGATCGAAAAATTCAGCGGATTCTGTTCCTCGAGCGTTTCGACGTTCCTGATGTCCCGGATCCGTCCCGCCCTGTCGAAGGTCATCCGGACCGGTAAATCCGGAGAGTTTTTCAGCGTGAATTCGTCCTGCCGGCCTGGAGTCCGGAGGAAGACGCGGATGCCGGCGCTGGAAAGCTCCGTGAAGACGCTGTCCGCGCCCACCTGACTGACGAAGACGTCGATCTGACCATCGGCCTGGGCGGTCAAGGTCAGGCTTCTCCCCAGGAAGCTCTGCCCTTCCGATTCCATCCGGCTCTGGAGACTGTAGACGAGCGTCTGCCGCGGTCGCGGCGCGAAGCGGAGAGCGAGTTTTTCAGGAGGATTGGTTTGGGCCGCCTGCTGACCGGCTGAATCCAGGAGGACATTGATCCCCAAACCGGCAAGAGGACTCACGGCCAGGAAAGCCAGGATGAAGCAGCGGAAAACGAGCGCTTTTCCAGGCCTTTGGTTCATCCGATCCCCATCTATTCTACAGAGGATCCGCCGCCCCTGCAAATCTCTCTGGTTTCAAGCTGAACTTTTTGCGGCGGTTCCCGTTGGGCGAGTGTTGTTGGCCGAATATTCTCATTGGGATGAAGAACAAGGTCACACACCAGGCCAGTTGTCTTTAGTCCACTAAGCTGATAATATCATCCGGATTTGATGAAACAAATATTTCAGGCGTTCATACTGATCCTGGCTTTGGGCGGACTGCGCCCGGCGGCTCAGCCGACGCATCCGGAGCCCCAGACTTTGGCGATAGGAGCAAAAGCGCCGGGTTTCCGTTTGACGGGCACGGACGGCAGAACCTGGAGCCTCAAAGATTTCGACCGGCATAAGCTGGTCGTCGTTGTCTTCAGCTGCAACCATTGCCCGACGGCCCAGGCTTATGAAGACCGGCTGGTCCGCGTCTGTCTGGATTATCAGGCCAAGGGCGTCGGCATGGTCATGATTTCACCCAACAGCCCGAAGGCGCTCAACCTGGCCGAAATGGGATACACCGATGTGGGGGATACGCTGGAGGAAATGAAAATCCGGGCCAGGGATAAAAAATTCCCTTTTCCCTATCTCTACGATGGAGACGATCAGAAGGCATCTACGGCTTATGGCCCGGTGGCCACGCCCCACGTCTTTATCCTTGACGAGAAGCGCCTGCTCCAATACGCGGGACGGGTGGACGAGAAAGAAAAGCCCGGCAGCGGAAAGGCCGAAGACCTAAAGAACGCCCTCGATGCCCTTCTCGCCGGCAAAAAGCCCTCGTCCGCCACGACAAAAGTGTTCGGCTGTTCCATCAAGTGGGCCTGGAAGGATGAATACACGAAGCAGCTTTACAAGGAGTGGGTAGAGCTGCCCGTGAATCTCGAGCCGATTGACCTGGCGGCCGTAAAACAAACCGTAGCGAACCCCTCGGGAAAACTCCGTCTGATCAACGTCTGGGCGACATGGTGCGCGCCCTGCACCGCAGAATTCCCCGAGCTCGTCAAAACCGACCGCATGTACCGCGGCCGGGACTTTGAATTTGTCTCAATCTGTACCGATAAGGCCGATAAACGCGACCGGGCTCTCGAGTTTCTCAAGAAAAATCAGGCTTCCAACAAGAATTACATCTTCACAGGGGAGAGCATTTACCCGCTCATCGAAACGATCGACCCGGCCTGGCAGGGCGCCTTACCCTATACCCTGATCGTCGAACCCGGGGGAAAGATCGTCTTTCGCTGTCAGGGCATGGTCGACCCGCTGGCCCTGAGGAAGTTCATCGTCGAACATCCGCTGATCGGGCGATACTATTGATGACAAGGGATTGGCCTTTCCTTGCGGGAAGGCTCGTCGCAGTATTAAGGAAATTATTAGCTCCCGTTTCTAACGGCAATTTTGGGTGCTTTTTTACACTTTTTCGATTGATCTGATATTTATATCGCCAGGCCGCAATCCGGATCCTAGCTCTTCTTTTTATAGTTGGCCGGGACCTGGAAATCGCTCGCCCCGAGACTGGGAGTGGAGATCTCCAGCACTTCCGTATGGAAGGTGAGGGCGGGCTCGTTGGCCGCGGCTGCCGAGTCGGCCGGTTTCTTCTTCAGGGTTTTTTTGAGCAGCCCGCCGATGGCTCCCTTGACGTCTTTGGATGTCTCCTCCCCCTGCTCCGCGGATTCCCCTGCCGGCTTCTGGCTGGTGGCGAAATACTTGCCGTCAGTCACTATGGGGTAGCCCTCGATCTTCTGCAGCTCCCCGGCCGCTTTGGAGAAATCGCGCGGCGCTCCGTCCCTCTTCATGCTGAAGGAGTCGAGGATGGCCAGCCATCTTGTCCCCAGGATGTCCTCCTGCTTATGGTCGAAGCTGATCCCGATCTTCTCCAGGTAGGCCTTGGAGAACCTGGCCTCTTCCTCCCGGGCTTTTTCCAGTTCGCCGCTCATCGGGGTCGTCCAGACGAGCGTCTCCAGGCGGCTCGAGCCCTTTTCGCCGGTCTCGGTGTCCTCCCACTCCATGAGCCAATGGGCCAGATACTTGCGGACGGGAAAGTTGTTGATGGTCGATTCTTCGCCCGTATCCTCGACCTTGAACTCGTTCTTGGTGATCTTGATGGTGCTCTTGGCCGGCTCTTTCTCTTCCTGCGCTTCCCGGGCCTCTTGCTCTTCCCCGGCTATCTGTTCTTTCATTTTCTCGATCGTGGAAACCGAGTACTCTTTCTTCTTGTTGTCCAGCTTGTAGACGGTCGACGCCGGAAGGTCGGTGATCTCTCCCGTATCGCCCGACCTGAGGATGGTTTTCGCGGCCAGCCCGCCGGTCAACCCCTGGCCCTTGAAATCGGTCTTCATGTCCGCCCATTTCTGGTCGGCCGTAAGCTTTTCGCTCTGGACGAGGCTGAATTTACCGAACCCGCGGAAGCCGATGTCGGACTTGGTCTTCTTGACCACGCCGGCAAATACGGGCGCGGTCAGGACCAAGATGACCATGCCGAAGATCAAGGTCTTTTTCATGCGCTTGCTCCTTTTTGAAACGGGCTAGACTATACTTTTCTTATAGAAATTATAGTATCTTTTTCGCTGAATAGCAATAGACTCCCAAGGAGGGTCCATTTTGCTCTTATTGACCGGCCATCGCAACATCCTGAACAAGTGCCAACCCCAAAAAATTGGACCGTCTCCGTTTTCTCGTGCTATCATCAAGCCTCTGGACGCCGAGAAATACGGAGTCCGGGTGGCCGACTATTTTCTGGCCAGAGCCGCATAGATCGCTCGTAGGGCCGTCTCAACGAGCGGGATATCTCTATTGAAGGCGCTGGGATGCTGATCCTGCTGAATAAATTTTTCTTCATTTTCCATTCCGGCATGATCGTCTTTATCCTCTTCGGCTGGGCCTGGAAGAAGGCCCGGCCGGCGAACCTCGTGGTCATCCTCCTGACCGCGTTTTCCTGGTTTGTGCTCGGGATCTGGTACGGCTACGGCTATTGCCCGAGCACCGACTGGCATTGGCGCGTCAGATCGAAACTCGGCATCCGGGACCTTCCCGAGTCCTACACCAAGTTCCTGGTCGATTCTTTCGCCGGAGGGGACATCAGCCAGAGGGTGGTGGATATTGCCACGCTCATTCTTCTCCTCTCGGCGTTGGCCATTTCTCTGACCCTGAACATCAGGGATTGGAGGAGGAAACGGAAGGACCGGCCCTCGTTTTGATCCCCGCTTCCTTGTTGACTTGGCCGTGTTTTGACAAATTCTTGACAACTCCTTGACAACTCGCCGCTCCCGAAAATCTATCTTTTGATCGTGATCAACCTAAGACTCGAAACGGTTCGGGATCAGATATCCCGGTCAACCGGGGAATTCGAGATATGCCCCTCCCTCTTTTTCCGGCGGCGGTTCAGCGGATGATCTCGGTGTAAAACCAATAGAGGAAGGAGGCGAGATAAGCCGCCAGCAGGGCCCAGACCAGGATCGTGATGGTCCTGTCGACCCGCTTGAGGAAAGGATACCGGGCCTGATGTTGCTTCCCGGTGATTTTAGACAGGGCGTAGAGGACGGCCAGGACGAGCATCAGGAAGAGCCATTTCCTCATCTTCTAATGGGTCAGGCCGGCCACCGCGGCGCCGATCAGGGGGGAGTCGTCCACCCGGATGAGCTGGTAAGAGATGCCTTTCGGGATGAGGATGCGGCGAAGATGATCCTCGGTCCGGGACCGGAAGCTCATGGTCTTGTGAAATGTCGAGCCGTCCACGTTGACACAGACCGGATGGAGAGGGGACCTTCCCCCGCCGGATTTCAAGACTGCCGCGCTGATGTTGATGGCCGCCAGGAGAGAGGCCCTCTCGATGAGGGACGTGAACAGGCGAAGGACGAGCTTCTTGTCTTCGTCGGCCAAAGAATTCAGGGGGTGTTCCTCTCCCCGGAAGGAATTCCTGAGAAAGGCATCCACCTCGATGGTCGAGAGCTGCTGGAGGGAAGAGATGCCTCTTGCTCCCGGGGCGGAAAATAACCCCTCTTCGGCCGCCGTCTTCAAGACGAGAAGACAGAGCCCGCCAAGATAGGCGCCCGAGATCATCTTCTCGAAGGTGTAAGTCCCCGGGCTGACCGTTGACCGGTCATAGGCCAGGTCGATCGGGCCGCGCGGGCATTTCCCGAAATTCCCGGATTCCACGTTGATGGCCTGGGCCCCTGCCGGGTCGAGGTCCTTCCGTTTGCCGATGTTGACGTTCTTTTCCACATAGGACGTGTTGGTCCCCGTGCCGAGGATGAACCCGACATAGGAGTCGTAGCGTTCCGAACCGCCCAAGCTCTTTCCTGCCAGGAGGCTGGCCACAGTGTCGTTGAGGAGGGTGAATTTCGGCCGGAATCCCTTGGCTCTGAGGCGCTCGGCGATGTTCTTGCCGATGGGTTCTCCGATGACCTCGGGCGCCTTGATCTCCTTGGTCCAGGTCAGGAGCCTGCCGTCGCCGTCGGGAGTGATCTCGGCGGCATAGGAGAAACAAAGACCGACCGAGTCGGCGAGCCCGGCCACCGGTAAGATATAGCCGGCAAACAGGTCGAAGAATTCCTCCTTGCCGACTTCCTTTTGTATCCCCGGCATCTCATAGTTCGAGAAGTTTTCGATCGTCGGAACGCCCCGCTCGTCGAAGACGGCCGTGGCCACACGCAGGTTCGTCCCGCCGGCATCGACGACGATGACGGGGCGGCCGGCCGGCACCGGCTTGTCGATGGTGATAAATGTGGGGATCATAACCAGGGAGCTCTTCCGGCCGTCCAGCCCCCTTTTCATCTCCTCCAGGAAATCCTCCAGGACGGCTTCCGGTTCGATCGAGCCGGCCTCGAGCCCGGACCGGGTGATAAACTGATTGACGTGCTCTCCCGACGGGCTCATTTTACCTCGCTTGACGATATATCCAGGAAGCCAATGATATTCAATCGAGGATCAAAAAACAACCGGGCCAGGGAGCCGCTTGTCTTGCCCATTTGTATTGAAACGGCGGCCGAATCAGGATATCCTCGAGTCAGATGTTTGCGGTTGGTCAGCGTACGTGAGTGGAGCGAATTCTAGGGAGGAGATGGATAGGATGAAGACATCGAGGTTTTTGCCCATTCTGGCGATTCTGACGATCGTCTTGGCTTCTTCCTGCGCCCGGGAAGGCTATGACCCGCTGAAGAGCCTGGAAAGATATGATGTCGCCTGGGATTCGCCGAGCCGCGATGCCTGGGGGACGATGCCGGCGGGAAACGGAGACATCGGGATCAACGTCTGGGTGGAGGAGAGTGGAGACCTGCTCTTATACATCGGGAAAACGGACCTCTGGGGGGACAACAGCCGGCTGCTGAAGCTCGGCCGGGTCCGGTTCAAGATCAGCCCGAACCCCTATCTCCAGAGTAAGGCTTTCTATCAAGAACTGCGCCTGCGCGATGCCACGGTCGAGATCCGTTTCGGCGAAGGGGAGAACCTGGTCCAGGCTAAGGTCTGGGTCGATGCCCGTCATCCGGTCATCCATGTTCTGGTGGACGGCCGGAGTGCTTTGGATATGAGCGCGTCGATCGAGCTCTGGCGCACCGAGCCCTATGAACTCCCGTCGATCGAGGTCAGCGATGTCCATTTCGACCATGATGTGCCGGGAAACCGGCATTTTCCGACGATTGTCGAGCCGGACACGGTATTGGCGGGCCAAGAAGGTCGCATCGGCTGGTACCACCATAATAAAAAATCCGTCGGGCCGGCTCTGAGTGCCGAGCTCCAGGACATGCAGGCCTTCGAGCAAACCGACCCTATCCTCCTCCGGACGTTCGGTGCCGTCATCACGGCCGAGAAGGCGGAGCGGATCGACGACCTCAACCTGCTTTCCGCGGGCATAAAGTCTCATCACTTCGAGATCTTTGTCCTGACCAGGCATCCCTCTTCTCCCGCGGTATGGCTCGAAGCGATGGAGGAAACGATTGCGGCCAGCCACAGAATCCCCTTCGGCCGGCGTTGGAGCGCCCACCGCGCCTGGTGGGAAGACTTCTGGCAGAGAAGCTGGATCGATGTCGCCTCGACGGCCCCCACCCACGATACTTATATTCTGACCCGCGCTTACAACCTGCAGCGCTTCATCAACGCCTGCGCCGGCCGCGGCGCCTACCCGATCAAGTTCAACGGCTCGATCTTTATCGTGCCCAACCCCGGAAGCCCTGGCGATGCCGATTATCGCCGCTGGGGTCCCGGTTACTGGTGGCAGAACACCCGCCTTCCCTACATGAGCATGTGCACTTCGGGAGACTTCGACCTGCTGCCGTCTCTCTATCGGATGTACGCGGGAGACGTCCTGGAGATGGCGAAATACCGGACCCAGCGCTATTTTGGACACGCCGGCGCTTATCTCAACGAATGCGTCTATTTCTGGGGGGCTGCTTTCAATGAATCGTACGGATGGACACCGCGGGAGAAGAGGTCCGTCGTCGAGAACGAAAGCCGCTGGCACCGCTGGGAATGGCAGGGCGGGATCGAGCTCCTCCACATGATGCTCGATCATTATGAGCACACGCTGGACGAGACGCTGCTCCGGGAAACGCTCCTGCCCTTCGCCCACGAGATCCTGACCTTCTATGATCTGCACTGCCCCGCGGACGAGAGCGGCAAGATCGTGATGGAGCCGAGCCAAGCGCTCGAGACCTGGTGGGACTGCCGGAACCCGATGCCCGAGATCGCCGGCATCCTGGCCGTGACGGAGAGGTTGCTGGAGCTGGCCGGAGACGACGTCGAGGCCGGAGAGAAAGCCCTATGGGAGCGGATGAAGGAGAAAATGCCCGGCCTGCCCGCCCGGGAGGTCGAAGACAGAAAGATGCTCGCTCCGGCCGAAGCCTTCGCCACGAAGAGCAACATTGAGAGTCCCGAGCTCTATGCGGTCTTTCCTTACCGGCGGGTGGCTTTGGGCCGGCCGGGAATCGAGCTGGCGGTCGAAGCCCTCAACAGCCGCAGGGACAAAGGAAACTTCGGCTGGCGCCAGGATGATATCTTTATGGCCTACCTGGGGCTGGCCGAGCAAGCCAGGGAATACATCGTCGGCCGGGCCGGGAACAAGCACGAGGGCTCGCGCTTCCCCGCCTTCTGGGGGCCGAATTACGACTGGATCCCCGACCAGGACCACGGCGGGGTTCTGCTCAAGGCGCTCCAGGCAATGCTGATGCAGACGGACGGAAAGCGCATCTTTCTCCTTCCGGCCTGGCCGAAGGATTGGGACGCGGATTTCAAGCTCCACGCTCCTTACAGGACGATCGTCTCGGGGCGGGTGGAGCAGGGGAGGGTGGTCAAGCTCGACGTTCAGCCTTCTTCCCGCCGCACAGATGTTCAGGTCATGACGGAATAGGAGCGTTTGCCCTCTGCAAGGGTCCTTTTTCCGAGCAAAAAGCGCGGAGCTCCAGATTGTTCTTTCCCATCTTTATAAGAAAAAATCCAGACACGCCGTATTGAATCATTGAGTCCTCCTGCAACCATTCTCAAACTCAAATTGTTGGATTAGGTGGAGGGGATGTCCCCGAAATTCGAGTTCCTAGGAGGCGAATCACCAAAAAGCGAAAGCCGGCGAGCAGAAATCACAATCGTTCGAGCAATGCCTTGAAGCGGGGATGATCGCGTATCGACCGGAGGTCGGGATCGTGTTCCAGCCATTTTTTCTGGATGGTCCCGAATTGGACCGCTTCTTCCATCAGGGCGATCGCCTTCTCTGTCTGGCCCACCAAGGCATAGGCGCAGGCGACGCCGTAGAGCGTCATGGTCTCTTGAGGATGAGCTGAGGAAATGCGCTCGGCCCATTCCAGGCCGAGCTTTTCATCGCCCAGGCTGATGGCTGCCGTTGCCCCCATATAGAGCGCCCGCGTATCCTCCGGGAAAAACTCCAGCGATCTTTTGACGTTTTCCAGAGTTTTGCGGTAGGCCTGCTCCCTCTCCGCCGGTTTGTTCAATTCCGTGTAGATCATCCCCTGCAGACAGGGAGCGTTGTAGTCTTCAGGACGCAGCCGCCCGGCCTGGTGAGCCAGCCGGGCGGCCTTTTCGAACTGGCCCTGAGCGAAGCTGAGCCTGGCATAAAGGTAGGAGGCTTCAAACAGGTCCGGCTTCAGCCGGAGGGCTCTCTCGAATTCTTCTCGGGCCCCTTCATATTCTTTTCGATTGGCCAGGACCATTCCCCGGGCCACATGGCCTTCGGCCAGCTCCGGGTTTAGCTCGAGCGCCTTCAGGCTGCTTTTTTCCGCGGCGTCGATGTTCTCGGGGCTGGGATTGAACCAGGTGTAGAGGAAAGAATAGCAGTTGGCCGCCCAAGCGTAGGCGCTGGCATATCCGGGATCAACCTCGATCGCATGAAGGAACAGCTTGATCGCCCGTTCGAACCCGGTCCTCTGGAAGAGGTAAAAAAACTGCCGTCCCCGGAGGCAGTAATCAAAGGCTTCGATACTGGCCGTCGGGAACTGGGAAAGGGATATTTTATCTTGGCTTGTCAGGACGACTCGGAGAACCTTGGCGATGCTGTGGGCGATCTCGTTCTGAATCTCGAAAATGTCCTTGAGCTCTCGGTCGAAGGTCTCGGCGTAAAGATGGAAGCCGTTCGAGGCCTTGATGAGCTGAGCGGTGATGCGCAGCCTATTCCCTGATTTGCGGACGCTCCCTTCCAGGACGGTCCCGACGTTGAGCTTTTCGGCGATCTGGCGAATATCCTGATTTCTTCCCTTAAAGGAGAAAGACGATGTCCGGGAGACGACGTGGAGCCCCTCGATCTTGGACAATGAATTGATCAACTCCTCGGCCAATCCATCGCTGAAATATTCATTCTCCGGGTCCGAGCTCATGTTCACGAAAGGAAGCACGGCGATGGCGGCTTCCCTGGTTTCCTTCTCCTGTTTGGTTACGCTCTTTTCGGCTCTTGTGAGGAGGGAGGGGATGTCGTTCATTGACGGGAATCGACGCTCCGGGTCCTTTTCCAGGCATCGGTTGATGACCCTTTGCAATTCCTCGGGGATGTCGATTCCTGATTCAGAGAGGGGGGGCGGGTCATCGTGGAGGACGGCCGCGATCGTCTCGGCCGTCGTCTCCCGGCCAAAGGCGCTTTTCCCGGTCAGCATCTCGTAGAGCAGACAGCCAAAAGCGAAAATATCACTCCTGGCGTCTATCTCCCTGCCCTCCACCTGCTCCGGGGACATATATCCCAGCGTGCCGATGATCATGCCCTGGACCGTAATCCCCTTGGCCTGGAGGGAGCGGGCGATCCCGAAATCCAAGATCTTGGCCGTGCCATCCCTGTCGATCAGGATGTTGTTGGGCTTGAGGTCGCGGTGGACGACGCCCAGTCGATGAGCCTCGGCCAGCCCTTCCCCGACCTGTTTGGCTATGGAGAGAGCGGTTTCCAGCGTCAAGCGGCCGGATTGCCTGATCAGGCCTTTCAAGTCCTGGCCGGCGATATATTCCATGGTGATGTAATGAGTCTCTTCGTCTTCCATCAGCTCATACATTCGGCCGACGTTCTTATGGCTGATCCTGCGGGCGAGCTTCAGCTCGTTGCTGAACCTGTCGATCGTCTCCTTATCAGAAGCGATCTCGGGCTTGATAATCTTCAGGGCGACCTCTTCTTGAAGCTTCAAATCCAGAGCTCTAAAGAGCTTGCCCATCCCCCCTTTGCCCAGTTCTTCGATGATCTGGTATCTCCCCGCGAATATGGATCCTAAACTCAATTTCTTTGCGGGCACTCCCAGGGTCAAAGTGCCGGTAGAGGGTTTTTCAGAGTGGAGGAGCTGAGTCCCGCATTCCCCGCAGAACCGCTGCGTATCGGGATTATCGGTCCGGCACTTCGGGCATTTCGTCGCCATTTTCATACCCTCATCAGGGTGCAAAAAGGATAGCATGTATTTCCCGGTCCGTCAACGAAACGGCCTGGTCTGGCTCGATCATCTCTGGAGAATGAGAGGCAGGAAGCGTTCCGGCCATTTTTTGGCGAGCTGGATGACAGCCTGCTTGAGCTTCGGGTTGAGCGTGACGCCGCTGGTCTCGGCCTGTTGGATGTATTTCAAGGCGTTCCCATAGTCTTTAACTATGTAGCAGAGGTTGATCAGGTTGTTGTCGGCGCCGGCATGGCGGGCGTCGGACTCGATGGCCCTGAGATATTGGCTGCCGGCTTCTTTCCCGGCGGCCTTACTTGAAATGCGGCGATTATGTTGCTGACTTAGGAGAGCGGGACAGGACAAAAAGAACGAACATCACGAACGTGATCGCCGTCATGAGCCACCAGAACAGGGGAAAAGAGCCCAGTCTTATGAACGCCAGGATCAAAGAAACCGTCCCCAGGCCGTAGAACAGCGTGCCCATAAAGACGACGGTTTTCTGCTTCGCCGGGTTTTTTGAGGCGCTGAAGAACATCACCGCCAACACGAACAGCGCCGCCCCTAGGGGATAAGCGAACACGAGAGTCGCTGGGATGTATTCCAACCCCAGGAAGTTTGCCAAAGCATCGGACGAAAAGAAACAGGCCAATCCACGAATGATTTCCAGAATCGCCGCAATGATGAGAACGAGAGACGCCATTTCACCCTCCTTTGATGGTCTTTTCATATGTTAAGGGCCTCAAGGCCCGGTTGGGCAATGAGAGAGTACCTGCTATCTCTTTTCTTAAGCTGAGCTAAAGGCTATCAAGGAATGGAAACAAAGTCAACCGAAAAAAATCCCGGCCATTTATAAGCTAAGAGTGGACTGAAATGCGCTGAAAAGTAAAATTTAGGGCTGAAAGACAGCAAAGGGAAAAATGCTAAGAATTCAGGGGAAAATGGAAGAATAAAGCTGGCTGGGAAGCCTGGATTCGAACCAAGATTCCATGATCCAGAGTCATGTGTCCTGCCATTGGACGACTTCCCAGCAGGCCCCTGAATAATACTCGATTCGGGCGCTTTTTTCAACTTGTTTCCCCCTCTCCTTCATCCTCTCCCGCCAGGGGAGAGGATGAATTTGGTGACACGATAAAAATTCATGAATTCCCCCCATTTGACAATACCTCTGGTTCTTGCCCAAGGGCGAGGGCTTGGATGAGGAAGTCCATCGACGACTGAGCGGAAGGCTCGGGGTAGTGGCATCGAAACCACGCCCGTTTTCTCCCAGCGCGGAAAACGGGCTCGATTCGTCGTTCGCTCTTCTCTCCCTCCGGTCGAGAAACCGTGCCCGCTCTCTCCTCATACGGGTTTCTCATGCCACTACCCCGAGCCTTGGGAAAAAAGAAGAAATGGGAGTGAGGTTGCTGGTTTGCGGAGCAAAGCAGCGGGGGTTCCAAGGGGGATGGCCCCCTTGGTCGCAGGACGGAGTCCGAGAAGGGGAGGCAGGGAGCGAAGCGACCGTTGGAAGGGGGAAAGCGAAGCTTTCTCCCTCCAAGAAGCCGATGTGGGAACCGAACGGGCTGACGAATCCCAAGCCCGAGCCCAAATTGACAGGGGAGGGGGGGGGTGATAACATGAAGGGCTAAAAATGAGAAAGAACTGGGTCCGGTTCGGCCTCGTCGCTGTCCTCACGCTCGTTTTCCTCTTCTTTTTCTTCCGGAGCGTGGATTGGGCGGAGGTCGCCCGCTATCTTCAGGGAGTCAACATCCCTCTCTTCATCCTGAGCATTGTGCTGGTCCCTTTTCACCTCGTCACTCGCTCCCTGAGGTGGGATTACCTGATCAGGCACGAGAAGCCCGGCGTTCCCTTCGCCAGTTTTTTTGCTGCCAACGCCGTCGGGTTCACCGTCAATTACATCTTTCCGGGCCGTCTGGGTGAGCTGGTCCGTCCGCTCTATCTCGCCCAGAAGGAAAAGATCAGGAAAGGTTTCTGTTTCGGGACGATCGTCGTCGAGCGCACCTTCGACACCTTCACCATGTGCTTCTTCCTGGGTGTCTTCCTGCTCGCCCGGCCGCTCTTTTCCTCCCGGTTCCAGGCGGGAGCCGAGGGCACCGCCAGCCTCAGGCTCTGGGGGATCGTCGGTCTCGTCCTGGCCGTCCTTCTCCTGGCCATTATCCTATCCCTCTATTTCTTCCGGGAAAAGACCCTGTCTTTCATCACCCGTCTGCTCAAGCCTTTCCCCGAGAAGATCTCTCACAAGATCCTGGCCATCTCGGAAGAGTTCATCTGCGGCCTCAAGTTCTTCCACTCCCTGAAGAGCCTCCTGTTGTACGCCTTTTTCTCCGGCGTGGTCTGGCTGGGCATCATCTTCTACTACTGGATATTCTTCCTGGCCTTCGGGATCAAGCTTTCGTATTTTCTCCTTGTCCCCTATGTCTTTTTGACCATGGTCGGGGCCTCGATCCCCACTCCCGGCATGGTCGGAGGCTTCCACTATTTCTCCAAGCTGGGGATGACCTCTCTCTATGGCATCGATCCCAACCTGGCCGTCGGCGTCACCATCCTCGTCCATGCCGTCCAGCTGGTGGTGACATGCCTGATCGGATATGTTATATTGTGGAAAGAGGGTATGTCCCTCTTCCAGCTCAAGAGGTTAGGAGAAAAGGCCGAGATATGAAGTGTCCTTTCTGTAACCATCCGGAAAGCAAGGTCATCGATTCCCGTGAAAGCAAAAAAGGCCTGTCCATCCGCCGCCGGCGGGAATGCATCTCCTGCCGGAGGCGGTTCACGACCTACGAGAAGATCGAGGAGATTCCCTACATGGTCGTCAAGAAGGACGGCAGCCGCCAGCCCTTCGACGGCCAAAAGCTCCTCCGGGGCCTGCTCAAGGCCTGTGAGAAGCGGCCGATTCCGGTCCGCAAGCTCGAGGAGATCGTCGAGGACATCGAGAACAGGGTTCAGGAAAGACCGGACAAGGAGATCAAGGTCGCGGAGATCGGCCGGTATGTGATGGACAAGCTCAAAGCCCTGGACAAGGTCGCCTATGTCCGGTTCGCCTCGGTTTACCGGGAGTTCAAGGACGTCATGGAGTTCAAGCAGGAGCTGGAGACTCTTCTCAAGGAACGATAGTTCGCGCCTCCGATGGTTCGTAAGATCAAGCCCGTCTCCCGCATCATCCGGATCGAGACCGAGATCGACCGGATCCAGTGGGCCTCCGCCCCCCGGCGTGACCGATTCCTGGACTGGGACGAGAACTGGATCCCCCGGGTGGACGTTTACGAGAAGCCGGGGGAGATCGTCGTCGAGGTCGAGGTCCCCGGGGTCGGTCAATCCGACCTCGACATCACCGTGCAGAGCAGCCGGGTGGAGATCAAGGGGATGAAGAAGGAGCGCAGCTCTTCGGAAAGGATCCGGTACCTGCGTCTGGAGAGGGAGTTCGGGAGCTTCCGCCGGCTGGTGGCGCTTCCTGCCGCGGTTGTGCCCGACAGGGCCAAGGCATTTCTGCATAACGGCGTCCTGACCCTTCAGCTAAAAAAGTACCTGCCCGAAGAGGACAAGAAGATCGTCGTCGCTATCCACAAGGATGAGGAGTGATCGCGGAGGACAATCATGGTCGAGAAGAACATCAAGAACGGCGAAACGTTCGATGAGTTGGTCGAGGAGCGCGACCAAAAGCTCCAGATTCCCTCCATCCTGCCCGTCCTGCTGTTGCGTGATATCATCGTCTTCCCCTACATGATCGCCCCGCTGTTCGTCGGGCGGGAAAAATCCAAGAACGCCATCGACCACTCTCTCTCCACTCACCGCATGATCCTGCTCCTGACCCAGAAGGACATGGAGATCGAGGATCCGAAGAGGGGAGACGTCTACGACGTCGGCACCGTCGCCCTGATCATGCGGATGCTCAAGCTGCCCGACGGGCGGGTCCGCATCCTGGCCCAGGGCCTGATCCGGGCCAAGGTCGAGTCGTTCGAGGAAGACCAGCCGTTTATCCAGGCCCAGGTTTCGGTCATCCACGAGCCCGATCTCAAGGACACGACTATCGAAAGCGAGGCCCTCATCCGCAACGTCCGGAACGGCCTAGAGAAAGCGACCTCCCTGGGCAAGAGCGTTCCTCCCGAGGTCTTGATTATCGCCGCCAATGTCGAGGAGATGGGCCGCCTGGCCGACCTCACCGCCGCCAACCTCGACCTCAAGGTGGACGAGGCCCAGAAGATCCTGGAGATCGTCGACCCCGCCCAACGTTTGAAAAGGGTCTACGAGCTCCTGACCAAGGAGCTCGAGCTCCTGGACATGCAGTCCAAGATCAGCACCGAAGCGAAAGGCGAGATGGACAAACTGCAGCGGCAGTACTTTCTGAGGCAGCAGATGAAGGCCATTCAGAAGGAGCTGGGGGAGGGGACCGAGCTCCAGGAGGAGATCAAATCCTACCAGGACAGGCTCGCCAAGCTCAAGGTCGCCCAGGAAGTTAAAGAAGAGCTCGAGAAACAGATCATCCGGCTGGCCCAGATGCATCCCGAGTCGGCCGAAACGGCCGTCGTCCGCACTTACCTCGACTGGATGTTCTCGATCCCCTGGGACAAGACAACGGTGGACAACCTCGATTTGCGGAAGGCCAAGACGATCCTGGACGAGGACCATTACGGCCTGGTGAAGATCAAAGACCGGATCCTCGAGTACCTGGCCGTCCGCTCGCTCTCCAAGAAGATCAAGGGTCCTATTCTCTGCTTCGTCGGACCTCCCGGGGTGGGCAAGACGTCGCTCGGCCGGAGCATCGCCCGAGCCCTGGGTCGGAAGTTCATCCGCATCTCCCTGGGCGGCGTCCGGGACGAGGCGGAGATCCGCGGTCACCGGCGCACCTATGTCGGCGCCATGCCGGGACGGATCATCCAGGGGATCCGGCGCGCCGGGTTCCACAACCCCGTCTTCATGATGGACGAGGTGGATAAGATCGGCGCCGACTTCCGGGGCGACCCCTCGTCGGCCCTGCTCGAAGTGCTCGACCCCGAACAGAACAACTCTTTCCGCGACCACTACCTGGGCGTTCCGTTCGACTTGTCCAAGGTCATGTTTATCACTACGGCCAACCTCCTCGATCCCATCCAGCCCGCCTTCCGCGACCGGATGGAGATCCTCAACCTGCCCGGCTACACCGAGGAGGAGAAGCTCCAGATCGCGCTCCAGCACCTGGTGCCCAAACAGGTCAAGGAACATGCCCTGACCGAGAAATGGATCGTTTTTACTCAAGGCGCCATCAAGAAGATCATTTCCCTCTACACCCGCGAGGCCGGGGTGCGCAACCTGGAGAGGGAGATCGCCTCGGTCTGCCGCAAGGTTGCCCGTAAGGTGGCCGAGGGGAAGAAGAAACTCTTCCGCATCACCTCCCAGAACGTGGAAGGGTATCTCGGGCCGCCGCGCATCTTCAAGGACCAGGTCCTGACAAAGGACCAGGTGGGTGTCGCCACCGGGGTTGCCTGGGCGGCGACGGGCGGCGAGATTCTCTTCGTCGAAGTCACCAAAATGAAGGGCAAAGGGAACCTCTCCTTGACCGGTTCTCTCGGAGAAGTGATGAAGGAATCGGCCCAGGCTGCCCTGAGCTATGCGCGGGCCCACGCCGAGGAGTTCGGGGTAAGCGTGAACTTCTTCTCGGAGAACGATTTCCACGTCCATATTCCCGAAGGTGCCATCCCCAAGGACGGCCCTTCGGCCGGGATCACGATCGCCACCGCTCTGATCTCGGTCTGCACGGAATTGAAAGTGAGGCGGGACCTAGCCATGACCGGGGAGATCACCCTCCGCGGCAATGTCCTTCCTGTCGGCGGAGTCAAAGAGAAGGTCCTGGCGGCCCAGCGGGCCGGCGTGCGCAAGATGATCCTTCCCCTTTTCAACAAGAAAGACCTGATCGACATCCCCAAAAAAGTGAAAAAAGAGATGGAATTCTTCTTTGTCGAGGAGATCAATGACGTCTTCGAACAGGCGCTGATCAAAGAGCCGGCGAAGAAGGCCCAGGGATGAGGCTCCGGTCACTGCGCGAGCGGGATCTTGTTGCGGCCATCCGGCGGGAGTTCCCGGCGAAGGAAGGAGGCCTTGTCCTGGGGATCGGCGACGACGCCGCCGTCGTCCGTAGTGCGGGAAACTTGCACTTGGTGACGACCGATCTCCTGGTCGAGGACGTTCATTTCACCGCCTCGCTCCACCCCCCCTATTATCTCGGACGGAAATCTCTCAACGTTAATTTGAGTGATATCGCCGCCATGGGGGGGCAGCCCCGGTTTGCCCTTCTCGGGCTGGCCCTGAGGAAAGGGCTGAAGACGCGCTGGGTGGAGGAGTTTTTCCGGGGACTGGGAGCGGCTGCGGAGGAGGCTGGCGTCGGGCTCATCGGTGGGGATATCTCGACAGCCGGGAAAATCACCGTTTCCATAACCGTCTGGGGAGAAGGAAAGACTTTTATCCCCCGGAGCGGTGCCCGGCCGGGCGATCTCATTTTCGTCTCCGGCCGGCCGGGCGATGCCGCGGCCGGACTGCGGCTACTCCGGAGGGGCTTCCGCTTGGGGCAGGACAAGGAGGCGGATTCGCTCCTTCTTGCTTTCCTAGACCCGGTGCCTCAAGTCGCCCTTGGCCGGGCCCTTTCCCGCCTCCAAGCGGCCACGGCCATGATCGATACAAGCGACGGCCTGTCTGTTGACCTCCTCCATCTCTGCGAGGAAAGCCGGACGGCGGCCGAGGTCGATCTAGAAAAAATCCCTCTTTCTCCGGCGCTCCGGTCTTTTGAGAAAAAGCCGGACCGCCTGGCCCTTCACGGCGGCGAGGACTATGGGCTTCTTTTTGCCGCGAGTCCCCGAAAGTCCGCACTCATGGCCAGGGTCCAGAAGCGTTTCGGATTCCACCGGATCGGCCGGATGATGCGCGGCCGGGGGGTTTTTGTCGTGGACCGGAAAGGCCGGAAGCGGCCCCTCGAGATCAGGGGATTCGAGCACTTACTATAGCAGGGTGCCGTCGAATACGATCTCGGCCGGTCCCGATTGGTGGATCTTATCTCCTTCCCACTCGACGACCACCTTTCCAAGAAAGGTCTTGACCGTGACCTTCCGGTCCGTCAGGCCTTTGAGGATGGAGGCCACCGCGGCCGCCGAGGAACAGCTCCCCGAAGACAGCGTCTCTCCGACCCCCCTCTCCCAGAAGAGGACCTCGATCTCCTGGCGGCTGAGCACCCGGATGAACTCGACGTTGATGCGGTTGGGAAAGAAGGGGTGGTATTCGATCTCCCTGCCGATCTCGTGCCATTCGATCCGCGCCGGGAATCGGTCAAAGAAGACGGCGCAGTGGGGATTGCCGATCGAAACGACCGTGACGGGATAGATCTTGCCGTGGATGGAAAGAGGGTAATCGATGATCCTCTCGTGGAAGGTTCCGTCGTCGAAGGGAATGTCCTGCGAGGTCAGCCGGGGAGTGCCCATCTCGATCCGGATCTGGGAGCGGCTGTTCTGGACTTCGAGGAGGTTGCAGAGGTGGATGCCGGTGCTGGCCAGGAAGGTGACATCGGGGGGGGTGATCTTCTTCTGGTAGAAGAGATAGGCGGCCGCGCAGCGCAGCCCGTTCCCCGAGATCTCAGGCTCCGACCCGTCGGCATTAAAGATCCGGAAACGAACGAGGCCCTGCTCCCGGTCCTTGATGGAGATGAGGATGAGCCCGTCCGCCCCCACGCCCATGTGGCGGTCGCAGACGCGCTTGGTGAAACCGGGGAGGTCAACGATCCGGCCGCCCTCCTCCGGGTCGATGACGACGAAGTCATTGCCCAGGGAATGGACCTTGGTGAATCTCAATTAGGGCACCCGCAGGGTGACGATCCGGTCTAAGGATTCGCCGCCCTGCTCGCGCCGGAGGAGAAGGATGATGGCCTCTCCGGGCTGGACCTTGTCCATGATCTTCTCGAGATCGTCCACCGTGGTCACCTTCCTCCGGTCGACCTCGATGATGATGTCGCCCACATTCAGGCCCTTGCGGTCCGCTTCGCTGAAGCGTTTGACCTGGGTGATGATGAGTCCCTCCCGGGTCTCGAGGCCGTAGCGGCGCGCCAGGTTGGGGGTCAGCTCCTGCACGGTGAAACCGAGGTCCTTGTCAGTGGCCTTGGGCTCTTCTTTCTTTTCCTGGGGGTCGAGTTCCTCGACCGTCACGGTGACCTGTTCTTCCTTCCCTTCCCGGATGATCCCGATGTTGACTTTCTTTCCGGGCTGGACATCGGCCACCCTGAACTTCAGTTCGTTGGGGCTTTCGACCTTCTCACCGTCGACTTCGACGATAACATCATATTGCTTGATCCCTGCTTTATCGGCCGGACCGTCTTCCTCGACAGAGTTGACGAGCGCTCCCTTCTTATCCTTCAGTTTGAAGGCGTCCTTGTCGTCTTCGGTGATCGGCGTGATGACGACGCCGATCTTGCCGCGGATGACCCGGCCTTTTTCCTTGAGCTGGGTGATAACCTTCTTGGCCAGGTTGGCGGGGATGGCGAACCCAAGCCCGATGTTCCCCCCCGAGGGAGAAAAGATATTGCTGGTGATCCCGATCACTTCACCTTTCATATTGACCAGAGGACCGCCGCTGTTGCCGCGGTTGATGGCCGCATCTGTCTGGATGAAATCCTGGTACTCGGGGACATTGCCGCCCAGGCCGAGCTGCCGGCCTTTGGCGCTGACGATACCCGACGTAACCGTGTGTTCCAAACCGTAGGGATTGCCGATGGCCAGAACCCATTCACCGACCTTGAGCTGCTCCGAATCGCCGAACTGGATGAAAGGGAGTCCTTTGGCCTCGATCTTGAGCAGGGCCAGGTCGGACCGTGGGTCGGTGCCGATGACCTTGGCCTTGTAATCTTGGCTTTGGAGGGCCGTTATCTTCACCTCCACGGCGTTCTCGACGATGTGATAGTTGGTCAGAAGATAGCCGTCCTCGCTGAGGAAGAAGCCGGTCCCCTGAGCTTGGGAGGGGACTTCCTTTTCCTGCTTCTGGCGGGGTTGCCCGAAAAACCTCTCCCAGAAATCGTTGAACGGCATCTCATCCTCGAACCCGAACCCTCTGACCTTCTCCATCCTCTCGGTTACAATCTTGACGACCGCGGGACCGACCTTCTCGGCGATGCTGACGAAGTCGAGGTCGTCCCGGAGCTCAGGGGAAAGGCGTGCCGGGGTCGCGTTGAGCGACGAGGTCAAGGGAGGTGTCTCCGCATCAAATGCGGATGTCCGAGCGGCTTGTTTTTCGGGAAGATAAACGAAAACGTAGCCCGAAACGATGATTCCAAGGATGAAACTGACTATTCCGATCCAGATGAGTTTCTTCATTTTTCCAAACCTCCGAAAACTAGACTCTAAATTAGCATAATCGCCCGAAAATTTCAAACGGGCAAACGATAGACACGACAAGAATAAAACGGCCTCTCCAGGCTAAAAGTTGCCAATTATCCCGCTCTCAGGGTATGATTCAGGGAAATGCGTCTGCGCAAAGGCATCCTGGTCGTCTTCGAGGGGATCGACGGCTCCGGCAAATCCACCCAGGCCCGGCGGCTTCTGAGAAGGCTGCGGGCGCTCGGCCATGAGGCCGTCTCGTTTCGCGAGCCGACCAGGGGAAAGTGGGGCCGGAGGATCAAGAGGATGGCCAAGGAGGCCGGGAGCCTGACTCCGGAAGAGGAGCTCGACCTCTTCGTCAAGGACCGGAAGGAGAACGTCCGTAAAAACCTGAGACCGGCTTTGGCTGGGAAGAAGGTCGTCATCTTGGACCGCTATTATTTTTCGACCATCGCCTACCAGGGGGCCAAGGGGATCCCTCCGGCCCGGATCAGGCGCCTGAACGAAAGGTTTGCGGTCAAGCCTGACTTGGTCTTCATCCTGGATATCGAAGCCGGCCGCGGACTGGGCCGCATCCATCACCGTAAGAGGAAAGATCTCCTTTTCGAACGCGAACGGTACCTGGCCCGGGTCCGCCGGATCTTCCGCGGATTCAGGGGGAGGATGTTCGTCCATCTGGACGCCGGCCTCCCCAAGGATGAGCTGAGCGAGCTGATCGCCTCCCGGGTCCTCCGGCTCCTCCAAGAGTGGGGACGTTCCCCAAAGGGACACCTTACTTTATTCTGAGAGCCCTATCAATAATATGATCATATGGCCCTTCTTTCAAGACAAAATCTCGAAACATCCGCTGACGGTCGCTCGGGTTGCTGGCCAAATCGGAAAAACAAGGGTTAGGCTTCTCGATAAGTCTGCTTTCTTTGCCTTCGGCATAGAATAAATAACTGCTCCATGAATAGTCTTTTGGGTCATCACAGATTTTTGCTAGCACCGGATTCCTCTCGATATACCGGGCACATTCCAATAGGTAGCTCTCTTTTTCGATATGGATGCTTTTATATCTATTTTGAAACAGGAAACCCACGGAATCGTATCGTCTATGGAAATAGTTGGCATAGACCTGGAGAATCCCCTGCATGAATTTGGGAAGGTCAACGGACCTTAGGGCATGAAGGAGAAAGTAAAGGTGATTAGGCATGAGACAATAATGGAGGATCTGCACTTGGTATTTATCAATATACAGCTTAATAATATCTAATATCCGAAAATAATCATCATCACATTGGAATACCTTTCTTCGGTTGTTTCCCCTCGTTGTTATGTGGTAATAACCATTGTCTATGATATGTCTTGCTTTTCTTGGCATGGTCTTTGTCTCCAACATAAAAGACGGTTGGGCCCGGCAAAAATTCGCATTTCATATTACATCATATTCTTGAGGTGCAATCTCAGAAGCTCGGCAATAGCCTTAAGGGTGTCCCCTTGGGGAGCGTCCCCATGTCTGGGGACGTCCCCGTATCTTCATTTGGTTTTTTGGGGGGCTTTTGCTATAGTGAAAATTCACCGTGATGGTTCGAAATAATACCGGGGAGAAAAAGAAGAAACCTTTCCTTCGGATCCGGATCAACAGACCCGACTATAAGAAGCTCCTCCGGACCCTCGCCCTGCTCGAGCTATTCGGAGCTGCGGCCGTGCTTGGGGCCGGATTCGGCGCCTACCGGGCGGTCAAACAGAACCTCCCCTTCGTCTCGGAGCTCGAGACCTTCGAGTCCAACATCATCACCTCGGTCTTTTCGGACGAGGGCCAGGTCATCAAGGACTTCGCCACCGAGAGGCGGGTCGAGGTGACCTACGACATGATCCCGGACGTCCTGAAGAAGGCCATCATCGCCACCGAGGACCCCCGTTTCTATAACCATCGCGGAGTCGACCTCCGGGGCATACTCAGGGCGCTTAAGGAGAACATCCGGTCCGGCCGCCTCCTGAGGAGGCCCCAAGGAGGGAGCACTATCACCCAGCAGCTGGCCCGTCTTCTTTTTCTCTATCCCCAGCAGACCATAAGCCGGAAGCTCAAGGAGATGTACCTCTCCCTCCAGATCGAGAAGCAATATTCCAAAGAAAGGATCCTGGAATTGTACTGCAACCAGTTCTACCTCAACCACGGCGTCTACGGGGTGGAAACGGCCTCGAACTTTTACTTCGGGAAGAGCGTTACCGACCTGACTCTCGAGGAAGCGGCGCTCATCGCCGGGATCTTTCGCGGCCCCTCATATTATTCCCCTTATACCAACGTCGCCACAACGCTTCGGCGCCGCAACCACGTCATCAACCGGATGGTCGAGGAAGGATATATCACCAGAGCCCAGGGTGAAGAGGCCAAAGCCAAACCCATGGACGTGCTCCCCTGGCGGAGGGGCTCCTCCGACTTCGCCGCCTATTTTTTCGAGGAGGTCCGTAAATACATCGAAAAAAAGTATGGCAGCGAGGTGCTCTACAGGGGAGGCCTGAAGGTCTATACGACCCTCAATCCGACGCTCCAAAGATACGCGGAGGAGGAACTCCTCGGGCGGCTTCGGAAGATGGACAAACAGAAAGGGTGGCGCAAGGACAAAAGGAATTTGCTCCAGGAAGGGAAGGTCGACCTTGAGGACGAATGGCTCGATAGCTGGCTGACGTCCTACGTCGAGGAGAACGAGGTCGCCGATGCCATCGTTTTGTCCGTGTCCCGGAGGGAAGCTACGGTCAAGGTGAAACGTTTGACCGGGAAGGTCCTGAACAGGGATATCGGCTGGACAAAGACCGATAACCTGGAGATGCTCATCCAGGTCGGGGACGTTATCCAGGTCAAAGTCAAGAAGATCGACCCCGAGGCCAAGCAACTCGAGGCTTCCCTGGACCAGCATCCGCTCATCGAAGGGGCCTTCCTGGCCATCGACCCGCGCTCCGGGCAGATCAAGGCCATGGTCGGCGGGTATTCATTCCAGCGCAGCGAATGGAACCGGGCGACCCAGGCCCAAAGACAGGCCGGCTCGGCCATCAAGCCGATCCTCTATGCTGCGGCTCTGGACAACCGCTTCACGCCGGCCACGATCATCGTGGACGAGCCGGTCGAGTTCCCGGACAAATGGCTGGGAGAGAACTGGGCGCCGAGGAACTACGACCGGAAATACAAGGGCGCCGTGACCGTGCGTATCGGTCTGGAGGAATCCCGCAACGTCGTGACCGCCAAGATCCTCGATTATATCTCGCCACAGACGGGTGTCGACTACTGCCGGAAATTTGGATTGACCTCGACCATCTACCCCTACCTCTCTCTTTCTCTAGGGACCTTCGAGGTCAGCCTCCTGGAGCTCGTTTCGGCTTACACCGTCTTTCCCAATAAGGGCGTGCGGATCAGGCCCACCTTCATCACCCGGATCGAAGACCGCGAGGGCACCGTCCTGGAAGAGGCCCGCGTGGAAATCGAGGAGGTCATCTCTCCCCAGACGGCCTATCTCGTCACTTCGATGATGGAAGGGGTCATCCAGAGGGGGACGGCGGCTGCGGCGGGCGACCTGGGTATTCCTCTCGCCGGCAAAACGGGGACGACGAGCGATTACTCGGATGCCTGGTTCATCGGGTTTTCGCCGTCTCTCTGCGCCGGCGTCTGGATCGGCAATGATACCAGGATCACCCTGGGGGCCAGGCAGTCCGGCGCCGTCGCCGCCCTCCCAGCCTGGGAGGGATTCTTCAAGAGGCTTATAGACGACGAGACGAAAAGGGCGAAGGCCGAGGAACGCGAGCCCTTTTTCGAGGATTTTGAAGTGCCTCTGAACATCAATTTCGTGGAGATCGACCGAAAAACTGGGTTGCTGGCCACTCCGATCTGCATGTGGACGATCAGGGAAGCCTTTCTGGCAGGGACGGAGCCTCCCCGCTACTGTTCACCTCAGGACCATCTTTTGATCCTCGATTACTACGGGACCGAGAAGGCGACCGAAGAGCACGACTGACTATTTTTTTCTGACGCTGCCAGACGACTTGGAGCCGGAAGAGCGGGAGCCGGACGAAGATCCCCTCGAGCCCGAAGAAACCGAACCCCTGGACCCTTTGGACCCCGATGAGCTCGAACCGCGGGAAACCGTCCTGCCCTTGGAAGAGTCCTTCGACGAGGAACCGCTCTTCTGGAGGGATCTGTAGAATTGACTTCGGATCGAGGTCGAGGTGCGGTTGCTGCCGGAATATTTCTTGATGCTGATGTCGGGTGACGGCGGATAGCCGAATGAATTTTTCCGTGCCTCGCTTCCGCCCTTGGTTTCCGAAGGGCGGCCGGATTCCGGCGCCTTGGAGGAACCCTGGGGTCGGATACGTCGTTCTCCAGAGGTTGTCCCTGATGCCTGACCTGCTCTGTCCGCGGTCCGCGCCGTGGGTGGGGCGGCCGGTTGAGGACCCTTCGCGGCCGGAGCCTTGATGGTCCGGTCAGAAGTCGCGGCCGGTACTCCTCCGCTCTTCTTGGTAATGGACTTACCGGCGTCCAGGCCTCCCGAAGAAACGGTGCCGACCGCCGGTTTCAACGCCGGCCCTCGGACGGTCATGCTGATCTTGTCCAAGCCCTTGAGAGAATCGCCCTGGAGCGCGGCCCTGGAGATGTCCTTGGCCCTGAGCTGGTCTTTATGGACAACCGTCAGGGCGCGGGAGTTGTAGGGATAATAGGGGCGATTCCAGTTGGGATAATACCAGTTGTCGACGATGACCAACGGGTAGTTCCAATAGCCCAAAGGCGCCCAGGCATAGTAATCAGGCCCCCCCCACCAGCCGACCCAGGCCGGGCCCCAGATCGTGCCGGGAATCCAATACCATCCCAGCCCCATATGCCATCCCCAGCGCCCGTAATGGAAGGTCACCCATCCCCAGGGATCATAGGGCAGCCATGTCCAGCCGCCCAGGGACAGCCAGGTCCATGATCCGTTGTAGTAGGGCCGCCAATCGGGGCCGACGCCTCCCGGTATCCAAACCCGGCCGTAGGGATTGATCCAGGTCCAGTCGCCGTTTTCTTCAAGCTCGGACTCGAAATCCTCGAGCTCCGCCGGAAGGCGCTTGGCCGCCACTTGGACCGCCAGGCTGGATTCTCGAGATTCGCTCCAGCGGTCGAAGGCGTCCTCGGCCACGGCCAGAAAGCGCACCGGACGCCCGGAGAAACGGCCTGCGGCGATCGAGAGGTTCAGTTCGCTCTTGATGAGCAAAGAACCTTCCTCGCCGGCTGCTTCGACGATTCCGTAAAAAACAAAGATATCGGTCTTCCTGTTCTCGTGCACGTCGACTCGGTAGAGGCCTTCGGCGAGCACATAGAACGACGCGTCCGGGGTGTGAACCTCGATGGTCTTCTCCTCGTCCAGCCGGTTGACGCTGAGATAGACGTTGCCCCTGAGGACGCGCAGCCGGGTCAGGTCGGAATCTTTCTTGGGAAGGCTCATGACCTCGACCTTGGTATCGTTGTCCAGCCGGAGATAGGTTCTTTTCCCGAGATAGAGTTCGGCCCGGCCGTCGGTCGTGCCCAGCCGGTTGCCTTCTTCGATCGGCATGTTGATGACCCCGTCCTCGTAGCCCTCCTCGGATCCTCTCTGGAGGTAGACGCTGCCGCTGATAAAACTTAGCCGGGCGAAGGATTCGTTGGTGTACTGTGGGTCCTCCTCACCGGACTGAGCCCGGGCGAAGGCAAAGGCCAGCAAGAATAACGTCGCAATGACGGCGTATCTTTTCATCGGATTTCTCCTCTTTCGCCAATAAACTGAGCAAGAACCATGCCAATATTATCCCCTTATAGGAAGATGTCCCCCGGATATTCTTGTCCTGAAAAGGGGACGCATGGCCTCTTGGAGGACAGGTCAGGCGCCGACCGGCCAGAAAACCTTCGTGACCTTGAAAACGGGTGCCAGCTCGCCTTCGAGAGCCGAAGAGGGGCTGAGCTTGGCCGCAGATTTTTGCCCCCGGCCGTTCAAGGCCAGGAGAACACTCTTCACCCCGTCTCTCAGGCCGGAAAGGTTATATCCCCCCTCGAGCGTAAAAAGGATTCTGTCCTGCGCCGTCTGATGGGCGAGGCCCATCAATTCAGCGGTCAGGGCGCCGAACCCCCCGACGCTGACTTCCATACCCCCCAGCGGGTCGCCGGCAAAGACATCGAACCCGGCTGAGACGAGGATAAACTCGGGCTTGAAGGCCCCGGCGATGGGGCGGAGGAGCTCCCGGTAGATGAACAGGAAATCATCATCCGCTTTTCCCGGCGTCAATGGAACATTCACGGTGAAACCTTCCCCTTTTCCCTTTCCCACTTCGCTCCAATGGCCGGTGCCCGGATAATGGGGGAACTGGTGAGTGGAGAAGTAGAGGACGTCGTTACGCGAATAGAAAGAATTCTGGGTTCCGTTGCCGTGATGAATATCCCAGTCCACGATGAGGACGCGCCGGAGCCTCCATTTCTCGATCAGGTACTGGGCGGCGATGGCGATGTTATTGAAAATACAGAAGCCCCTGGCCTGCGAGGCTTCGGCGTGATGACCGGGCGGCCGGACCAGCGCGAACCCGTTCTGAACTCGTCCCTCCATGATTCGGTCGGCCGCTTCCAAGAGCCCCCCGGCGGCCAGCAGGGCGACCTCGCAGGAGCGGGGTGAGGTCGAGGTATCGGGATCGAGACAGACCCTTTCGCGTCCGGCCGTTTTCTTGATCTGTTCGACATATTCCTGGGCGTGGATGAGAGCGATCTCTTCGTGCTTTGCCGGCCGGGGCTCGATGATAGACAAGGACGAAAAAATCTTCTCCTCCTCCAGCATTTCGTAGATCGCCTGGATCCTCCGGGGGCTCTCGGGATGATAATCCCCCATATTATGCTCAACATACCGCCAGTCCTTAACAATCCCCGTCTTTACTTCCATGACTTCCCCCTCAGGGAAAAACTTCTTCCCTATAAATGAATATTTGAGATGGACGGTGATGCGGCGTGACGGGACCCATCTTTCATACTTTTTTTCCAGGGAAGAATTTTTCCAGCTCCTCCGCCTTCGGCTTCTTGGTCAGAAGGCTGACGACGATAAGCGCGCCCAGCGAAGCGACGAGGGCCGGGTAGATCAGCGGGATGCCCCAGGGATCGCCGTCCGGGACCTTCTCGGCCGGCAGCACCTTGGTCATGATGAAAAAGAAGAGGCAGACGACCGTGCCGGTGATGATCGAGGCCAGCCCGCCCGCCTTGGTCGCCCGCTTCCAGGTCAGGGCCGCTAAAAGGGCCGGAGTAATGGAGGCACCGTAGATCGTATAGGCGAAGAAGCTCATCTCGAGAACGCTCTTCAGCTGCGTCGCCAAAAGGAAGGCCAGGACGCCGATGACCACCACCAACACTTTCTGGAGGGCGACCAGGCTCTTCTGATCGGCGTCCTTCTTCAGGAATCTCTGGTAGATATCGCGCATGACGGTCGTGGAGGGCGAGAGGAGGTAGTTCATGCCCGTTGAAATGACCACGGCGCAGGCGGCGCCCAGAAGAAGGACTCCGACCGGCGCCGGCATCAGGCTCCTCGCCGCCATCAGGACGACCTTCCCTCCCGACTTGGGAACGCTCAGGTCGATCTGGCCCTGGAGCTTGCTGAAGGCGAAGACCGCGATGATGACCACGACGGTCTCGACGAAGATCGTCCCCAGCGTCCACCAGAACACGGCCTTCTTGGCGTCCCGGGCCGACTTGGCGCTGTAAAACTTCTGGTACATGCTCTGCACGCCCATGAGCAGGAACATCGTCGAAAGGAAATAGCCGATGGCCTTCAGCCAGGGATGGGCCCCGAACTGGCTGTTGACCACGGCGAAGTAGCCGGGGTCGAGGGCCTGCTGGGCGGTCTGCAGCCCGCCCGCCGCGACATAGACGAACGGCACGGCCAGCAGGCAGGCCAAGACGATGATGATGCCGTTCGGCAGGTCCGTGTAGGCGATGGCCACCATGCCGCCCAGGGCGGTGAACAGGATGACGAACACGGCCGCTATGACAGTGCCCAGGGACTCCGAGATCTTTCCATCGGTGACGACGTTGAGAATGAAGCCGCCGGCGACGAACTGGTAGGAGACAATGGAGATAAAAGACAGGATCAGGGCGATCGCGCCGAAGAGGCGGGCCGCGGGGCCGTAGCGGACCTCGAGCACGTCCCCGACGGTGTACTGGCCGAAGGTGTGGATCTTCCCGGCCAGGAAATAGATGATGATAATCCCCACCCAGGCGCCGGCGGCGAGCCAGAGGGCCGAGAACCCGGCCTTGGAGGCGAATTCCGCGCCGCTGATGAACGTGCCCGACCCGATCCAGGTGCAGATCAGCGTGAAGACCATGACCTGCCACTTGAGGGAGCGGCCGGCGACCATGAAATCCTCCTGGCTCTTGACCCGGCGGGCCCGGACGAAGTTCAACACCGTCAAGACCAGAAGATAGGCCGGAATGATGTAGAGATAGACCGACATTTCACCCTCCTTTTTTGAAGAGTGTCCTCATTTTGAGCTTTGCATAGATGAAGGCCATGATGGTGTATCGCTTGAGATCGCCCCAGGACCGGATGTTGGTCAGGACGCGCGGGATCTTGCGGGCGACGGAAATGCGGCCTCCGGAGAAGGACCAGCGGAACAGGAGCTCGCTGACCTGGGCCCAGGTGAGCTTGTCCAGGAAAAGGGGAACGTCGCCCTGGGCCGTGGGCAGGGTGATGATCTTGGAGGAATGTCTTTTTGTCCAGGTGAAATCAGCCGGCAGGAGGCCGATCTCCCGGGCCGTCCTCTCCAGCGGCGTGCCCGGGTAGACATGGAGGATGGCCACGCTGGCTTCGACAACGTCCCTATATTGCTCGATGAGACGGATGGTCTCCTGAGCCTCATCCCAGGTCTCGGTGGGATGGCTGAAGATGAAGAAGGCGTTCGGGATGATCTCCAGCTCCCGGCACCAGGAGACGATGTTCTGGAAATCCTTGAGCTTGACCTTCTTGTTGACGATGGAGTTGCGCACCCGTTCGGAGCCGGCCTCGACGCCGAAGGACACATAGAAGAGCCCGGCCTCTTTCATCTTGGCCAGCAGGGGTTTGGTCATCAGGTCGATCCGGATCTCGCACTGCCAGAAGATCGGGAGCTGCCGATCCAGGATGAGGTTCGACATCTCTTCCATCCGCCTGTGGCTCAGGTTGAAGGTGTCGTCGTAGAAGTGAACGACCCGGACGCCGTAGCGTTCGATGTGCGACTCGATCTCCCGGACGACGTTCTGGGGGCTCCGCGTCCGCACCGCCCGGCCCCAGTTGATCGGTGTCGCGCAGAAGTTGCAGTTGAAAGGGCAGCCGCGGCTGGTCATGATGTTGACGGCGGGCAGAGGCCCCCGGCCCGGGACTTCGACCAGGAAGTTGTATTTCTCGAAGGGGATGAGATGGAAGGCCGGGAAGGGGAGTCCGTCGAGGTTGAAGATGGGTGAGCGGGGAGGGTTGGTGACGACCCGGCCGCTCGACCGGTAGGAGATCCCGGAAACGTGGCTGATGCCGTTGACCCCTTGCTTCCTTTCCAGCGCCCGGCAGAGGTCGAGGGTCGTCTCTTCGCCCTCGCCGCGGACGACGACGTCGAGTTCGGGAATATGGACGAGCGCATCCTCGGCCGCCATCGAGGCGTGCGGCCCGCCCATAACCGTCAGAGCCTGAGGGTGGGCTTTCTTGGCCCGCCTCACCAGGTCGAAGCTCTGGAAACGGTTCTCGGTGGTCGAGGTCACGCCGACGATGTCGGGCCGTCCGTCACGGATCTTCCTTTCGATCTCGCGCCAGCCCAACTTCAGGATGTCGGCCGGGACGATCTCGACCCCGATGCGCTCTCTCTCCAGGACGGCTCCGATGGAGAGAACGCCCAGCGGAGGCATGGACGAGCCTTTGGACCAGCGCTCGGCGAAATAGCCTCCCGGAGGAACGAAAAGCTGGACTTTCATCCGTCTATTGGATTAGTACCCGTTGCTTCTCCAGTTTGACCGAATAGAGCTTGGTGATGTTGGGCTCGGCCATCGTCGTCCCGTAGATGTAATCGGCCACCTCCATGGTCTTGTAGTTATGGGTGATGATGATGAACTGGGTGTCCTTCTTGATCTCCTTCATCAGGTCGAGGAAGCGGGCCAGGTTGACGTCGTCCAGGGCGGCGTCCACTTCGTCCAGGATGCAGAACGGTGTCGGCCGGTAGCGGAACAGGGCGAACAAGAAGGCCAGGCTGGTCAGGCTCTTCTCCCCGCCCGAAAGCAAAGCGACGTTCTGGACCTTCTTTCCCGGAGGCTGGGCGATGATCTCGACGCCGCTCTCCCGGGGGTTGCTCTCATCCTGGAGCCTGACCTCGGCTGTCCCGCCCTTGAAAAGCACCGTGAAGACTTCCTCAAAGTTCTTATTGACCTCCTCGAGGGCGGCGAGGAAACGCGTCTCGCTCTCCTCGTCGATCTTGCGGATCGCCTCCTGGGTGGTGTCGATGGACTGGCGGAGGTCGTCCCTCTGCTGGACCAGGAAGTCGTAGCGCTCCTTGTGACCGATGTATTCCTCCTCGGCCATCAGGTTGACGGTCTTGATCCTCTGCAGGTTCTCTTCGGCCTCGGCCAGCTGCTCTTCGATCTCGGCGTCGGTCAGCTCGATCTCCGGCTTCTCGTCCTTGACCTCATGGAGGGTTTTTTTGAGCTCCTGCCAGCAGGTCTCCTCCAGGTTGACCATGTCCCGGTCGATCTCGGCCTTGGCGATCTCCCACCTGACCCGCTCCTCTTTTTTCCGCTCCAGCTCCTCCCGCAATTCGGCGAGCCTCTTGTCCAGCGCCTCGGCTTCGGTCTGTTTCTGGAGGAGGTCTGCTTCCTTCCGGGTCAGCTCGGTTCTCTTGGTCGTCTTCTCCTCGTCGAGGTCCCGGTTCCGGGTCTCGAGGGAGGTGGCCGCCTTCAGGGCTGCGGCTTCCTCTTCGCGGGATTGCCCGGCTTCCTCGCGGAACGACAGGATCTTCTTCCTTGTGGACTCTTCCCGTTCGGTGAGTTCCTTCATCTGGGCGGCGATGTGGCCGAGTCTTTCCTCGAGCAGAGCCGTATCGGCGCGGAGCCCGATGGATCGCTTTTCCTCCTCGACATTCCTGCCCCGGCTGGCTGCAAAGTCTCTCTCTTCGGCTTCGATCCGGGCTTCGAGCGACAGCTCTTCTTCCGTCAGGCGGCCGATTTCCTGGAGAAGCGACTCCCGCTTCAGGCCCAGGTTCTGCTTGTCCCGACGCAGGAGGTCCAGTTCTTTTTCCAGGAGCGCCACGGTGTCGGCGATCCTTTCCCGTTCCGCGTCATTGGTGATTTTTTTCTTCTCCAGCTCGTGGGTTTTCTTCCCCAGCTCCTCCAGGAGGACGGTCGCGGCGGCGATATCCTTTTGGAGTTGCCCGATCTCCTGCCCGTTTTTCTCGAACCCGGCGGCTAAGGGCATGAGCTCGTCGTCTCGACGGGAAAGGCGGTCTTCGAGCTTCCGGACCTCCTGTTCTAGGGCAAAGATGCCCTCCTCCCGGCGGCCGACCCGGAGGAGTCCGGAAGAAAGAAGCAGATCTCCTTGGGGCGTAACGAAATTCAACGCGGGGTGTCGCAGCCAAAGCTCGATGCCCGACCGGATATCTCTGACGATGACTGCTTCCCTGAGCTGTCCCAGGAGGCCCTGGGCCTTCGGGCTGGGGCGGAGCCGGGACTTGAGATAGCCCAGCACACTGGGATCGTCGGGCGCCGGTGGGGGGGATGTCCACTCCTTTTGGGGAGAGACGAGGAGAAAATGCCCCTGGAGCGTTCTCTCCGCGGCCCGCCGCAGATAATCCAGGGCGGGGACGACGGAGAGGCCGGCTTCTTCCTTCCACAGGGCGTCGATGAGCGCTGCGTCGGCGACGTCGGCTTCGATGAGATCGGCCAGCCGGCCGAGGGTTTCCGGGATGGGCTCTTCGGATGCCGGCCCGCTCAGATTTTCCTCCATTTTTTTCAGGGCCTGGAGCCGGTAGCGGTCTTCATCCCGGGCCTTCCCGGCTTCTTCGAGCCGGTCCTCCAGGCGCTCGTGGGCTGTTCTCTTCTCTTCCAGGGAATTCCTTAGCTCCCCGGTCAGCCTCTCTCTTTCCGAGGCATCCCTCCGGGCCATCTCCAGGTCGTTTTCGGTGAGCCCGAGGGATTCTTCCCTGGCCTGGAGGGGGGCTTTTTCCTCGACCAGCTGGTCGCTCCATTTCGTTTCCTGACGGGCCAGGAGCTCAATTTCCTTCTCCGCCTTGAGGTTCTCGTTCCGGAATTCGGTCAGCTCGAGGAGTCGCTGGAGCTGCTGGGATTTCAGGCTCTCGATGCTTTTCTCCAGGAGGGAGAAGCTCTCCCGGACCGACCGGCCGTCGTCGGCTGCCCGGGTCATCTCCGCTTGCTTCTGTTGCAGTGTCTGCTCAAGCTCAAGGCGGGCATTCTCTCGCTGGGCGATCTCGGACTCGAGAAAGGAGAGTTCCTGATCCAGCTCTTGAGCCGCCTGGGCGGCTTTCTTTTCTTTTTCCTGGAGAAGCTCGATCCTCCTGGCCTCCCTTTCCTTTTCCGCCTCGGTCCGGTTCGATTGGGACTCGAGATGGTAGAGGGCTTCCTGACCCTCCTTGATGGCCTTTTCGAGCTCCCAGACCTCCCGGCGCCGGTCAGCCAGGTCTTTCTCCGCGCTCTTGATCCGGAAGGCCAGGTCTTTCTCCTGAGCCAGGGTGTCGCCGTGCAGGCGGAACGCTTCCCGGTGCCGCTGTTCGAGCTGGACGAGCTTGCGCCGGTAGTTGAGTCCGGTCAGCTCCCTGACCTTCTCCCGGAGCTTCCGGTAGCGGACAGCGGCTTGCGCCTGCCGTTGCAGGGAGTTCTTCGACCGGCCGACCTCGCTGATGATATCCTCCAGCCGGATGAGGTTCTGCTCGCTCGAGGCCAGCTTGCTCTGGGCCTCCTTTTTCTTGTCCTTGTAGAACGCCGTCCCGGCCGCCTCCTCGAGGAGAGACCTTTTTTCGGCCGGCTTCGTCGTCAGGATCGTCCCGACGCTTCCCTGTTCGATGACAAAATATTCCTTCTCCGCAACGGCCTGCTTCCAGAGTGCGTCCTGGATGTCCTTGAGGCGCGCGGCCTTGCCGTTGAGCCGGTACTCGCTTTCGCCGGAGCGGAAGGCGCGGTGGTTGATGGCGATCTCCTCTTCCAGGTGCTCGAGCGCCATGGTGACGTCGGCCATGCCGAGCGGGGGCTTTTTGGCGTTGCCGTTGAAGATGATATCTTCAGTCTTTTCCCCCCGCAATCCCTTCTGGCGCTGGCCGCCCAGGACCCAGAGGATGGCGTCGACGATGTTGCTTTTGCCCGTGCCGTTCGGTCCGACGATGGCCGTGATCCCGGTGTGAAAGACGATCTTGGTCCGGTCGGGGAAGGACTTGAATCCTTGCAGTTCCAACTTTTTGATAATCATCTGATTGATACCGGGCTTGAACCAGTGGCCTATTGTATTCGATTTGGCCTGATTTTTAAAGTGGAGGCTCGGGGCAGTGGCATCGAAACCGCGCCCGTTTTCTCCCAGCGCGGAAAACGGGCTCGATTCGTCGTTCGCTCTTCTCTCCCTTCGGTCGAGAAACCGTGCCCGCTCACTCCTCATACGGGTTTCTCACGCCACTGCCCCTCGCCTAGGTCAAAGAAAATACAGAAGCCCTCGCCTCTGTCGCAGCAGGTGGTTTGTCAGCCCGTTCGGTTCCCCAGTTTGGTCACCATAATCCCTCCCCATAAGTTGTTGGTTGATGTGCTAGAATATAGAGAGATGCAGCGATTCAAATTTCGCGCGGCCGGGAAGAAGGTCTTGGTCTTATTGGCCTTCGCCCCCTGGCTTCTCCTTGGGGTGTCTTGGGTGATGTCGGTTTATGCCTATCCCAGGCTGCCGGAGGAAGTGGCGCTCTGGAAAAGTCTTTGGAGCACAGACATCGTGAGGGGAGCGAGATCACCCCTCTTTTTTGTCTATCCTATCGCTCAAACGCTGTTTTTGCTGGTGTTTATGGTCCTGGCCAAGGGCGCCTTTTTCCGAGCTCCCGGGCCGGATTTGCGGGACGGCTCTTCGTGGATTGAGAGAGACAAACGGCTGCTGGACTTGAAGAAAGAGGTCGTCTCTCTGGGGCTGATTTTTCTCAACCTCGTTTTCATCCATCTCCAGACGAGTTTGATCCTGGTCACGCATGGATTGGCCAAGGGGATCAACCGTTATTATTTCGCCATGCTCCTGGTGGTACTCCTTATGTTGATTCCCTATTATCGGATCCGCCGCCGGATGCTGGATTCTGGCTCCTGCTGACAGAACTATTTCTCCCGCCGGGTTCGGGCCGGCGGCTTGACACCTGCAGGTAAATCCACTATTTTCTATCCGTTCAATGCCATCCGGCGACCGGGCCAGCGTAGCTCAGTCGGTAGAGCAGCTGATTCGTAATCAGCGGGTCGGAGGTTCGAGTCCTCTCGCTGGCTTTCCCTATTCCCTGATTTTTAACACTTTTCCTGGTTCTTGTTTTTAGCCTGAGTTAGCTAAACCGAGCCATTTTTAGCGATTTTGTCCACACCGTGTCCACACGGTGAATGTTAAGGAGGTTTATTGTGATACGTCGAGAGAGAATTGTAAGCACAAGGTCCCCTTCGATAGTGAGGTGCCTTAACTGTGGCCGCATTTTGAAAACCGAGTTCATCGTGATTTCAAATGATGAAGGTTTTCATAAGTGCCCCCTGTGGGTACGCCAACTATCTTGAGCTGATTGGTGATTACTTATGGAAACAGCGGATAGTAAAAGCTAGGGCAAAATCATCTTGACGTAAAATTCAGCCTTCGGCCATTTGGTGCCATATCCAATTTGGTGCGGTGTTAAACCGAGACAGGCCGTTTTGGCGTTTTTGGGCACACGGTTGGCCCACGGGGAGTCTTGCTCTTGGGAGCGCTGGCAGTGAAAGACAGAATTGGATAAAGGCTAAAACTTTCGAATATTAGTGGAGGAGTGTCAAATGGATACGAGGAGGTTGATGGTCCACACGGTTGTCGGTGGATTGACAACCGATTATTTCGGCTTCTTTTGCGAAAAGTGCCAGACAAGAATTGACCCGTTGGAATTTCTTGGTTTAGTTCGGCACACCCCTATGTTTAGGGGCATA
>DATKXS010000205.1:0-3984 GCA_035528895.1 Candidatus Desulfaltia sp.
GGCGCGATCCTGCCGTCGCTTTTCGAGCGCATCGACTTCAACAAGAGCGAAGCCGGGAACCTCTTCTTTTTCATGAACTTGGCCATGCTGGGGATGTCGGTCCTCTTCGGGCCGGTCGTCGACCGCTTCGGATACAGAGTCTTTCTGGCCCTCTGCTCGCTGCTCGTCGCGGTCTCCTTCCTTCTTTTCACCCTGGCCCCGACCTATTCCCTTCTTGTCGCGGCGGCCGTGCTCCTCGGTGTCGGCGGCGGAGGGCTCAACGGCGGGTCGAACGCCCTGACCAGCGACCTCAATCCCGAGAACCGGAGCGCGGCTCTGAACCTTCTTGGCATCTTCTTCGGGTTCGGGGCGCTTCTCATCCCCTTGCTCATCGGGACGCTCCTCGGAATCCTCGGCCTCGATGCGATCCTGGTCGTCGCCACGGTCCTCAGTCTGATTCCCTTCGCCTTCTTCCTCGCGTTGCGCTTTCCGCCGGCTAAACAGGCCCAGGGATTTCCGCTGCGCCAGGCCGCCCGGGTCGTCGGCAGTCCGCTCGTCTGGCTGTGCGGCCTCTTGCTTTTCTTCCAGTCTGGAAACGAGTTCACGATGGGCGGCTGGATCTCCACTTACCTCAACGAGTATTTCCGATTTTCTCCCATGACCGCCTCCCTCGTTCTGTCCGGATACTGGGGAGCGATGATGCTCGGCAGGCTGATCGTTTCCCGAAGGCTGGTCAAGGTCCTGAAGAACGAGACGCTGGTCCTGGCCAGCGCGGTCCTGGCTCTGGCCGCGACCGCCCTTGTCGCCGCAGCGCCGTCAGGACCGCTGGCCGCGCTCGGTGTCGTCTTGACCGGGCTCGGGTTTGCCGCCATCTTCCCGACGACCCTGGCCATCGCCGGAGAAGCCTTCTCCGATCTCACCGGGACGGCCTTCAGCGTCATCTTCATGATCGCCCTGGCCGGCGGGATGACCGCTCCCTGGCTCACCGGGAAAGTGGCCAACGCGTCGGGCCTCCGTACCGGCCTCATCATTCCGGTCGTGAGCTGTGTGATGATCATCCTGCTCCAGCTCCTGATCATGCGGACGCTGAGGCGAAGCAATAGGGGAAACAATAGGGGTCAGGTTTCAACAATTAACAAATAAACCGTGTATTTTTCTATTGATTATCGTCCCCCGATCCTCGCCGACGAATTCCCGTTTGACTTTTGTTTTTCGAGATTTCAGGGATAGAATATATCCGACGGGATAATTTTAGATGGAAGGTTGTTCCATGGAAGAGACTGCCCTCATGGGGAATATCGTGCTCCCGGATCGAGTCTTGGAGGGAGGCATTGTAATCGTCGAGGAGGAAAAGATCGCCGGCGTTTTTCCCAAGGATCAGTCGCCGCCGTTGGAAGGAATGGTCCAGCATGATTACGGCGCCAGCTATATTACGCCCGGGTTTATCGACCTCCATCTCCACGGGGCGATGGGAAGAGATGTCATGGACGGCACCGCCGAGAGCCTGGGGGAAATCGCCGACTATCAAGCCCGCTGCGGCATCACCGGGTTTGTCCCGACCACGCTAGCGGCGCCACTGCCGGCGATCCTGGACGCGGTCGAGTGCGTGAAGGCGGCGATGACGGATCGAAAGAGAGCGGAGATTTTGGGGGTCTATCTCGAGGCTCCCTTTCTGAGCGTCAAGAAAAAAGGGGCCCAGAATCCTGAGTTCATCAGGCCAATCCAGGCCGCAGATATCCGTCTGCTGGCTGAGGCTGCTCAGTCGCTCCAGGCCATCGTCACCGTCGCACCCGAAGTCGGCGCCAACCTGAGCTTCATTCCCGCCCTTAAAGAAAAAAGATGGGTGGTCTCTATCGGACATTCTGAGGCCACCTATGAGCAGGCGATGATGAGCTTCGAGAAGGGCATCACCCATGCGACCCATCTTTATAACGCCATGAGCGGGTTTCTTCCCCGCGAACCGGGTGTCATCGGCGCCGTGCTCGATTCCGGCGGCGTGACGGCCGAGCTCATCGCCGACGGCATCCATGTCCATCCGGCGGCGCTGCGGCTGGCGCTCCGGCAGAAGGGAGTCGAAAGGATCTGCCTGATCACCGACAGCCTGAACGCCGCCGGCCTGGGCGAAGGCGAATACCGAGTCGGCGGGCTCGATGTTGTGGTCAGGAACGGCCAGGCCCGGCTCAAGGAGAGCGGCGCGCTCGCCGGAAGCATCTTGACGCTGAATCAGGCGGTCAAGAACATGATCGATTGGACGGGAGTGCCGGTTCCCGATGCCGTGCGCTTGGCCTCCTTGAATCCCGCCCGCGTCCTAGGACTGGACAGCCGCATGGGGAGCATCGAAAAGGGCAAACTGGCCAACCTGGCCGTTTTCGATCGAAATTTCAAGGTCGTCACCACGATCCTGCGCGGCTGCCGCACTTTTGGATGACGCTCCCTGATGTGCCACCCTTCCTCTCCCTTGAAAAGAATAGGTATGAAGATTAGGATGTTCCGGTGACATGCTAAGATGTCTCTTGCTTGGGAGGTCCGGATGAAAGAATCCAAAAAGAATTCGCACTTCCAAAATGGAATGACCCGAATTCTGTTAGCCTGCGGGGTAGCGCTCTGTACTCTTTGGAACTTCGGCGAGAGCACCCCTGCGTCTTTCTACAAAAATCCCGAGGAGAGCGTCCGTACGACCCTCCTCAGCCGGCACCTGGACCTGTTGATCGAGAAGGCGATCTGCGATGAGAAAGGCCGGGAGATCGACGGCCGGCTCGGCCGGATCATCCAGGAAGCCCGGGCCAAAGGGATGAAGTCCGACCGGCAGATCGCAAACCAGGTTCTCGAGGAATTGAATTTTGCGCCGGCGAACCTCGGTGGCTTTCCCCAGTGCGCTTTCGACCGGCCCATCGGCCACACCCTCAGCTGGCATGGCAAGACCGTTGCACCCGGGAATATCGAGGCTCAGGCCGAAGGAAGCGCCTGCCCGGCCGGCGGGATCGGAGCCGGCTCCTTCGAGTGGACAATGAGCGGCCATTTCCGCTATTGGTTCTTGAAATCCGGCTGGATGGTCGATGACCCGGTCTGGGCCGACCAGTTTCATGTGTTTATGAAGCAGGGGAAGAGGACGATTGCCCAGACTCTGGCAACGGGTTCTCCGCCCTCGGCGGCGTTGGCGGGCTGGAAGTGGGAATACCCGGCGGGAAAAGGAAGCTACTACGCCCTCTTTCCCAAGTCCGGATTCTCGTATGAGCGGAATGAGGCGTTCCCTGTCAAGCTGGCCGTCACCCAATTTTCCCCGATCATACCCCATAACTACCGGGAGACAAGCTACCCGGTGGCCGTCTATAAGTGGATCGCCGAGAACCCTTCCGCCGAGCCGGCCGAGGTCAGCATCATGTTGACCTGGCAGAACATGATCGGCTGGGAGGCGGTGTCCAGAGCGGATTCTGCTGACTTCGCCTGGGACAGGAAGAGCAGCGGGAACAGCAACGCTCTCGTTCAGGATGGACACAAAAAAGGGATCATCTTCACAAAAAAAGGAGCGGACCTCAGGACAGGCAACGCCATGACCGGCTCGATGTGCATCGCCGCCTCCGAGATACCCGGGAGGGCCGTCGTTTATTATGAAGCCGGCTTCGACCCCGCCGCGGACGGGAGTGAGGTCTGGCGGACATTTGCCCGCGACGGGACCCTGGCCAACGGCCCTGCTTCGGGTCCGGCTTCCGAGAACGAAAGTCTCGCCGGGGCGATCGCCGTCAAGGTGAACCTCGGGCCACGGGAGCGGGTCGAACTCCCGCTCGTCATCGCCTGGGACCTTCCCTACTATGAGTTCGAAAAAGGCGTCAAGTACCGGAAGAAATACACCGACTTCTTCGGAGCATCCGGCGACCGGGCCTTCGCCATCGCCAACGAAGCCCTGGACAAATACAGGGACTGGGAGAAAGCGATCGACGCCTGGCAAGCCCCCATCCTCGCCGACCCGCGTCTTCCCGGCTGGCTAAAGCAGGCCCTTTTCAACGA
>DATKXS010000206.1:0-16304 GCA_035528895.1 Candidatus Desulfaltia sp.
GGTTAAAGCTAACAATAAATTAGCAAGGAGTCAAATCAGCACGGCCGTCAAGAAATAAGCTAGGGGAAGCTTCTCATCCCCCAGCCGGCTGAGGTAGCTGGCGTTGCGCAGGCTCTTGATGATGTAATAGGGAGACGTGATGAAAAAGAAGTAGAGGAAAAGCGAGACGGCGATGAGCTCTTCACCGGGCTTGATATCGACGATGTGGGAAAGCCGGGAGCGGAGCCGACTCTTCGCCATGGGCCAATTGTATCAGGAAGAAGGCCCGGCCGCCACTCCTCAGAAGAAGCTCTTCATGGCGGCCTCTTCATCCTCGAAGATGTCGAGGACCTTGGTCAGCATCGTCACCTGGAAGATGAGGTATAGCTTCTTGGATATCCTCACCAGTTTCAGTTTCCCGCCCAGGTTGTGTGTGGAGATGTAGCTCGCCAAAATCTCCCCGACTCCGAAGCTGTCGATGAAATCCACCCGATCGAAGTTGAGGAGGATCTTCCGCTTTCCGGAATCGAGCTGCTCCTTGACGAACTGATGGAGCGTCACGTCGGTGATGTCCGACCGCTTGATCTCCCCCTCCATGTCGAAGATGACGATGTCGTTCTTATGTCTAGCCGATATCTTCATGTCTCGATTTTCCTCTCTCGACGGCACCCTTCTTATCAACTAATATCAGAAGACAAGGGGAAATGTCAATAAGACAAAGGTTTGATTTTTCCCGGGAATTTTGGGACAATAGCTCAAAACCGGTTTTTCAGAGCAAAGGATCTCATCGACAACGTGCGAATGCAAGGGGAAACGTAACGAGAGAACAGGAATGAGGTGCTGATGTGGCCGGGATGAAACGACGTCCCTCCCCTTCCGACCGCCGGGATGCGCCTTTCCGCGGAAATATGAACGTCGAGGCCGATTTCGAGAGACTGTCCAGCCTGCTCAAGGATGATGCCAGGCACATGGCCAAGTCCCGCAGCCAGCTGGCCGGGCTGCTTCCGTTGGGGGACAGTGATATCACCACCGACCCGGTCAAACTCTATCTCCGGGACATGGGAAGCATCTCGCTTCTGACCCGGCAAGGAGAGATCGCGCTGGCCAAGCAGATCGAGAAGGGCCAGAAAACCATCCTCAAGGCGCTGACCCGCACCCGCCTGCTGATGACAGAGATCTCCTCCCTGGAAGAGAGGATTAAACGGGACATCCTGGCCATGCCCGAGATCTTCGACTGCGGCGACGACATAGAAGAACAAAAGATGGAGGCCCGTAGGATAAGCTTGTTCAAGATCTTTAAAAAGATCAGGCAGGCCGATTCCGTCCTGGAAAAGATTCCCTCCCGGAAGAAGAACGTCTTCGCCCGTGGCCGCCTGGTCGTCAAGATCATCCATCTCATCGGCCGGCTGAACATCTGGCCGGCGCGCCTGGAGACGATCATCGAGCAGATGCGTTCCCGCTTCCAGCATTACTGCGACCAGGCGGAAACCCGGGAGGAACTGGAGATCAGCCTGCGTCGCATCAGGGACCGCCAGAAGCGGACGGAACTTCAGAAAAGACTCGCCGAGGTCAAGAAGCAGCTGAGAAAGGGCCATGATGAGCTCGGGATCACCTGCCAGCAGTCCGGGGAGATCCTCCGGCAGATCAGCCTGGGGAAACAGCTGAGCGACCGGGCCAAGAAAGAGCTCGTCGAGGCAAACCTCCGGCTGGTGGTCTCGATCGCCAAGAAATATACCCATCGCGGCCTGGGATTCCTGGACCTAATCCAGGAGGGGAATATCGGGCTGATGCGGGCCGTGGAGAAGTTCGACTACCGCCGGGGGTATAAATTCTCCACCTACGCGACCTGGTGGATCAAACAGGCCATCACCCGTTCAATCGCCGACCAGGCCAGGACCATCCGCATTCCCGTGCACATGGTCGAGACGATCAACCGGTTGAAGAAGCTTGTCCAGGCCAGCGTCCAGGGCAGAGGGCGGGAGCCGACCCACGAAGAGCTCGCCCGGAAGATGGGGTTAGCGGTCGCCAAGGTGAGGGAGATCATCAAGGCCGCCCAGGAATCCGTTTCTCTCGACGCGCCCGTGGGTGACGAAGAGGACAGCCGGCTCGGAGAATTCATCGAAGACAAGACCGGCCCTTCTCCTGAGGAAGCCGTGATCCATCGTAGCCTACGGGAACAGATCGAACAGGCCCTGGACAGCCTCACCGAGAGAGAGGCGGAGGTGCTGAAGCTGCGGTTCGGGCTGCTGGACGGCAAGGAGCACACCCTGGAGGAAGTGGGCAATGTCTTCAAGGTGACTCGTGAGCGCATCCGCCAGATCGAAGCCAAGGCGCTGCGAAAGCTGGAGAGCTTCAGCAAGGGGGGAAAGCTTCGCTCTTTCCTCTCAGAGGTTCATCCCTGAAAGGCGCGCTACTCCTTGCTCTTCATGTAAACGTTGGTCGTCCCGCCCTCTTCCCGGAACTTGAGCTCAAAGGAACCGGGATGGCTCTTGATGAGCTGGGACAACTGCTTGAAGCCGTAGGTGCGCGGGTCGAAGCTCGGGTCGAGCTGATGGAGGTAGAAGCCGAGCGTCCCCAGGTTCGCCCAGCCGTCCACCTGAGCGGCCATCTCATAGGCGCCCTTAAGCAACGGCAGGGGGTCGAGTTCTTTGGGTTTCTCGCTCTTGATGTCGGGAACTTTGGTATCTCTCTTGCTTCTTGGCGCCTGCTGCCGGGGAGCTAGATTCTCGGTTTGGATAAAAATATTGCAGGCATTGACAAAAGCTTTGGGTGTGGTCTTTTTCCCGATGCCCATGACAAAGATCCCGTGTTCGCGAATCCGGGTGGCCAGCCGGGTATAGTCGCTGTCGCTGGAGACGAGGCAGAACCCGCCGACCTGGTGGCCGTGGAGGATATCCATGGCATCGATGATCATGGCGCTGTCCGTGGAGTTCTTGCCCACCGTGTAGCGAAACTGCTGGATGGGCTGGATGGCGTAGTTGTTCAGGACGTTCTTCCACCCGGCCATGTTGGCCGTCGTCCAGTCCCCGTAGACCCGGCGGATGGTGATGGCACCGTACTTGGCCGTCTCGGTGATAATTACCCCGATGAGAGACGGCTGGGCGTTGTCGCCGTCGATGAGCATGGCGATTTTGACCGCTTGGCTATCGCCGAACTGTTCGATCATGGTGACACTCCTGAATGAGGATGTATTCCGTTGTCCTCAACTATATTCCAAATCAGACGGGGACACAATACCCCTTTCTAAATTTCACTCCAGGAGTCCTGGAAGCGTGCCCGGTCAGCCTTTGACGCTGATCTCGTAGCCCTCGCGGATAGGAGCGGACTGAAAGAACTCGATGAACTTGATCAACTGCTCCTGATAATAGCGGTTGTGCTCGTTGGCCAGGGCATCCTCTTCCGTTTTCCAGACGGTCATGGAAATTCCCCGGCCCGTCGGCCGGTCCGTGAGGAGATAGGCGGCGACGAATCCGTGCTGGGACTTGGCGGCGGGGACGACGCTTGTTCTATAGATCTTGATCGCCTCGTTGATTTTCTCGAGTTTGATGTTCATTGTTGTCAAGCGTGCATACATGGCCACTCCCTCCTTCATCCTTTTGCGCTCCTTTCCAAGGATATCAGTTCGCCGGGCAAGAGTCAAACCCCAAATCCAGCTTGACTATTCCAAAGGATAGTCTACTATGAAGAAAGATGACAACCGCCCGATTCAGGCCTCTGCTTTTTTATTGTTTATCATTCGTATTCCTAGCCTTTCCGGCGCTTTCCTCATCCGCTGACAGCCCTTATGAATGGACCGATATCGAGAGGATTATCGTCATCGGTGACCTACACGGCGACTACGAAAACTTTGTCAAGATCCTCAAAGGTACCCGGGTCGTCGATCGAGACCTCCACTGGGTCGCCGGCCAAGTTCACCTCGTCCAAACGGGTGACATCATGGACCGTGGTCCAGATCCGCGCAAGATCTTCGATCTCCTGCTGCGCCTGGAGAAAGAAGCCGAAGCGGCAGGCGGGAAGGTCCATGTCCTGCTCGGCAACCACGAGGAGATGAACCTCACGGGCATCGTTTTCAGCAGCAGTCCCGACACCGTGACGCTCGATCAATTCATCTCCTTCCTCCCCGAAACATACCGGAAGCAGCAAGAGGACGCCCTGGCGAAGAGGATCTTTAAGCACCGCTCCCGTGACCGCAACTTGAGACCCGAAAATGTGATCAACGCGTTCTGGGATTCTCTTCGGAACACTCCGAGCGCTCAAAGACAGTATGTGATCAATCTCAACGATGAATACGGGGATTGGCTGCGCCGGCTCAATGTCGCCATCAAGATCAACGACATCATCTTTGTCCACGGCGGCATCAGCGAAAAATATTCGAGGTGGGGACTCCGGGAGATCAACGATCGCTACCGTCTGGAGCTCGCCGACAATTGGCGCGCCTACCGGTGGATGGAACAGCCGAGGATCGTCCAACCCTCGGTCCTCTATAGGGGTGACAGTCCCCTCTGGTACAGGGAATTGGCCACCGTCCCGGAGGAAGACCTCAAAGAGGAATTGGACCAGACGCTGGATAACCTCGGCGCCAAGACCATGATCATCGCCCACACGCCCAAGATTGTTAAAACTCCAGGGGAAATGCAGCGCTTCGGCGGCAAAGTTTGGATCGTCGACACGGGCATCTCCCGTGCCTACGGGGGGAACGCGGTCGCCCTGATCATCCAAAACGGATATTTCAATGTTTGGGGGTTAAAAGATGAGGATAGCGACAAATCCGAAAGTCTTCTTTCTTGTCTTCCTCGTCCTCGGCTCGAGCATCTCTGCCCGGCTCCAGATGCCCGCTGAAGAAAAGGACCGGCTGGCGGCTCTCGAGACAGCCCTGCGTGAATGCCGGGTCGCGAGCATCAGGGAAGACGAGCCCGGCCGAACGAGCCCCTGGATCGTCACCTTCGCTGAGGGCTGCGCCATTCAGCGCGCCCTCTTTCGGTATGTCGACAGGCCGAGGCCCCAGCTGATGGCCGACAGCTACAAGTACGACATCGCCGCCTATGAGCTCACCAAGCTCCTCGGCGTTGAGTTGATCCCCCCGGTTGTCGATAGAGAGATGAAGGGGCGCCAAGGCACTCTCCAGGTCTTCCTCGAAAACTGCATCCGCGAGAAGGACCGCAGAAGAAAAAAGCTCGAACCGCCGGATGCCAGGGCTTTCGGCAGGGCCTTGGAGGAATTAAAGGTGTTCGTGAACCTGGCCTATGACGACTGTTTCAACAGCGACGACCTGTACATCCATATGGAGGACTGGCGGGTCTGCCGGGTCGACTTCTCCGAGGCCTTCGCCCCTGTGCCCGAGCTTCTTCCGTGCTGCGACCTCACCGTTTGTTCCAAAAAGCTCTACAAGGGGATCCTCGAGCTGGATGAAGAAGCGGTCAGAGCGGCGCTGGGAAGATATTTGAGCGACGAGGAAATCGGGGCGCTTCTCATCCGCAAGAACCTTGTTATCGACAAGATTAAAGCTCTGATCGCCGAGAAGGGCGAAGAGAGCGTACTCTTCTAATCGGGGCTTACCGAAAGAACCGAGCGGCGAGGCGCGCCCTCAGCGTCGGCGCAAGTCCTTGACCTTGATGATTCCCCCGTCATCCTGAGCGATGTAGAGATAGCCTTCATCATCCCGGCACAGCCCCTCCTGATTGTCTCCGAGGAAGGCGTACTCCTTGACCAGCTTCCCCTGGAGGGTGATCTCCACCAGGATATTGTCGGCGTCGCTGACGACGTTAAGGAGTCTCGTTTCCGGGTCATAATACATGGCGGCGGGATCATCCATCCTGAACGGCAGGACCCGGATGATCCGGGCTTCCGCTTCGGCGGCCCGGCTCGATTTCAGGGGAACGAGCACCTCCATGATCATCGCCGGGTCCCACTGGTTGCCGATATAGAATGTTCCGCCCTCCGGGTGCTGAGGATCGGGCACGAAGGCCATAGATTCAATGCCGTTATCAAACTCATCAATCTGCTTCTGGAGGAAGTTGGGATCTCCATTAAAGGTCCTGTTGATAGGAAACCGGCGCGTCACTTCTCCCCTGACGGGGTCGAACTCGAGAATGACATCCTCCCCTTCAACGGCGATGTACAGAAGCCCCGTCTCGGGCACAACGGTGATCGCTTCCAGGTCGCCTTTGACTATGGTGTTAGCGACGGGAGTTCCGTCTTTCCTGATCTCCGCGACCTCCCCTTCGTCGCCGACCACGAAAAGGGTTCCCCGCGCCTCATGGTAGCAAATCCCGGAGGGCTCGGTCAGATGCTGTTTGTCGATGTCTCCGCCGAAGCCCTGGACATCCAGCCATAAATAGGGGAAACGGATGGTCGGCGCATACTTCGCTCTTGAGCAGAATGACAGGAGCAGGAGCGGCAGTAATAACCAGGCTGATCTTCTCCGTTTCACGTTGACACCTTCCTCCTTTACCGGGCCGCCGTCTGGCCTCTTTCTTTTCTCGAGGAAAACTCCCGACGGGGGGGTGAAGTCAGAAATTATACCACCGACGAGACTTCTGTCAAAATATTTCCTTGTTGATTTTTGAGGTCGAAATCATTATCATAGATTTCGCTTGAGAGAACGGGGAAAATGGACTTTCTAAGGAGAACGGTCATGAGACGCGCGATCGGCTTGCTGTCCTTTTTCTGTTGGCTCCTTGTTCCCATCCATTCGGCCCGCGCCCAGTTCACCGCAGAAGAGATCGCCCAGCGGCCTTATTGGGAAGAGTTCCTTAAGACGGCCGAGATCGTCCGTTCCGAGGAAATCGGCGAAGGGGTTACCAAACCGTTCAAACTCTATCTTCAGAAGGGCGATAAGCAGTCCAAAGCCTGTTGGAAAAATCCAAGGGGACTCCGCGACGGCTTTCTCGAGGGCTGGCAGTACGAGATCGCGGCCTACCAGCTGGACAAGCTCATCGGCCTGAACATGGTGCCGCCGGCCGTGGAGAGGGAATTCGACGGCAAGCCGGGGGCCCTCGTCTACTGGGTGACCAGCGAGTACAGCCTCCTCAAGATCATGGAAGAAAGGATTGAGATCCCGGAGAGCGCGCGCCTCCAAACCGAAAACACGAAATACCTGGCCCGCGCCTGGGACTCCCTGGTCGCCAACGACGACCGCACCCAGCAGAATGTCCTCTACACTCAGGATTGGCGGACGATCCTCATCGACCATTCCCAGGCCTTCCGCTCCTCCAAGGAATACTGCGATAACCTCCTCTACGGAAGGAAGGGGCTCAAGCGGGGGGACGACGGACGGCCGCTCTTATTCCGGCGGCTTCCCCGCTGGTTCGTCGAAAATGTGAAAAAGCTCGATCTCAAGAACGTCAAGGAAGCGGTCGGACCCTATTTAACCGCCAAGGAGATAGAAGCTCTCATCAAACGGAAGTCGCTTCTTTTGGCCGAGATCGACATGATGATCAAGGAAAGCGGCGAAGCCAAGGTCCTCTATTGAGACCACGGCCGGCCGGAAAGAGAAAGGAGGGATCATGAAAAAGCGCATTCGGGTTTCGATGTTTGGGCTCGTTTTCCTCGCCTCCCTAGTTCCCTGTTTTTCCCAGTTCACCCCGGAGGAGATCGCCGAGCGGACGAAATGGGAGGAATTCCTGCTCAATGCGAATGTCGTCAAAGAGGAGCAGATCAAGTCAGAAGCCGTCACCAACCCGTGGCATCTGACGCTGGAACTAGAGGGGGTCACAAACGACGCCCTCTGGAAAAATGTGGAAGGCCGGGTGAAGGGCTACATTGAAGGCTGGAAGTACGAGATCGCCGCCTATCTCTTCGATAAGCACCTCGGCCTCAACATGATCCCGCCGACGGTCGAGAAGAGGTTCCATAACAACCTCGGCTCCTGCCAGCTCTGGGTCTCCTCCAAGATGACCATGAAGGACAAGGCCGAGAAAAAGATCAAGACTCCCCCCATCAAGGTTTTTTACTGGAACCGGGCCCTCAACCTGCAGCGCTTTTTTGACAACCTCATCGGCAACGAAGACCGCCACCAAAACAACTATCTCATCACCGAGGACTGGCGCATCATCCTGATCGACCATTCGCGGAGCTTCCGGACGGGCAAGAAATGGACGACCGAGCTCCCCTACGGGGAAAAAAATAAAGAAGGCCTGGTGCAAAAGGACATGCCCAGGGATCTCTTCGAAAAAATGAAGACCCTCACCTTTGATGGGATCAAGGGTTTTGTCGGCGACAATTTGACGGATGACGAGATCAACGCCGTCCTGGCGCGAAAAGACCTGATCATCGCACACATCAACAAGCTGATCGAGAAGAACGGCGAGGCCGATGTTCTCTACTGACGCCTAACCCTTTTTTTCGCCGGCTTTCTTGGACATCGTCAAGATGTTCTGGTCGTCCTCCCGCCCGTAAGAAAATCGGTCCATCAGCTTGCGGGCAAGAAAGATCCCGAGCCCGCCCATCTGGTCCCGGTTGATCATCTCCTCGAGGGTCGGCCGTTTGATCTGGCGGGGGTCGAAGGGAACCCCGTTGTCTCGGATCTCCAGGGAAAAATCCCCCTTTTCGTACCAGGCCTTAATGACGATCTCCCCCTTCTCCCGCGGATAGGCGTAGCGCATGATGTTGGTGCACATCTCGACGAGCGAGAGCTCGATTTTGTAGATATCCTCCTCGCTGAGGTCCAGGCCGCCCAGGTTTTTCTTCAAAAACTTGCGAACTTTATCCAGCTCCCGGAGCTCACTCTGGACCCTGAGCGTGTTCATCAAGGAATCGCCCGCAGAAATTCTATCAAAAAGCGCTGCCGATGAGAAGGATTACTTCTCTGGCAGCAGATCGACCTTGCGCTTGAGCTCGGCGCGATGGATAAAATGCATGTTCTTGCCCTGGCAGGATACCGGAAGGGGCGTCTCCAGAAAAGTAGCCACGATTTCGGCCTCCAGCTTGGCCTCACGGGGCAGGATCAGTTCCATTTTCGGCTGCAGGACCTGCGGCGGATGAGTGGACCAGGCGACCATGGCGCGGTTTTTCTGGTGGCGGTACCTGACGTTGGCTTTTTCGACGGTGAATAGCCGGTCGGACTTCAACCGCAGGGTCACCCCATAGGGCGGCTTTTCGAAATCGAGTTGGAAATTCAGGCGGACGAGCCTATCTGTCGCCCGGTCTTCTGTTTGCGATGTGACCTCCTCCTTCAGCCAATCCATCTCCAGCGGCCAATCGAGGCTCCGGAAAGACGTTCTTTCATCCAAGACTTCCTCCCGGCCGTCGATATCCGCCCTGATCCCCCGCAGGTAGCCGCTGCTCGTGAACTCGATCGCCGTCTTGTTCTCGGCATCCCGCTTCTGCGTGACGGTGACCTCTTGCTCCCAGGGTCCATCATAGGCTGGGAGCGTTTTCAGGTAAAACGCACCTCCGATAATGAGGATACCGATCGGGATAAGAGCAAAAGGTTTCCGGAACCGCTTCATCCCCAACAGATCTCCCGAGGAACTCCGATAGACCGCGGCAAAACCCAGCAGGAACGGCATCGTCCAAAATACGAAGAAAAGGACGAGGACCGCCCAGAAAACAAGGGTCAGGAGAAAGCTCTTTAAGGCTGCGAAGCTCATGGCCGAAGCCCGGAAGCCGAACTTGTAGTACTCGGAGAGGATGAGCATCCGGAAGATCCAGAACGGGGCCAGGACCCAGAACAGCCCCCTGAGCCATCCCCAGGGCACCAGGCAGGCCAAACTCAAGAACAGAAGGCCGGCCGCAGGAAAAAGCGCGAGCCGAGGGCCGGAAGCCAACCAGGCGATGGCCGTGAGAACTGTGAGATACAATGACGCTCGAACGAAATAGAAAAACGGGTTCCTCCGCAGCCTCCATTTCCGGGTGAGCTGCAGGCCGAGCCAAACCCCGAAGATGAAAAAGAGAAAAGCGTAAGGGAAGTATGGCCCGGGATGGGCATACCAGGGTGTCCGCTGACCGCTGACCAGCTGCATCAGCCAGAGGGAGAAGAACATCGTGACGATGATGATCGCGTTGATGATCAAGAGCTTGGGCCACGACTTCTTGATCTTCTTTTCCTCATCCCAGCTAACCCTGAGCTTCCGGGTTCGATAGAGCTTCAAGAAGGCCGCAAGACCGACCAGGAGGCTCAGGACGATGAAGGCTCTGAGCCAGAGCAGCGGCACAAAAAGGGGCTTTTCCCCGACCAGGATAAGCATGTAATGTCCGGCTTTCTCTTCCGGCTGGCCTTGGTCGAACTTGCGAACGAGCTCCCGGATGAGCCGCCCGCTTCGCTCCAATCCCGCAGGCTCGAAATATTCCAGAGTATCGTTTGGGGTGTGGATGGGGAAAGTGATGTCGGAGACGAAGGCGATCGCGGGAATCCCTTTCTCCATGAATGGCTGGTGGTCGGAGCCCGCGCCGCCGAAGGCGTTGTTCAAGCTCTGGAAAAAGGTTGGGTAATCGATGTTCCGGTAGCCAAGAGAATGAAAGGCATCGATGCTCGCCGCAACGAGCCAGGCCGGCGTCTGCGTCTTCGTGGTGTCGACCCAGAGCATGAGGGGCGAATCATCGCTGTCCATATCGAGTTGGAGCATCAGGGCGACGTTCTCGAGAGGATATTGCTCGACGAATGACTTCGACCCGATGAGGCCGGACTCCTCGCCGCAGAAGGCGACAAAGACAAGGGTAGCTGTGTGCGTCTCCTGGCTCAAGACATTCGCCAGCTCGATGATCGTGGCCACTCCCGAGCCATCGTCGTTGGCGCCGGGGATTTCCGGCGAGGAAGAATCGATATGAGCGCCGATGATGATCTCCCTTTTATCCATTCCAGGGAGCCGGCCGATGACGTTGAAGCTGGCAGTGTTGAGAGCGCTCTTGCCCACCTCACCACTTCCCTGGGTCACGGCCTGCCAATCCACTTCGCAACCGTACTCGGCGAGCCTCTCGGCGAAATAGGCTAGGGCGGCCTTTTCCTGGGGAGAGCCGAGGGGCCGCGGCCCGATCGTCTCCGCGATGTACCGTAGATGCTCGAGGGCTCTATCCCGGGAAAACGTCTCCTCTCCCCGGGCTGATTTCCAGGGGATTGACAGGCTGCTCAAAATCAAGAAAACCGTCAGCAAGAGAGTGGTTTTTTCCATTCTTTCTTCCCTCGCTTTTCCAGACTACTATTATTGTCTATGGAGAATAAAGGTCAAGATAAAAATGCTCGCGGAGTGATGTCCTCTTTATCCCAAGAAGGCCGAATCAGCACCTTTTTTTCAGATCCCCTGCATCAAAATGCACACCCCATTCGTATATATATATGGAAGGAAAAAAATGCCGACGGCGCAAGAGATCGTGAGAGAAGGAACAGGTGAGGCGAAAACGGTCGCGAGGTGAAACATGAAACCAAAAACGACAGCGCGAGAATCAACCCCCATAGATATTCAGCCAGAAACCAGACATTTTTTCTCTTCCTGCCCGGGCCTGGACCTGTGGGCAGTTGGAAAAACGCGGGAGGAAGCGGAAAGACGGATCAGAGAGGATGTCCAGATCCTCCTGGCCAGATGCTCCAAGTATGATGAACTGGACAGGCTTATCGAGGATCGCTGCCTGAAGACCGTCGAGATCCTATATTCTTGACCCTCCCCAGAGGGGAATTCAAATTCGCCCTATCAAATTCCCCGAGGAGGTGCATCACATCAAATTTTTGGGGTCAATCCTGTTTTTATCCAAATTGACAATTTCGGACTTTGCTGGTATGGTCTCGGGAGAATCGGCCCATGGTGATCGTCGGCGAGCGGTTGAACTCGAGCTGGAAGAAAGTGGCCCAGGCTCTGCAGAACCGGGACGAAGCGTTCCTTCTCGGCCAAGCGAAGCGTCAGGAGCAGGCCGGCTCAAGCTACATCGACATCAATGCCGCGATCCTGATGGACGGAGAAATCGAAGCCTTGCGATGGGCGATTCCCCTCCTCCAAAAATCCGTGAACGTTCCTCTAGCTTTGGACACCCCCAACCCGGAGACCATGACCGAGGCCCTGAAGATTCATCAGGGGCGCCCTCTTTTGAACTCCTTGACCGGAGAATCACGGTGCCTCGAGGCATTGCTTCCGCTCGTCCGGGAATTCAAACCCCGGGTCATCGCCCTTTGCCTGGACGAAGACGGCCCCCCGGAAAGCTCGGACCGGGCGCTCGCCCTGGCGGAAAAATTGGCCGGGATGTTGACGCACGAAGGTCTCCGCCCTGAGGACATTTTCATCGACCCACTCGTGCGGCCGATCGGCGTCAACGACCAGATCGGCGCGCTGTTCCTCGAGTCTCTCTCGAAAATCAAGACCCGTTTGTCGGGATTCACGACGATCGCCGGGCTCAGCAACGTCTCCTTCGGACTCCCCGAACGAAGGCTCCTGAACAGGACTCTTCTCGTCCTGGCGCTTCAGGCCGGACTCGACGCCGTCATCTGCGATCCTCTCGACGGCGAGCTCATAGCCTCTCTTCGAGCAGCCCAAGCCCTGCTCGGAAAGGACCGTTCTCTCAAAAATTATCTGAAGTTCATCCGGGAAAAATCGAAAGCCGGCCTCAAAGAGCCTTAAGGACCTCCAGGACGCGCTCATATTGCCCGAGTGGCGGGCTGATCTGGACGCCCTGCACCAGGTCTTTGACCGAAGTCAGGATTTCTTGGGCGATGGCCACACCCTCCTGGCGGGCCCGTTCAGCGCCGGCATCCTGAGCCCGTCTCATCCGCTCCATGATAGGGGCCGGGATGTTCACTCCTGGAACCTCGTTGTGAAGGAACTCGGCGTTGCGGAGACTCCAGAGCGGCCAGATCCCGGCCAGGATGGGGATGCGACGGTGCCCCACGCGTTCAAGAAAACTCTCCAGGAGCCCGACGTCGAACACCGGCTGTGTAACGGCGAACTCAGCGCCGGCCTCGATTTTGTAAACGAAGCGCGATATCTCGTAGTCCGGATTGACCGCCCCGGGATTGGCTCCCACTCCGATCAGGAATGCCGTCGGCTCGTCCATTATCTTTCCGCCGATGTCGATTCCCATGTTCAGGGAGTTCACCACGTTGGTCAGGCCGATCGAATCGACGTCGAACACGGCCGTGGCATCGGGGTAGTCGCCCAGCTTGGGCGGGTCGCCGGTGATGATCAGGAGATTGCGGATTCCAAGAGCGTGCACGCCGAGGAGGTCGGATTGCATCCCCAACATGTTGCGATCCCGGCAGGTGTAGTGGAGGAGGATTTCGATCTTGGTCGAGCCGACAAAGATGGCGGCCAGGGCCAGCGGGCTCATCCGCGCGCTCGCCCGCGGACCGTCCGGAATGTTGACGCAATCCACACCGCGCGACTCGAGGAGCCGGGCGACGGAGATGGCGGCTGAGACGTTGTGCCCTCGCGGGGGCACGATCTCGACGCTGGTTACGAATTTTCCCTCCTCGAGCTTCTGCCCGAGCCCGGATTTGTCACGCAGGCGTATCTTTTTTTTGGCCGTTTTCTGCTTTTCGGGCAAGCCGACTGTGACGGTCGTCCTCTTTGGCGGCTGGAGCGCCTTGATAGCGCTTCTCATGGCTTTGATATGGGCGGGAGTCGTCCCGCAGCATCCGCCCACGACCTTCACCCCGCTCAGGATAAACCGCCTGGCGTATTCGGCCAGATAGTCGGGAGAGCAAAGATAAATGTTGCGTCCTTCGACTTCTTTCGGCATTCCGGCATTGGGCATCGCCGAGAGAGGCAGGCTCGTTACCCGGGCCATCCTCTCGACGCACCGGAGCATCGGCTCAGGACCCACGCTGCAGTTGACGCCGACCACATCGGCCTGCCAGCTCTCAAGCTTTTTGGTGAAAACTTCAGGAGCCGTACCGTAAAGGCTGTTGCCGTCTTCTTGGATGGTCATCTCCGCTACAATCGCCGCCTTCGGAGCGACTGCCCTCGCGGCCTTGATGGCCTGATGAATCTCGTTGACATCGCTGAAAGTTTCGAGGATGAAAAAATCCGCGCCGCCTTTGCGGAGACCTTCCGCCTGCTCCCGAAACGCCTCTTCCGCCTCGGCCTCGGACGTCGGTCCCCAGGGCTCGATTTTCAAACCAAGGGGCCCGATGGATCCAGCCACAAACACATCTCCTCCGGCCTCCTCCCTGGCGATTCGTGCTCCAGCTTGATTGATCTCCCGGACTTTGTCTTCAAGCCCGTGCTTCTGGAGCTTGAAGCGGTTGGCGCCGAACGTGTTGGTCTCGACGATGTCGACACCGCTCTGGACATAGGCGCGATGAATCTCTTTCACGACCTCCGGCAGCGTCAGGTTGAGCTCGTCAAAACAGGTGTTTAGGTAGAATCCCTTGCTGTACAGCATCGTCCCCATGCCGCCGTCACACAGCAAGACGCGTTCCGCGACTGATGCCAAAAACGTGTTCTCGATGAGAGGACTCCACTACGTTCAATGCAGACAATGCGATTATAGAGACCTGCAGGGAGCAAAGTCAAACACCTGTTTTTGAAACAAGCTCTAAAATTAGCCATTAAACTCGTGCTCCCTGCGAGAAATCATATGCCCGGCCGCGGATCGCTGTCAACAATTTAGTATGTTCCGCTGGTGGCGACTGGGAGCGTTATCGGGAAATCAGTTTTTTCTTCTAATTCAATCCCATTTTCTTCAGCACTTGTTCAGCTTTATCAGTCTCTGGAACTTCTTCTGGCAAGTAAAGCAATACTCCGCCCTTTACTGGCCTCACCACGATCTTTTTCTCCTTGGCGGGTTGATTGGTTATCTCAATCGGGTTAGCTCCATCAAAATACTTTCTGAACGCTTCGTTAAAACCGCTGTATACCGTGTGAATCCCTTTGTAATCGTGTGTTCTCAGTTTCAGAATCGCTTGCTTTACAAATTCTTCATAAGTTAGCTTTTCAGTCATATTTCCTCCCTTGAGATCATATTACGCTTCTTCTTTCCTTTTATCTATGAGGCCACAATACGCTTAGCATCCCGCTCGTACCCAGTAAGCCTGGCCCTCGTGCCTCGAGTATTCACTCGCCTCAATCCTTCAGCCCCTCCAGCCTCTTCCTGGCGTCCTCAACTGCGGGAAGGCCGGGGCCGGCCAAGATCGGAGCCTCACTCTATGATCCTGGCGGGGAATCAGCACCCTCCTGGTGTGAATGTATCCGAAGGATAGAAACCTTGTCAACAGCCTAGAAGGGTGAAGGGGTGAAGAGTATCCTCACTGAGCGGACTTAGGATTCGCTCACCAGGAGGGTTTTTTTTCTTTGATCACCTCGGGCGATTCTTCTATATGATGTTTGAGGGCACCAGAATCTTCTTTGGATGTCGCCACAATTTCTATGCCCATCTCAAACACCTCACACGCCTTGAGCTTCCTGATCCACCGGATTTTCCCCAATATATTGATCAGCCTTGTTGGCTCGTTCAACGAGAGCAGTATCTTCAATGTCGAGTTGATGGGCAAAAACTTTTCAGACTGGATTCTTATTCCTTTTACTGAGATGTCTTCGGTCAGACAATGAGCGACTTTTTTGTCGACCTCGAGGCAATCTAGACTGACCGGACTGATTGTCACCTCCGCCTTTTCGCTGATTCGTCTGGCCGCTCTTTTTTCCTTCATCGCTTAGACTGCCCTGCAGAAAATCCTGGCCTCCATAGGGATGCTGTCTTGCTTATTCCTTTATTTATCATATCTTGCGAATAAATCAATCCCCTTTGGGGGGGATATTGGAGGCTGTTTTTAACCCCTCTCCTGAGATGCCGCGAGCTGCCGACATCGGGTTCCAGACATCATCCCACAGGAGAGCCGCCCTCCCCCACGCCCCTAACATAAGGCCTAAAAAAGGCTTCTTCCTGGGGAATATCCTTAATTCTATACTCACTCCCATCCAAGATCGGGAGGCCAGGACTCATTCGGTCAGGCCTCCACCCGCCTCAAATTCGTAGCCCGGCCAGCCTCTTCCTGGCATCCTCTACCTCTAAAAAAGTTCAAATCGTTATAACTTGTTGACTTGCCCGTGGCTACTCCCTATACTGAAGTCACCGTCCGCAAGAGCCTTCCCTGCACGGAGCAAGAGGCCCTCAAGGGCGGGCTGATCGACCTCGTCGGCAAGAGCGAACAGGACATAGTCAAAATCCGAGCAAGGAGGCGAACATGAACTTCCTAACGGCGCCCATCATCATCATCGGACTGGTGGTCATCTACATCCTGAACTCCATCAAGATCCTCAGGGAATACGAGAGGGGCGTGATCTTCCGGCTGGGCCGGGTGCTTTCCAAGCCCAAAGGCCCGGGGATCATCCTGGTGTTCGCCCCCATCGACCGCATGGTCAGGGTCAGCCTCCGGCTGATCGCCCAGGACATCCCCCCGCAGGACG
>DATKXS010000207.1:0-6114 GCA_035528895.1 Candidatus Desulfaltia sp.
AGTACCCTGGCGGCGAGGTCCATGTAGTACGATGTGTGTTCATTGAAGAAACCCCAGTACCTGTAGCCATGTTTCCAAAAGGGGGATCGGGGGTCGCAGGCCTTTTGGCCGGCGGCCAGGGCGCCATCCAGGTCTCCTTGAGCGAGCAACGCCTCGCCTTGGAGCAGGTCGTGCAGGACCATCGCACGGTCCCTGTCTTTGCCCTCGATGACGGGCCATATCACTTGCATTTCTGATATCTTGGATTTGGCCAAGTCGACCTGCCCTTGTTCGACCGCCAGAACGCCCAGCCGCCAGGCCATATAGGCTTTGTTATAGGGGAGCCAGGCCCGGAGGCGTCCGACGAGGATCTTCAGCTCATCCTCGAAGGACGCCCGGCTGAGCTCAAATTCGCCACGCGCCAAATAAACGCTGCCTTTGCCCTCGAGAGCGCCGGCTTGGATCATCCAATTTTCGGCCTCCTCCGCCAATTTGTTGGCCTGGTCGAAATCAGCCAGCGCCTCCCGGAATCTTCCCAGCCAGGACTGAAGGCAGCCTCTGCGGCAATAGGCATCGGCTTTCAGCCCCGCCGAGGAGGCCCGCGAGACATACTCGCTCGCCCACTTCAACGATTCTTCAAGCTCTTCGCGCAGGGCATAGGTCATGGACAGCCGCATATAGGTGTAGTTAAAATCCGGCTGGATTCCGAGAGCTTCCCTGAATTTAATGAGGGATTTATCAAACTGCCCCACCAGGGCATACATCATTCCCTGAATGCCCAGGTTATAGGGATCGGGGGGAGCGACGGCGTCATGCCGTTTGACGTAGTCCGCCGCTTTCTGGAAATCTCCCATCAAGTAGCTCGCGCCGATGATGTGACTCATCGCGTTCGGATTCTGCGGGTCGAGCAGATGCCACTTTTCATACTGGCTCACCGCCCCGGCGTAATCTTCTCGATAAAGCATGAGATAGTCGCCCAACAAATGGAAGGACCATTTCTCGTCGGGATATTTCTGGACCAACTCCTTGAGGAGGGCGCCGTGTTTGTCAAGGTCTTGCTGGATGAATAGGGCGAAGCTGGCTTCAATATAGAGCCTGTCTTTCTGGGAAGTCTTGTTCGACAAAGCCATCGCTTTTTCGATCATCTCGTTTTGGGCTCTAATGTCACCCGTATTTGAATTCGCCCAGGCTAAGTAGAAGTAGGCCATGGCGAAAGTCGGGTCAATCTCCAGCGCCCTGGTCAGATTTTGCTTCGCCTCCCCCCAATTGACCAGGTTGTAAGCGGCCTTTCCTTTGAGGAAATACTCGTAGGCCTGGATAGAGGGAGTGGTGATATCCTTGACCTTGAGCGGCGCGGCGTGGACCTTGGCCTGATCAATTCCCAACCCGAGAGATATTTCCCGGCTCAGAGCATCGATCTGGCTGTCGAGGATACTTTCAACGCCCGTGCCTTTGATATTAGCGCTTTTGAGGATGCGTTTGGTGTCGGCGTCAAGGACCTTGACGTCCGTGCGGAAGACGTCCCCTGCCTTAGTAAAGCTGCCGATGGCGATCGCCTTGATGCCCTCCCGCCGGCAGAGCTCAAACCCGAGGTCGCTGTCGATTAGGGGCGCCGGCTTGACGCCCATCTGTTTCAGTATGTCCTGCATCCTCTCCCAGGTAGCGACATAAAACAATCCTGTGTTTTCCAAGTTCGTGATCAGGAGGTTGGGGATGGCCTTCTGCAAATAGTCATAGGCCGGATCGCCGGTCTCGTTTTTGAAGCTGATGACGGCGATTGAGTTCTGGATCTTGGGCGCGGCGGGAGCTTCCCGGTGAGGGAAGAATTTCCAGATGAGGACGGCCGCAGCGGCAAGCGCAATGACGATGGATAAAGGCAGGGCAAGCTTTTTGAGATTGAATTTGACCGTGATCTCCCGCGAAGTGAAGGGCTTGCGTTTCGGGACGACCCGCTCGGTCGTCGGCAGGCCTTGCTCGACTTTTTCCAAGTCGGCGTGGAGTTCCACGGCGGTTTGGTAGCGCTTCGCCTTGTCTTTCTGCAGGCACTTGAGGACGAGCCGGCCAAGGTCCTCGGGGATCTGGGGGTTGAGCTGACGCGGATCTTTGGGCAGCTCGCTCTTGTGTTTGACTCCGATCGTGAACGGTGTATCGCCCACGAACGGGACGCGGCCGGTCAGCATCTCGTAGAGAATGATCCCCAGCGAATAGACATCCGACCGCTCGTCGGCTTCCTTGCCCTCGACCTGTTCCGGGGACATATACTCGGGAGTGCCGATCATTACCCCGGCGCCCGTTATCCCTTTCTCCCGTAGCGACCGGGCGATCCCGAAGTCCATGATCCGGGCGTTCCCGTCCTCGTCGACCATGATGTTCTGGGGTTTGAGGTCGCGATGGACGATTCCCAGATCATGGGCCTCCATCAAGCCCTCCGAGACCTGCTTGCCTATCGACACGGCCCGGCCCGCCCCGAGCTGGCCGGTCTTGCGGATGAGCCTCTTCAGGTCCTCCCCCGCTACAAACTCCATGGTGATGAAGGTCGTGCCCTCGGACTTGCCCAGGTCGAACATCCGGCAGACGTGCCGGTGGCTGATCTTCCGGGCGAGCTTCAACTCGTTCAAGAAGCGCTCGACGGTTTCCTCGTCCAGGGCGATCTCGGGCCTCAGGAGCTTGAGGGCGATCTTCTCCTTGATGTCGGTATCGAAGACCTTGTAGACCTTGCCCATACCGCCGTGGCCAAGCTCTTCGATGATCTGATAGCGGTCGGCGAAAGTCGAACCGGTCGTCAGCTCTTTGATAGGAGTCTGCAGTGTCTCCGTTTGAAACAGGGAGAGTTCCCGGGCGGCTTCTAATTTCGCTCCGCAGCCCGAGCAGAAAGTGGATGTCTCAGGGTTTTCAATTTGGCATTTCGGGCATTTCATAGCACACGTCCCCCTCCCCGGGATGGGCCTAGAATAAATATTTCTCGGATAATAGTCAAATCAGCCCACTTCTGTAGGACATAGGACCGGCCTCATCGGTGAGAATTCCGGCGCGATCCCGGCGTCTGGGATCATGAAGAGAGCCATTTGGTCGGAGCCTCTTGATTATACACAAAATATGTGTATAATAAGTGTATGGTCAAGGAGGCCTAGGAGATGCAGGTGCGGCATAACATTACCATCGACGCAGAAGTTTCGCAGGAACTGGAAAGTCTGGCCAAAGAGCTTGGCGAAAAAAAGAGTTCTTTGATCGAGAAAGCCTTGACGGTCTACTTTGATCTTCTGGACCTTCAGGTCGCGCGGAAGCGTTTGAAGGAGCTCGAAAGAGGAAAGGCGAAGCTCATCGATGCCGAAAAGGTCTGGAAAGACCTGGGAATCTGAGTGTATCGACTTGTGTTTCTGGATAAGGCGCGGGTTGAGCTTCGAAAGATCGATCGGGCGAGGCAGAAAATCATCAAGGCCAAGCTCTTGATTCTGGCCAGGAACCCGGCGGCACTCAAGAACAACATCAGGAGGCTCGGAGGCTCCGCAGAGGCTCTTTATCGTCTCCGCATCGGGGCCTATCGGATCATCTTCAAGAAGGACAAAGCCCGGCACACTATCCTGGTTGTCAGGGTGGGTCATCGACGGGAAGTTTATTATTAGCCAATAGCGACACAAATTATGGGGACACTAACCGTATTTCATGAAGAGATCAGTGTTCCCTGAATTTAATAGGCTCACCCTCCGGCCGGCTTTTTTGCCGGCTTGAGCAGAAGGTCATGGAAATCAAAACTGAAGTCGGTTTCCGGGGAAACGGCCCTCATTTTGGCTTGATCGATCGTTCCGTCAGGGTTGAGGGCGAAAGTCAGATAGGCATCGGCCCGGAGTTCCCGGTCACGCCACCTAACAACAAAGGTGTCGTACTGCCAGTGTTCGAGATCCCCGACAAGCACAGGGGTCTTGGTGAATCTCAACACGAGCTTGCCATCTTCGAGGTCGATCTGGATGTCGCCGTACCAGGCGTCGGCATATATGCCGGCGTATTTCTCCAGGGCAAGGGAGGGTCCTGATGCCGCATCCCTGGCTCCAGCTGACTTTTTCAGCGCCTCGGCTGTCCGGGTCTCCCGGTGAGCCCGGACCTTGAGGTAGGCGTCTACCCAATCCGTTTCCGGCGCATCCAAGTAATGATCGACAATATGCCAGGTCAGGGAGCTGAATGCCTCTCCCGATTCCTGGTTCGTAAGCACGGTGATCCCCAAGTTCAATTCAGGCAGAAGGGTGACCTTCGAGAGATATCCGGGGAGGCCGCCTGTGTGGGTAATAACTTTTTTTCCGCGGTAATCATGCACGTTCAGGCCAAGCGCATATCCCTGGAAATTCGGTCTCAGAGCTGCCAGTTCAGGCGGCGGCGCCTGGATCGGGATCGGTGTCACCATGCTTGTCAATTCGTGGGCCGTCTTCTCGCTGAAGAGCCGCGATCCATCGGCCAAACGCCCCTTGTTTAGAAGGACGAACATCCACTTGGCCATGTCCTCGGCATTGGAGTTGATGCCGCCCGCCGGGTTAGTGTTGTCGCTTTCCATCGGTTTGACAAGACGAAGGACGCCCTCGACCTTGGCATGAGTCCCGGCGACGTTTCCCCTATTCGCTTTGGCCGAATAGCGAACCTGGCTCATTGTCATTCCGATCTTTTTCAAGATGCGCTGGGCGACAAAATCCTCCCAGGTCAGGCCGCTCACGGTCTCTATAACCTCGCCGGCGGCAAGGTAAAGGACATTGTCGTAAGCGTAAGCGCTTCGAAATGATGTCGCCGGCTTAATGAACCGCAGGCGCCGCATGATCTCCTTGCGGTCGTAGGTGGAGGGTGGCCACCAGAGTAGGTCCCCCGCGCCCAGGCCCAGGCCGCTGCGGTGGACGAGAAGATCACGAACGGTAAGTTCCCGTGTCACGTACGGATCCCACATCTGGAACCAGGGAAGATAATCGATGACCGGACTATCCCAGGCGATTTTCCCTTCCTCTACCAGGAGACCCAGCGCCGTCGCCGTGAATATTTTGGTGTTCGAGGCGATTCCGAAGAGCGTTTGACCGTCGACAGGAGCGATTTCGCCCAGTTTGCGCACGCCATAGCCTTTGGCGACAACAACCCGGCCGTCCTTGACAATGGCCAGACTGATTCCCGGCACCTCGAAGGCTGCCATCACCCGTGCCACCGTGGCGTCGAGGTCGGGCGGAGCCTGGGGAAGTTTCTGCGGCGCGGATTGGGCTCCAGCCCATGACAAGGCTGCCAGGAATACCAAAAAAAGGGGAAATGCCAATCGCCCTCGAGATCTTGATATCATGATGATTTGCCTCTCCTTTCTGTCAAGAATTTATAGTCACCGTCGGGCTCATTACAACCGAAATTGCCGAAAGGAAAATGCTATTCCTGTCGTCGCGAGCATCCATTAGGTGAGGGCATGGCCATCTTCCAAAAATAAACTGAGATTGCTTCGCTTCGCTCGCAAAGACAATTTTCTAACGGCAATTCTGGGAAGTCAAGGACGCCTAGGAAATCGCCTTCGGATAGAGTAAAATACGGGCATGGCACTTAAACGTTGTCCGTACTGCCGAGCCGTTATTGACGAAGAAAACGAGTACTGTTCGAACTGCGGGACACAGCTGCTTTTCCCCGAGGACGAGTCCATCGAGGAGGACATCCCCGGGGACAAGATCATCGAAGACGAAGAAGCATAGCCTAGTCTGTGACCACCCTCTCCCCGATCCTCTCCCGTCAAGGGAGAGGGAATTTCTTGTTCTTCATTTCACGAATAATAAAGGCTACGTATCAATTTTCTTTGATAACGGCCACGTCCCAGGCCGGGAGCGTCATTTTCTGAGAAGGGCTTGCCGGCTTCCCCGAAAACATTTCCATTCCATCCCCATTTAATATTGCCTTTCGCATGCTGATCACTCCTTATCAGCCCCTATTTGGCCACAATCTGAGCCGGGAATAAAGCGGCCTTGGCATATTCAAAGAACACTCGCCCTCTGCTAGAATGATGGACCATGCCGGGTCTCGAGAAGAGGAAAAGATGAAAAGCAGACAATCTTACGTCATTTTCGTGACCGTGATCGCCGCCATCGGCGGGCTTCTCTTTGGGTTCGATACGGCCATCGTTGCCGGCGCCACCCG
>DATKXS010000208.1:0-33395 GCA_035528895.1 Candidatus Desulfaltia sp.
CTTCTTTTTCCCGCCCAGGAAGGGGAAAGGAAAGAAGAGAGGGTCCGTCATTTTGCCTAGAGGAGGAAAGATTGAATATCCTCGTTTTCGTCAAAAGGGTTCCCGACACGGAATCGAAGATCAAGATCAGCCAAGAGACCAACTCCATCGTCGAAGAGGGGTTGAACTTTGTCCTCAGCCCTTATGATGAGTACGCCATGGAAGAAGCTCTTCGGATCAGGGAAAGCAAGGGTGGGAAAGTCGTAGCCGTTGCCGTCGGCCGAGATGAGTCGCTGGTCATTCTGAAGAAATGCCTGGCCATGGGAGCGGATGAGGCCGTCCTCGTCAAGGATCCGCTTCCGGAATCCTACGACGGGCTCCGCACGGCGAGGATCATCGCCCGGCTCGTCCAGGCCAAATTCCCCGATGCCAAGCTTCTGCTCTTCGGCAAGCAATCGGTCGGGGCCGACAATTCCCAGGTGCCCTCGATGGTCGCCGAATTCCTGGGGATCGGCCAGGCCAACGTCGTTGTCAAGCTCGAGGTCGAAGGGGAGACAGCGACGGCCCTGCGAGAGGTCGAAGGAGCCCAGGAAAAAGTCTCTCTTACCTTTCCGGCCGTGGTCAGCGCCCAGAAGGGCCTCAACGAGCCGCGCTATGAGACGCTCAAGGGCATCATGATGGCCAGGAAGAAGGAGATCCCGATCGTGACCATCGAAGAACTCGGGTTGAAGCCGGACGAGCTGGCGTCCCGGGTGGCCATCGTCCGGATGGACCTGCCGCCGTCCCGCCAGGCGGGACGGGTGGTGACGGGCCCGCCGGAGGAGACCGCCCGGCAGCTCGCCGACTACCTCCACAACGAAGCCAAGGTTATCTGAGGAGGCCGACCATGATCCTAACATACATAGAGACCAGAGATAACAAGATCAAGAAGGCCTCGCTCGAGGCGCTCTCCGAAGCCGGGCGAATGGCGAGAGAGCTAAAGACGGAAGCGACGGCGGTGGTCGTGGGGACGGGAAAAGACGGGTTGGCGACGGAGCTGTCTTCTTACGGCGCCTCCAAGATCTACCTTCTGGAGAACGCGGCCCTGGACCAGTATTCGACCCAGGACTATGCGGCCGCCCTGGCCGACCTGGTGAAAAAGAGCAGCCCCTCGGCGGTCTTCTTTTCCGCCACCTCCATGGGCAAGGACCTGTCTCCACGGCTGGCGGCCCGGCTGGGCGTCGGAGCGGCCTCCGACTGCACCCAGGTCGCCGCCAAGGACGGACAGCTCGAATTCACCCGGCCGATCTTCGCCGGCAAGGCCCTCCTGACTTTCCGGCTGACGTCTTCCCCCCAGGTCGTTTCCCTCCGGCCCAACGTCTTTCCCCTTGCCCCAGCGGCCGCCGCCGGCGAAACCATCAAGGAGGGCGTCGAGGTCCCTGCGTCTCCGGCCGGAGCCCGGGTAACGGAGATCCTCCAGGAACGCGGCGGAGAGATGGACGTCACCGAAGCCGACATCGTCATCTCCGGCGGACGGGGGATGAAGGGGCCGGAGAATTTCAGGCTCCTGCAGGAGATCTCGGAGCTAATCCCCCGGTCGGCGGTGGGCGCTTCCCGGTCGGCCGTCGATTCCGGCTGGATCGGCCACCAACATCAGGTCGGCCAGACGGGAAAAACTGTCTCGCCCAACCTTTACCTGGCCTTCGGCATCTCCGGTGCCATTCAGCACCTCGCCGGCATGTCCTCCTCCAAGGTGATCGTCGCCGTAAACAAGGACCCGGATGCCTCGATCTTCAAATTGGCGGATTTCGGCGTCGTCGGCGACCTCTTCCAGGTCATCCCGCCGCTCAAGGAAGAGCTTAAGAAACTGCGGTGTTAAGCGATAAGATAACAACTATGTCCGCCAGGAATTTCAGCTTTCTTGTGTCTTCAAATTTTCCGGCTTCTACCGCTTTGATTTTGGCTTGACCGCAGGAACCTGGATCATCTGGCAGAGCGGCACCCCGCTGAATGAGTTCGGGGGGTCTACTTGTCCGGCCTCCGTGATTATGTTCGATCCTGAGAAAACGGATAAGACGGACTCCGTGAATCCTTGCCGCCGAGCTCCTCCCGGATGATACGCCTGAGATAGGCCTCCAAGGCCTCTCCTCCTCGTCGGACATATTCTTTGAGGGCGTCGTTGATCATGGCTTGATAGCTGCCCCCGCCTTTCGCCTCGACCTGAGCACGGAACCATCTGATGATCTCGTTATCGATGCGGATGGTGATCCTGGTCTTTCCGGGGCGAAGAGGTACCACGGCGCCTCTCTTGCCTTTGCTGAAGTCATAGGTTTTTCTCATGCTTTTTCCCGTATTGCCGGCGTTCTTTCGCGTTGGCCTTTCTCGCCGAGATGATCCTGATTTCATCTTCTCTCCAGCTAAAAACCACAACCAGAGTCCGGCCGAAAAGGTCGCGTCCCAGTGTCACCCATCGTCTTTCCTCTGAACAATCATCCTCGATGGTCAGGGCAAGATGGTCCGAGAAAACCGAAACGGCGTCAGCGAAAGAAACGCCATGCTTGCGAAAATTGGCGGTGGCTTTGTTCTTGTCCCATTGATAACACATAAGATGATATGCACATTTGTGCATCTTGTCAAGTGAAAGGTGCATACCCTTCGCCTGAAGCTCATTCTCTTGAAATCGAACGATTAAAGGCCGAAGGAGCGCCTCATCAAAGGAGACGCTCCGTGAGCGCGATTGCGCTCACGGTTGGCTAAATTTCTACTCGTGGACGCGGGCCGGGGGGGGCGTCTTTGGCTCGACGTTCCCATCAATCCTATGGTTGCGCGTGTCTGGAAAGGAGAGCCGGCGAACCCCGGGGAATAGAATCACTGCTCGAACCTCTTATTCTTAAAATGCAGCCGCTCTCAGTGAGAATAGTGCTTTTTGGCAGCGCCAGCCGTGGTGAGGACGCAGCTTCAAGTGACATCGACCTGTTCATCCTTTCCAAGGATTCTGAGACTATCGGACAGTTCTTGGCGTCCTTTAAAACAGACAGAAAAATACAGCCGATTATCCTGGAGCCCGCGGAATGGCCTGATTTCAGGGAAAGAGAAAAGGTGTTTTTCGAAGAAATCGAAAAGGGAATTGTCCTGTGGGAAGAGCAAGATTAAACCTTGATTATAAAGAGTGCTTAAAAAAAGGAAAGATCAGGCCATTTTCTAGGGGAAGGTCTCTCGCTCGGAAAGAAATCGAATCGGCGGCATCAGACCTGGGGAGAGCCGAGAAGACATCTTTGGACGGCGATCATAAATGGGCGACTATCCAGATCTAATATTCAATGTTTCATTCGGCTCGCGCTTTGCTTTATTCGAGAAATTTGCGTGAATACAGCCATTACTGTCTTGTTGCCGCGATCCAAGCCCTATTCGTAGACAATCAACCAGGCCCGGCAAGGACAAACCCAAAAAGCGGCGCGGCTAGGAGCTGAACTTCCGGAGCTTCTTGGCGGCGGCGAGAAGCGGGGGCCACTGGGCCGTCTTTCCCGCTTCCGGGGCATTCCAGATTGTGCAGAGGTGGCCGAGCATGCGTTCCGAAGGGAAGGCCAGCGAAAAATCGATCAGCTTCTTGGTCTGTTTCACGTCTCGAAAGCTCGTCGGGAGGACACGGAACCCCTTGTTCAGGAAGAGCGGGATGGAGGGATAGGACTTCATCCGCTCGTAGTGCCAGTCGCAGATGATGATGTCCTTGGGGATAAGGTCGATGGCCGGATGGGTTCCATTCATAGACGCCTCCCATTCCTCATAGCCTGTTGAGGCTCCGTCAAGCAGCCGGTCTCCCCACATCAACATCTCCACCCCGCGTTCCCTGACCAGATGCTGATAGTAATCGTTCACCGCCTTGGCAAAGAGCTCGGCGGGATCCTTGCCCCGGCAGCGCGGGCAGAACTCGCCGGCGATGAGGAAGACCTCGTCCATGCCGACATGCAGGGCGTCGGCTTCGAAGACCTCGAGGAGCTCGTCGTAGAGGGCAAAGATGATCGGGTTGACTTCCGGATGGAGGGGGCACCAGCTCCGGCAGTAGATGTCCTTGTTCCCGGGGAACTGGCCTGGAGTTTCGTCGAACTCGGGGTGTTTCGTCAGCAGGGCGTAGGTTTTTTCAGCCCAGGATTGGTGGCCCAGGGATTGAAATTCGGGGATCAAGCGGATCTTGTGGTCGCGGCAGAATCGGACGACCTGTTTGACGGTCTCCCGGGAGATCGGGTCTTCGCCCCGGAGCTCCGGATGAGAGACATACTCATAGTTGTAATCGACCTCGAAGACCAGCAGATTGATGCCGGCAGCCGCCAGAGCGGGGAGCTCAGTGAGGAGAGCCTCGGCGGCAGGCTTATTCTCGATCAAGACATGAAAGCCGAGCCAGAGCGGCTGCGTTCGCGGCACGGCTTGGGGCTTGGCCTTAGGCACGCAGCCCTGAGTGGCAAAAGCGAAGGCCAAAGCGGCCAGGGCGAGGAGGGCTATTTTTTTCATCGTGACTCCTTTTAATAACCCGGGACCTTGTACTCGAGGACGCTGGAGAACTGCAGGACCCGGCTTTGTTGGAGAGACGGGATATTCGTCCAATTCACCTTTCCTGCTAAATATCCTGCGGTATAGCTCAGGACATAGACCAGGAAGAGGACGATGAATATCGGCTTGGCCTTGTGGATGAGCTCGCGCATCGCTCCATCCTCGTTTAGCGGTAGGGATCGGATGGCTCTCCCGGCGGACTTGCCGGCTTGATGATATCGAGAAGGAGGCGGTTCTTTTCGGACCGCGTCTCGCCGACGCTGGTGCAGAAGATGGCCGGGTCGTCGACCACCGGGCACTTGGTCTCGCAGATGCCGCAGCCGATGCAGAGGTCGAGGTCGATGACCGGCGCCAGCGGAGTCTGGACCGTCCCGTCGAGGAGCTGGACCTCGGTCCTGACCAGCTTGATGGCCTTGGGCGAGGTCGGGCAGTGCTCCTCGCAGACAATGCAGGGCGCGCCCAGCACATAGGGGATGCAGCGGCTTTTGTTGACCCAGGCCGACCCGATCTTGACCTTGACTTTCTCCTCGATAGTCAGCTCCTTAATGGCGCCGGTCGGACAGACCTGGGTGCAGAGCGAGCAGTAGTACTCGCAGTAGCCGATCCGCGGCTTCAGCACCGGCGTCCAGATTCCTTCCGGGCCGGCCTCGTCAAGGGCCGGCTGCAGGCCGTTGGTCGGGCAGGCCTTCATGCACTCTCCGCACTTGACGCACTTCTGGAGAAACTTCGGCTCGGGGAGCGCGCCCGGCGGCCGGATGAGCTTGGCCGCCGCACGCTTGGCGGCCGGGGTGATCTTAAAGAACGGCGCGGCGATCACCGCCAGCGCCGAAGTGAAGATGAGCTTGCGCCGGGAGAGATTGATGGACTCTATCTTCTCGGGCGTGGTCTTCAGCGGGAACTGGACGGCCTTGGTGGGGCAGATAGCCGCGCAGGTGTAGCAGTAAACGCACTCCGAGCTCCGCCACTCCTCGTTGGGGTAGGGATTGGCCTGGGTCTGACAGTGGAGCGTGCAGAGGTTGCACTTGATGCATTTCTCCATGTCGATGCGCACCTTGGGCACATTCCAGCGGGCCAGGAGCCCGAGGAGCGCGCCGGCCGGACAGAGATACCGGCACCAGAACCTTTCCTTGGAGACGTTGAGCAGGATGATGCCGAGGAAAATCAGCCCGAGGAAGAAGCCCTGTTGGTAGGTCTGATTGAGGGAGAGGGTGCCGAAGAACTGGGCGATCGCATCGCCGAACGAGGAGAGTTTCAGGCCGTAGAGAAGGCCCGTGAAGGCCGCGCCGACACGGGCGAGCACGGGGACAACGGCGGTGACGAACGAACGATAGAGGAAAGACAGCGGGTCGGCGAATCCCACCAAGTCGACGGTGAAGAAGCTGGCCACGAGGACGGCGATCAGGATGGCGTATTTCCAGGCGAGACGGCCCCCGCTCTTGTCCTCTTTTCGCGGTTTCAAGAGCTTGGCCTTTTTAAAAACAAAGGAAAAGAATTGGTGGACAGAGCCCAGCGGGCAGACCCAGCCGCAGACAAACCGTCCGGCCACCAGGGTGACGACGATGGTGATCGCGGCCAGGATGAACGAGGCGAAGAGGACCCGCGAGGCGATGGCCGTGGTGATAGCGAGCAAGGGGTCGAAGTGGAAAAAGATCTCCACCCGACTGATATAATCCTGGCCGGTGAAATGGGTCCTCAACAGGAGATAAAAAAAGAGGCCGAAGAAAGCGGCCTGGCTGAGGATGCGGGTGAGTTGAAGCGCCCGGTATTTTTTAGATCGCTCTTTTTTCAATGGTCAACTTCTCCAGGTCGGTCTGTCCCAACCCGCGCCGGGCGGCGATCCCGAGATAGACCAGCTCCTCCGGCCGGATGTCGAAGAAACCCGCTCCGGCCATATCTGCAGCGACCGGGTCGACGCTGGCGATGACGGTCTTTTGGAGCTTGACGTCCGACGTCCGTCCTCCCTGGGGGCCGTTGCGGGTCAGGATCCGGTAGGCGTCGAGCACGGTCAGCTGGGGCTTGAAGAAAGCCGCCAGGTCGACCATGGCCTCGTCGAGCTTCTGGTGGAGCTGGTTGCGGGCGCCGCCGATGGCCCCCAGCCAGTTCTTCATGCCCATGGTCAGGCGCGAGAGGCTGTGGTGTTTGGCGATGGGGACGTTGATCAGCTTGTCGGCCTCGACGAAATCGGTGAAGACCTCCCATTCCTTGAGCCACTCGCCCCGGAGCGCCATTTTCTTCAGATGGTACTCATTGGCGAACGGAACCTTGGCGCCGCCGGCCTTGGCCGCCTCGGCGATGCCGGAACGGGCATAGCAGCGCTGGGCCTGGTTGGTCGTGTTGTCCATGACGGTCACTTCCTTAGCCCCGGCCTCGTAGCAGAGCTCGACCAGGGTCCTGATGACCTCGGGGTTGGTCGTGGCGGCGAGTTCCGGCGTCCGGTCCCAGCCGATGTTCGGTTTGATCATGACCTTGTCGCCCTTGGCGATGAAACGCTTCATCCCGCCGAGGGCCGCCAGCGCCTCGGTGGTGATGGCGGCGGGAGATTCGCCCGTTACCATGGCCATATCCGGCCGGGGATTGCCCTGGCCCAGGAGCGCTGGGCCGAAGCGCAGAAGCACCCCGCCGAGCGCCAGGTCCTTTATGAAATCGCGTCTGTTTATCTATCTATCCTTTGCCCAACGAGCGCATATATTCCTGAATTCCTTCGTAGATACCCAGGGCCACCTGCTTCCGGTAGGCCGGGCTCTTGAGCCTTTCCTCTTCCTGAGCGTTGCTCAGGTGCGAGATCTCGACCAGCACCGAGGGCATCTCGCCGCCGATGAGCACCCAGAACGGGCCGCCTCGAACGCCCAGGCTTTCCACATCGGAATAATGCCGGGATAGCGATTTTACCAGATTCCCGTGGATCTTTTGAGCCAGCTCGCGGGATTCCAGGATCTTGCTGTTCTGGACGATCTTCTTGAGGGTGTCCTGCATCGCGCCGATGGTCTTGGTGGAGGTGGCGTTCTCCAGGGCGGCGATCTCGTTCACCTGCGGGTCGGGGCTGAAGTTGAGGTAGAACGTCTGGACGCCCTTTTTCTTCCGGTTGCGGTTGGCGTTGGCGTGGATCGAGACGAAAAGGTCGGCCTTCTGCTGGTTGGCGATGACCGTCCGGTTCTCGAGCGGGATGTAGATGTCTGATTCCCGCGTCATGGTCACCTCAAGCCCGTTGGCGACGAGCAAATTCCTCAGCTCGGCGGCGACGGCCAGGACGACGTCCTTCTCTTTCTGGCCTTTCCGGCCGATAGCCCCCGGGTCCTCGCCGCCGTGTCCGGGGTCGAGGACGACCCGTCGGATGCCGAGGCCGAGCTGGCGGGCCATGCTGTAGCCGGCGGTGGTCGGCTCGGGAGGCTGGGCCGGCTTGTTAGCCGGCACATTGGGTGTTTTCGGCGGCGGAGGTGTGTCCTTGGGGTAGATGTCAAGGACGACCCGGAAGGGATCGAAGAGAGGAAAAACCTGATAGCGATCGACCTTCGCCAGGTCGAGCTCGACAACCATCCGGACGGTCGTCGGGTTTTTCTGAGCGATCCGGACCTCTTTGATGTAATCGCACTGGGCGACAAAAGCCTTCCCGTGCAGGATGGGATTCAGACGGGCCTGGTAGACATCGACGTAGATCCGGTCGGGATCCTTGAGCTCGGCCGAGGAGAACTCCCGCAGCTTTCCGATGTCGATGACGACCCGGGTATGCGTGGGGTGGGTGTAAGAGCGGAGATTATAGACCTCGACGGTCGATTGCCCGGACGGCCAGAGGGACGATAATATGAACAGGCCGGCGAAGAGAGCAAGGAGAGGGCGTGTGCGTGTCATGTCGAACGCTCGATCACTCAATTCCTACTTATAATATAAAATAGATATGATTTGTTCAAACGGCCGCTCTCCGTCAGGCGCCGTATTTTTGGAGCTTGCCGGCGTGGGCGAGCAGGAGCGGCATGGCCTGGAGGGCGGAAAACCGTCCCAGGAAACCGCGGCTGCAAGCCCGCTCCGAGAACGCCGAGACAGCATCCGGCATGGCCGACCGGGCGGCGATCAGGAAGGGGTTGGGGTGCCAGGAATGCGACTTCAGGAGGCAGGGGGTGGAATGGTCGGCCGTGACCGCAAGCACGTCGGGGCCGAGGGCTTCGATCCGGGGGATGAAAGGATCGATCTCTTCGATGGCCTTGACCTTGGCCGGGAAGTTCCCGTCCTCGCCGGCCGCGTCGGTCTTCTTGTAGTGGACATAAAAGAAATCATGGTCTTTGTAGCCGGCTTCAAGGGCGTCGAAGAGGTCCCGCGTTTCGCTGCCCACGATCGGGACCGCCATGCCGAGCAGCCTGGCCAGCCCCTTGTACATCGGGTAATTGGCCACGGCCGCAGGGCTGATTTTATAGAGCTCGGACATGCACGGGATGGCCGGGAATCGGGAGAAACCGCGGAGCAGGACCGTGTTGGCGACCGGCTGGTCGCTCAGGATCCGGGTCGCGTCTTCGAGGAAATGGTTGACGATCCCGGCGGTTTTCTGGGCCTCGGCGGAAAGCGCTGAAGCGGCGACGGGCGGCTTATGGTCCTTCTGCGGGTCGGCGTCGGTCAGGGCGTCGCTCAATCCTTCGCCGCTGAATTTCACCACGAAACGGTGTTCTTTGCCCGGGAAGAGGGCTATCCGGATCCCGGGCGGCGGCTGGAGAGCCTCGTTCAGACGGAGGCAGATTCTTTCGTTCTCGGCGGTCGGGATCCGGCCGGCCCGGCGGTCGACGATCAGGCCGTCCTTTAAGGTGGCGTAGTTGCCGCGGGCCACCAGGTCGTTCCGGCCCACCTCGACTCCTGAGCCGAGTGCCTCCAAGATGCCGCGGCCGAGCTGGTAACGAAGCGGGTCGTAGCCGAAGAGGGCCAGATGCGAGGGACCGCTCCCCGGCGTGATGCCGCGGAAAACGGGATCGGTCAGTCCGCAGGCCCCCCGGGATGCCAGACGGTCGAGGTTTGGCGTCCGGGCCGTTTCCAGGGCCGTCTTCCCCTCGAGGGGAAGATCACCCAACCCGTCCAGGACGAGCAGGACGATCTTCGACGGGGTCACGATAGACAATTCTTTGGCGAGAGTTTCCCAGTCCATGATTTTCCACTATACCGAAATAAGCGGGAGGACACAATAGCCGCCGCCTTGCGTCCATTGAATTCGTCAGCCATTCAGGAATGTCTGTGCTCCGACCTTTTCCCGGAACGCCGGCCTTATTCAGCCCCCCTCCTGATTGGCCAGGAGGGGAAGGGGTGGTTACCTAGAAAATCCCCCTCTCTTCTATCCTCCCCCACCGAGGGGGGAGGAATCAGACGGGCCATTCACAAATCCTCCTCCGGGTGGGATGGGGAGCAAATGGGCGCATTACTCATTTATCCTCCTCCCCTGGTGGGAGGAGGTGGGGAGGAGGGGGATTTCCCTCGTCCCTAACGGCTTTTAGTCAAGCGAGAGTCAACTGGTGATGGGCCAGCAGGAGCATCCCCTGGATGGGGACGTCGTAGGGACAGGCCATTTCGCAATGGCCCGAACAATGCCCGCAATCCTCCGCCCTTGCACCCGGGATATGGGCGTACTTGAGCATCGCTTCCTTTTCTCGGCCCTGGGCGGCAAAGTAATGGTGATAGCGCATGATGGTGTTGACCGGCACCCCGCGGGGGCATTCGGGTTCGCAGAGGCCGCAGGCGTGCCGGCAGTAGAGCCGGCCGCAGGCTTCTCCATACCGGGCCAGTGTTAAGGCATCCTGGGCGCTTAGGCGCGACCCCGATTGGCGGAGGAACTGTTCGGCTTCCGCGTAGGTCTTGGCGGAGCAGCAGACCGTGTGGATATCGGGGTTGCTGAGGGCGAAGCGGAGGGCGGCCTCTTTGATCTCCTCGGGATTCCGAAGGTTGTATTTCTGAATGAATGTCTCCGCTCGCTCCGCTATGTCCTTGTATCGGGCCAACCCTTCCCGGTAGAGAGGGTCGACCTCTTTTCCCTCCTTCTCCAGTTGTTCGATCCTCGATTTCAGGACAGCGTAGGTCCCCACGGGCTTGGTCTTCATCAGCGTGATACCGATCTTCTTCTCTTTGGCCGCCTGGATGACCCGCTCTCCCTTGTCCATCTGGAGGAAATTGTAGGCCATGAGGAAGACATCGAAACGACCGTCCTCGACAGCGGCCAGCAAGACCTTCTCCATGCTTTCTTCGGGGTTGCGGAACCAGAACGAGCCGTGATGGGAGACGCCGACGAAGCGAATGCGGCCTTCGGCCTTGAGCTCCTCCATGGCAGCGTGGAACCCTTCGGTCTTAAGGACCTCGACGCGCTCCGGCATGTGGAGCATCATGCAGTCGAAATAGTCCGTTTGCAGGTCCTCGAGACATTTCCGCGCCCGCTTGAGAAAGCCTTCCCGGGTGATGTCGTCCTCGAGCAGCATCTTGGAGGTGAGGAAGATCTTTTTCCGGTCCCTTCCTTCGAGCACCCGGCCGATGAGCTTGTGAGACCCCGGATAGCTTTCGCCGGTATCGATGTAGTTGACGCCGGCGTCCAGCATGGTACTGAACACTCCGAAGTCCTGGATATAGCCCGTGGCCAGGTCCGACACCTTAAAGCCGGTCCGGCCGAGGACCCGGTATTCTTTGATCTTGGGAGGAGAGGGCTCTTGTGATCGTATCGGCCGGGCCATCGAGTCCAATCGTGCGGCTCCCGCCGGCACCGCCGCGCCGGCGATCCCGATGGCGGCGCTCTTGATGAAGTCCCTGCGCCCTATCTCGAGCTTCTTCTTCATTTGACCTCCAATGTCGTGCCTATCCATCATTATTCATAGTTCAAAATACGATATCAATTTCCTTTTGGTTTAGGTAAGCACCTTTTGTGATGAACATAATGAACGACTTGGGAATGTCAGCGAGGTCGCTTCTCCATTCCCAAGTTATTCATCACACAAATACTTGTTTGGTTTGAGGATGACTTCGGTCGCGCCCCAGCCCCCTCCTCCGAGGTCGGCAGCCTTGAAACTCAGGACATGCGGGTTTTTCTGAAGCAGGCTCTGGACGGTCCTGCGGAGTGCGCCGGTCCCTTTTCCGTGGATGATCCGGACTTGATGGATGCCCCGGCGCCGGCATTCTTCGAGGTACTCGGGGACAAGGTTCTTAACCTCCTCGGCCCGAAAGGCATGGAGGTCGAGCACCCCATCGATCGGGATCCGGACCGGTTCGCCCTTGCTCATGTTATTCCCCGGAATGAATTTTAGGGGAAAAGGCATGGCGAAACAACCGAGGAAAAACCGAGAGCCGGCTGGAGCTTATTGCCGCTCGGCTTTGGCCCTTCGATGCTTTTCCGATCAGCGGATATATCCAAGGGCGCGCAGCCGTTCTTTGAGCTGTTCATCGAACTGGGCCTTGACGGGTTTTCGCTGGCTGGCATGTTTGTATATCTCGATGATGCGGCTATTTAGCTCTCTGGCCACAGTAGGCTTTTCGTCAACAAGATTCCTCTTTTCTTGAGGATCTTCCGCGAGGTTAAATAACTCAACAGGAGGGACTAGGCGCGGAGGAGAGGTGAAGAATCGCATGTCCTCAGGACTGAAGGGCTTATTGAGGATCATCTTATTCTTGCCGGAACTCATCGCTATCTTCCTCCCGACATGGGAATTTAAGATATTATCCCCGATGTCGGCCAGGAAGGTCCGGTCTCCCCGTTCTTTCCCTCGGAGGATGGGGAAAAGGCTTTTTCCGTCTATCGCCGGATCAGCAGAGGAAATTCCGAACTCCTCAAGTATGGTGGGCATGATATCGAGGAGCCGGGCGAGCGAGCCAAATCTTTGGCCCTTAAACCGGGCGTTGGGAAATTTGATGATCAGCGGAACCTTGAGCACCTCATCGTAGAGATGATGCCCATGGGCCCAGCTGCGGTGGTCGAAGAATTCCTCGCCGTGGTCGCTGGTAAAAACGATGAGTGCGGAGTCGTAGAGACCGAGCTCTTTGAGCTTCCCGATGAGGGGCCTGACCAAGGCTTCATCCGTGTAGCGGATCTCGCCGTCATAAAGCCCGATGATGTTTTGCCGCTCTTTCTCAGGGAGTTCCTCGTAGATTCCGGCATAGCTGCCCAGGTGGCCCATCAGGTTGAGTGAACGCCAGACCGGATTCTCTTCCAGGAACATAGTTCTAAAAGGATCGGGACAGACGTAGGGATCATGCGGCTGATAGGTGTGGAGGAAGAGAAAAAAATCTTTCTCTCTATTGCTGTCCAGCCACGCTGAGGCCTCCCGCCAGATGCGCCCTGCGGAATCCTGGCTTAAAACCCCGCCTGCTCTTTCATGGTAAGAGTCAAATCCCTTGGAAAATCCATAAACGCGGCTGACGAATCCTCCGTCGGTGAAGGCTGAGGTCATAAAACCCTTGGCTCTCAGGATATCGGCCAGAGTGATCTGGTCGGGGGCCATTTTGTCATCTTCGTGGTAGACCTGATGGCGAACGCCGTTGAGGGAAGTCAAAAGGGAGACATGAGAGGGCAGTGTCCAGGGAGAAGAGGCGTAGGTATTGAGAAAAAGCGCACCGTCCTTGGCCAGGGAGTCGATAGCCGGGCTCGTTTCCCGTGCATAACCGTAACAGCCCAGATGGTCAGCCCGCAGGGTGTCCACGGAGACGAGCACAACAGGGCGTGTCTTCCTGGCGCGTGTATATAAGATGGGATTGTACCAGAAGGCAAAGTGTCCTCGTCCTCCCTCTGTCTCGAAGACAAGACGAGTGCCCTTTCTTAAAGCCACCGCTTCGATGGAGTGATAAGAAATCCGGTGCTCGTCCGGCGGCGAAAGGGCCATGAAATATTGGAAAAGGATTTTCCGGCGGCCTTTCCCCTCGAGGCTGACTTTGAAGTGTACGCCCTCTTCCGTCGGCGAATTCTGAACAGGCAGCCTCTCCGAATTCTTGTCCTGGATAATACCGATCCCGAATTCGATTGTCCCTCCCGCGGCGACGGTCGGTTCATACCGATATGCACTTGGCGGAGGGGCGAAAAGGATATTGATTTCCGCCCCTCCCAGTTTTAATTTTTTCTTCAGGCTGAAAGGGTTTTCACCGCTGCCTAGGTCAACCAACGCCGAGGACTTGAGCGGAGCTGGCTGGCCAATCTGGCCGGGCTCGCCTCTCTCCAGAAAAGGGCTTCCCAGGATATTTTCTAGGCGGAGTTCGTCGATGAAACGGTAGAGCTTGAAATCGGACCGCTCCGCCTTCTGGCAAGCCGCAAGGAGGGCGAGGCTAAGAGGCAAAAGAAAAAACCATCTTTTGACTGTCATCGTCGGGGGCGCTAAAAAAAAGAATTGTAATTCATTTCCCGAGGTCGTTCAACTATAGAAACAGAACCAATCAACCGCTCAAGTTCTTGAATCTTCTTCTCGCACTCATGAACCAGGCCTTGCTGATTAACAGAGATGCTATGACTATGGTGAATTAAGGAAAAAGCGATGTTGTGTCCTTAAAATTGTTCTGTTAAAATCAGTGAGTGAACAAAGTCCTCGTCCTCGATTTCGGGTCGCAGTACACCCAGCTCATCGCCCGCAAGGTCCGCGAGCTCGGCGTCTATTCCGAAATATTCCCCTTTGACACAGCGCTTGCCCGGATAAAAAAAGAGAATCCCCAGGCCCTCATCCTCTCGGGCGGACCCCGCAGCGTCTACGAAAAAGGCGCCCCCCTCGTTTCGGCGGAGATCTTCCGCCTGGGAATTCCGGTGCTCGGAATCTGCTACGGTGTCCAGCTCATGGCCCATCTTCTCGGCGGCAAGGTCGTGCCTTCGTCCCATCGGGAATACGGGTTCGCCCGCCTCGATGTCCGCGACCGCAGCGGGCTCCTCAAGGGGATCAAGAACAAGGGCCAGGTCTGGATGAGCCACGGCGACCGTGTCGAAAAGGTTCCGCCCCGATTCACTATCACCGGCCGGACCGCCAACACCATGGTGGCCGTCCTCGAATCGCCGGCTCAGACGTGTTTCGGCGTTCAATTTCATCCCGAAGTCATCCACACCCACCAGGGCAAGGCTATCCTGGCTAATTTCCTCTTCTCGTTGGCCGGCCTCAAACCGGACTGGAGCATGAAGTCTTTCATCGAGCGCAAGGTCGCCGAGATCCGCCGGACCGTCGGCAGCGGCCGGGTGATCTGCGGGCTCAGCGGCGGCGTGGACTCACTCGTCACCTCGCTCCTCGTCCATCGCGCCGTCGGGAAAAGGCTGACCTGTATCTTTGTCGACAACGGGGTGCTCCGGAAAGGCCAGCACGCGGGGCTCATGGAGGAGTTCCGAAAAAAACTTCATCTCCGGGTCATCGGTGTCGACGCCTCCGCGGTCTTCCTGCGACGCCTCCGCGGCGTCGTCTCGCCCGAACGGAAGCGCAAGATCATCGGCCGGACGTTCATCGAGATCTTCGAGGCCGAGGCGCGCAAGGTCGGGCGGGCCGATTTTCTTGCCCAGGGAACGATCTACCCTGACGTCATCGAAAGCGCGCCCGTCAAAGGTCCGTCGGCGACGATCAAATCGCACCACAACGTCGGCGGGCTCCCTAAAGGGCTCCGCTTCAAACTCGTCGAGCCGCTGCGCGAGCTTTTCAAGGACGAGGTCCGGGCGCTGGCGGCCGAGCTCGGCGTCGACCGCGAATTCATCGCCCAGCATCCGTTTCCGGGGCCTGGCCTGGCCGTCCGGATCCTGGGGGAGGTCACGCCGGAGCGCATCGCCATCCTCCGTGAGGCCGACGCGATCCTGCTCGAAGAGGTCCGCAAGGCCAGGCTCTACCACAAGCTCTGGCAGGCCTTCGCCGTCCTGCTTCCTGTGCGCTCTGTCGGGGTGATGGGCGACCAGCGGACCTACCACCAGGTCGTCGTCCTGCGGCTCGTCCAGAGTATGGACGGGATGACCGCCAACTGGTATCCGGCCGAGACGAAAACCCTCGCGCGGATATCCACTCGCATCGTCAACGAGGTCCAGGGGGTCAACCGGGTCGTCTATGACATCACCACGAAACCGCCCGCGACGATCGAATGGGAATGAGCGTCTATAGAATATAATGGAACACTCTTTCATCCATCTGCATAATCATTCCGAGTTCAGCATCCTGGACGGCGCCCTCAAGACCTCCGGCTTGGTGGAGGCGGCCTACCAGAACAAGATGCCGGCCGTGGCCTTGACCGATCACGGCAACATCTTCGGGGCAGTGACCTTCTTCAAGGAGGCCAAGGCCCGCGACATCAAGCCCATCCTCGGCTGTGAGATCTATGTGGCGCCCCGCAGCCGCTTCGACAAGACGGGCGACAGTCGTGCCCCCCACCACTTCCATCTCCTCCTGCTGGCCAAGAACGACAAGGGGTACCGAAACCTCTGTCTCCTGCTGAGCAAGGCCTACCTCGAAGGATTCTACTACCGGCCCCGGATCGACAAGGAGCTTCTGGCCGGACATACCGAGGGGTTGATCGGGCTTTCAGGCTGCCTCAAGGGCGAGGTCTCCTACTTCCTGGAGAGAGAGAACGAGGAGGCCGCCGCAAAGGCCGCGGCCGACTATTCCTCGTACTTCGGTCAGGGAAATTTCTACATCGAGCTCCAGGACCACGGCCTCCCGCCTCAGAAGTCGGTCAACCCCAAGCTCGTCCGGCTGGCCAGGAAGCTTAACCTTCCCCTCGTCGCGACCAACGACATCCACTATCTCCGCAAGGAGGATTCCGAAAGCCATGATATCCTCCTCTGCGTCCAGACCAACAAGAAGCTGAGCGACCCGGACCGCATCCGCTTCGGCTCGCAGGAGTTCTATTTTAAATCGGGCGCCGAGATGGCCGAGCTTTTCAAGGAGGTTCCCGAGGCCATCCAGAACACCACCCATATCGCCTCCCAATGCCATTTCGATTTCCCCTCGGGCAGCCACTTCCTGCCTCAGTTCAAGGCACCGGGAGAGATTCCGCTCGATGAATACCTGGCCTTTGTGGCCCGGGAAGGGTTCAAGCTGCGGCAGGAGGAGCTCCAGCCCAAATGGGAGAGAAACGAACTCGGGCATCTCCGGGAGGATTATGAGGACCGGCTGGTGCGCGAGCTCGAGCTCGTCAAGCAGATGGGCTTCGAAGGCTATTTCCTGACCGTCTGGGACCTCATCCAGACCGCCAAGTCCCGGGGGATCCCGGTCGGCCCGGGACGGGGTTCGGCCGCCGGAAGCTGCCTGGCCTACTGCCTCGGCATCACCGAGATCGACCCGCTTGAGTACGACCTCCTGTTCGAGCGGTTCCTCAACCCCGAGCGCATCAGCCTGCCCGACATCGACATCGATTTCTGCGGCCGGCGCCGCGGCGAGATCATCGACTATGTGACCAACAAATATGGACGGGAGAACGTCTCCCAAATCATCACCTTCGGGACGATGGCTGCCCGGGCCGCCATCCGGGACGTCGGCCGCGTGCTCGAAGTGCCCTTGCCGGAAGTCGACCGGATCGCCAAGATGATCCCACCGACCGGCCCGGACTCGACCATCGACGGCGCCCTGGAAAAGATCCCCCAGCTCCGGGAGCTGCGTGACAAGAACGCCAAGATCGCTCATCTTCTGGCCGTCGCCCGGAACCTTGAAGGCCAGGTCCGCCATCCCTCCATCCACGCCGCCGGGATCGTCATCACCCCCCGGCCGCTCGTCGAGTTCATGCCCCTTTACCAGTCGGTCAAGGGCGAGATCACAAGCCAGTTCGCCATGGGGGACATCGAGGCCATAGGCCTGCTCAAGATGGACCTGCTGGGCCTGCGCAACCTGACGGTCATCCAGGACACCATCGAGCTCGTGGCCAAGACCCTGGGCGAGAAGGTGGATATCAAAACGATCCCCCTGGACGACCCGGCCACGTTCGCCCTTTTCCAGGCCGGCAGCACCGACGGCGTCTTCCAGTTCGAAAGCTCGGGGATGAAGGACCTGCTACGCAACTACAAGCCGGAGATGTTCCGCGACCTCATCGCCCTCAACGCCCTCTACCGCCCGGGCCCGCTCAACAGCGGCATGACGGCCGAGTTCGTCAAGCGGAAGAACCACCCCGACCAGATCTCCTACGAGCTCCCCGAGCTCGAGCCCATTCTCAAGGAGACGCGCGGGATCATCGTCTATCAAGAACAGGTCATGAAGATCGCCACCGAGCTGGCCGGGTTCACGCTGGCCGAAGCCGACATCCTGCGCAAGGCCATGGGCAAGAAAGTCACCAGCATGATGAAGGCGCAGAAGCAGAGGTTCGTCCAGGGCGCTAAAAAAAGGGGCATCAGCTCGTCCCAGGCGAACAAGATTTTCGAGCAGATCAAGCATTTCGCTGAATACGGGTTCAACAAGTCGCACAGCGCGGCCTATGCCTACCTCGCCTACGAGACCGCCTACCTCAAAGCCCATTATCCGGCCCATTTCATGGCCGCCCTCCTGACCTCCGAGGCCGAGCGGGGAGCGACCAGCCAGGTCATCAAGTACATCAACGAATGCCAGAACATGGGCATCCGGGTCCTGCCGCCCGACGTCAACGAGAGCGATTTCAGCTTCACGGTGAAGAACGGCGAGGTCAGGTTCGGGCTGGCGGCCGTCAAGAACGTCGGCGAGACGGCGGCCCGCGAGGTTTTGCGGGAGAGGGAGAAGCGCGGCCGGTTCAATTCGCCCTTCGAGATCGCGGCCGGCACGGACCAGCGGACGGTTAACAAGAAAGTGCTGGAAAGCCTGATCAAGGCCGGGGCCTTCGACTCGCTCGGCTGGCGCCGCTCTCAGTTATTCCACCTCATCGATACTATGACAGACTACGGCCACGGACTGCAGAAGATGAGACAGACCCCGCAGAGCCTTCTTTTCGGAGGGAGCCAACTCGCGCCCCCGGATATCCCGGCTGAAGTCAAAGAGATGCGGGAGTGGGATGAGTCCCTGTTCCTTTCCTATGAGAAGGACGCGCTGGGGTTTTACATCACCGGCCATCCCCTGGCCCAGTTCGAAAAAAGGCTCAAGAAACTGACCTCTCACTCGCTCGGCCAGCTCGACGAGGAGAAGGACTTCAACAGTGAGATCCGGGTCGCCGGCATCATCAGCGCCATCCGTTTCGTCAAGACCCGGAAGGACGAGCGCATGGCTACGTTCATCCTGGAAGACCTGAGCGGCCGGATCGATGTGGTGGCCTTCCCGGACAGCTTCAAGCGGTTCTCCGAACACCTGCGGGAGGGAAACCTGGTCTGGGTCAAGGGGCGGTTCATGGGTGAGGGCGAGAACCGCCGGATCAGCCTGAACGAGGTCATGCCGCTCGGGGATGCTTTCCAGAAGCAGGCCAAGAAGGTCATCCTCCGGATCTTCCTCCCCGGCCTGGAGGAATCGGTCATCGTCGAGCTCAAGGAGCTGCTCGAAAAGAACCCCGGCGAATGCCCGGTCTTTTTCGAGCTGGAAACCCCTCATTCCTACCGTGTCATCGCCCAATCCATCGAGGTCCACAGTGTCTCTCCCTCGGAAGAGCTCACCCGCGGCGTCGAGCAGCTCCTGGGAGACAATTCCGTCTTCATCGAATATTAAGGGGACGCTCCCCAAAGGGACACCCTACTTCCCTCAAAATCATGAGAATAGAGAACGTTCCTCTGATTAAAGTAGGGTGTCCCTTTGGGGAGCGTCCCCTAATCCGTTGACAGATTCCGGGGAATAAAGATAATTAAAGACGGTTTTTATGAACTTGCCATGCCGTACAAATTGATCCTGGCCGATCTCAGCCCGTCCGTCCAGAGGGTCGTGCAGATGGCCTTCCCGGTGCCGGAATTCGAGATCCAGGCCATCGGGGACGGACTCCAAGTGATCGAAGCCCTTGGCCGGTTCGACCCGGATGCCGTCCTTCTCAGCCTGACTCTTCCCTCCCGGGACGGCTACGAAGTCGGACGCTACCTCCGGAGCCGGGACGAGTTCAGGAAGGTCGCCCTCATCCTGCTCAAGAACGCTTTTGAGCCGCTGGATGGGGAGAGGCTCAATGGCCTCGATTGCGACGGGATCGTCCAGAAGCCCTTCGATTCCGAACGGCTGGTTCGGCTTGTGCGGGAGACGGTCGACCGCAAAAAGGTCCCGCCCTCCTTTCCCGAGGAGTCGTTGATCGAGGAGATCCCCTCGGCCGGCGTGCGTTCTTTGTTCGAGGAAGAAGAATTCATCCCGCCCCCCCCCTCGTCGCGGTCCGGGGAGGACCTCGATGACAGGATCAGAATCATGCTCCGGGAAGAGATCCTTTCAGTCGAGCGGGAGCTCGAAAAACGGCTGAAGGCGTCTCTCCGGGCAGACTTCAAGGAATGGTTCGACAAAGAAAGGAAGTAGACGCCGTCCGGGCGGACGGCAGCCGGGCTTCCATGACTATCGGAGCGATCATCCACTGTTTTTCGAGTTGTCCCTCGACCAACGACCTGGCCAAGCGTCTGGCCCGGGAAGGCTTGGCCGAAGGCACGGTGGTCGTCGCCGAAGAGCAGACAGAGGGAAGAGGGACCAAGGGGCGGATCTGGCATTCTCCCCCCGGACAAGGTCTTTATGCCTCCGTCATCTTACGGCCGCGCCGCACGGACCTGTCGCTTCTCCCGCTGGCCGCCGGGGTCGGCTGTGTCGAGGCCATCCGGGAAGCCACGGGTGTGGAGGCCGCTCTGGAGTGGCCGAACGATATCGTCCGGGGCGGCCGGAAGCTCGGCGGCATCCTCTGTGAGACCGACTTCCTGGGGAATGCGCTGAGCCATGCGGTCCTGGGCATCGGGCTGAACATCGGCCAGAAAAGGGAAGATTTCCCCCCTCCTCTCCGGTCGACGGCGACTTCGCTCCGGCTCGCCCTGGGGCGGGAGGTCGACAGGCCGGCGCTCGAGACCGCGCTCTGGTCGGCACTGGACCGCTGGTATACGGCTTTCACGCGCGGTCGTCGAGACGAGATCGTCCGGGCGTATGAGTCGAAGCTGATGATCCCGGTCGGAGCCGTCATCGAAGTCCGGAAGGAGGGAGAAACGCTGCCCGGTGTCTTCCGCGGGATCGACCTCCGGGCGAGGTTGAGATTGGAGAGAGACGGGAAGGTCCGGCTGCTGTCTCCAGCAGAAATCGTGGCGATCGATTATAATAGGTGAAGGCCCCGGCAAAGGAGAGATGAACCATGCTTCTGGCCATAGACATCGGAAATACGACCATCGCCATGGGCATCTTTGAGGGAAAGAAGCTGCTCAGAGACTGGAGCGTCCGGTCGGAGCGGGAGAAGACCGCCGATGAGTACAGCATCATGCTGCTTGAGCTGTTGCGTTCTGCCGCCATCGATCCCGCGGCCATAAATGGGGTCATCATCTCCAGCGTCGTGCCGCCGCTGACGCCGGCCTTTCAGGCCCTGAGCCGGAATCTGTGCGGAGTGAAGGCTCTCATCGTCGGGCCCGGCCTGCGGACCGGCATGCCCATCCTTTACGAGAATCCCGGCGAGGTCGGGGCCGACCGGGTAGTCGCTTCGGTCGGCGCCTTCGAAAAATACGGCGGCCCCTGCATCATCGTCGATTTCGGCACGGCCACTACCTTTGACGCCGTCACCGCCAAGGGCGAGTACCTGGGGGGAGCGATCGCTCCCGGGATCCAGATCTCGGCCGAGGCCCTCTACCTGCGCACGGCCAAGCTGCCGCGGATCGAGGTCGTCAAACCGAAAAAAGCCATCGGCAAGACCACGGTCGCCAGCATGCAGTCGGGGATTTATTTCGGCTACATCGGCCTGGTCAATAACATCATCGCCGAGATCACGAGGGAACTCGGAGCGGAGCCGAAGATAATCGTCACCGGAGGTTTTGCCGCCCAGCTCGGACCGGCGATCAAAGTCCCCCCCCACCACGAGCCCCACCTGGTCCTGGAAGGGCTGCGGATCGTCTTCGAGCGGAACCGGGAGGAGAAGCCGGCCGTCTGAAGACGGAAAGGCGGACGGAACGAGAGGGCCCATGTCCCGCAGGGAGAAGCAGAGCTTCTATTATCAGCAGATCGCCCAGGCTTTTTTCGCCCGCCGGGGAGCGCCGTATGTCCTCTCCTCCCGGGATATGGTGACGATCTCTTCCTGGGAAGAAACGGGGATTCCGTTGCGGGTTGTCCTGGAGGGGATCGAGCGGGCCTTCGAAAGATCCCGCCCCCGGCTTGCCCGGGGACGGAAGATGTCCTCGCTGTCTTTCTGCCAGACCGAGGTCATGAAGGCCTATAACGGATTCAGAGACCGGAAGGTCGGCCGGGACAGGAAAGAGCGCTCGCGGGAAGAAAAAAGAAAGAAAATCAGTCTCGAGGTTAAGAAGTTCCTCGAGTCCTTGCCGCCCGAAGTGGAATTTCTCCGGGAAGCCTATCGAGAGGCTCTGGCCGCGCTTTCGCGGAAAAATGTGGTTGAGGATGCGCTCGAGCGTTTGGACGAGAAGGTCGAACAACTCATCCTCCGGCGGGCCGAGGCTGACGACCGGGGCGAGATGGAGAAGTGTCGCCGGGCGGATTTTCCCGGCCGTCCCGCAGCGGAACTCGACGAGATCTACCGGCTTCAGCTCGTCAAGCGGTGGCGAGAGAAATACCGGATCCCCTATCTGAGTTTTTTCTATTATTGAAATGATGGAAGACGCCGTCCTGGCCGCGCTCAGACAGAAAAAACAAGGCATGTCCTTCCATCAACTGGCCGGACTCCTCCGCCTCCGGGGCCGCTCCCAGACCAAGCTCCGGGCGGCCCTCAAGAACCTTCTGAAACGGGGTCGGATCTATAAAAAGAAAGACAGTTACATCCTGTTCCCGGATAAGACCGTGATCAAGGGGAAGTTCCTTTCTTCCGGGCGGGGATTCGGGTTCGTCCGGCCCGAGGGCGGGGACTGTGAAGACGTTTTCGTCCCGGCCCGCTATTCCCTGGGAGCAGTCGACGGCGACCGCGTGGAGATCATGGTCAAGGAACGGGGGAAGAAAGGGAAACCCGAAGGCCAGGTCGTCCGCCTGTTGAAAAAAGGACGGCAGACACTGCTCGGGATTTTCCGGGAGCGCTTCGGCCGGCCGTACCTCGCGCCTTTTGATTCTCCGGCGGAAGAGGTCCCGCTGTCCTCGACGGGCTCGTTCAAGCTCTCTCCGGGAGTCATCGTCGAGGCCGACCGGGATGCCCTGGCCGTCCGGGAGGTCTTGGGAATGCCCGACGATCCCGGTGTCGATACCCGGGTCATGATCAAGCGGTTCGGGCTGGAAGCGGATTTCTCGCCCGAAGCCGCCGCCGAAGCCCGCGAAACCCGGCGCCGGATCTCGGCCCAGGATAAAGAAGGGCGGGTCGATTACCGGGACTGGATTACGGTGACGATCGACGGCGAGACGGCCCAAGACTTCGACGACGCCGTCAGCATCAGGAAATTGTCCTCGGGGCATTACCGGCTCGGTATTCACATTGCCGACGTCTCCCATTATGTCCGGCCTGGGTCGGCCTTGGACGGGGACGCCCGGCGCCGGGCGACGAGCGTCTATTTCCCCGGACTCACTCTGCCCATGCTTCCGGAGGAGCTCTCCAACGACCTCTGCAGCCTGCGTCCGAGGAAGACGCGGCTGACCATGACCGCACTCCTCGAGATCGACGGGAAGGGCCGGGTGGTGAAGGCCGAGTTCCATCCTTCGCTCATCAAGACGGTCGAGCGGATGACCTATACCTCGGTGTTCAAGATCTTCCAGGGAGATGAGGCCGAGCGGCGCCGGTACAAAGCTCTCCTCCCCGAATTCCTGTTGATGCGGGAACTGGCCTCGACCCTCCGGGCCCGGAGAGAGGAACAGGGCAGTCTGAATTTCGACCTCCTCGAGCCCGAGCTCGTCTACCAGGAAGGCCGGCTTCAGAGCGTCGCCGCCTTCGAGGCGAACGAGGCTCACCATCTCATCGAGGAATTCATGGTGGCCGCCAACGAGGCCGTAGCCGGGTACCTCGGCCGGGCCGGGAGGCCGTCCCTCTATCGGGTCCATCCTCCGCCGGGCCGGGCCGATCTCGAGGAACTGAGGGATTTGCTCGATCATTTCGGGCTGGTGCTTCCCAAACCCGAGAAAACGACTTCCAGGGACCTGCAGAGGATCTTGAAGCAGGTGGAGGGAAAGCCCGAGGAGAAGGTCATCCAGCAGCATGTCCTCCGGGCCCTGCGGCTGGCCGTATATGCGGCCGAGAACACCGGCCATTACGGCCTGGCCAAGGAGGATTACACCCATTTCACCTCTCCGATCCGTCGCTATCCCGACCTCATCGTCCACCGCGCCCTCAAAGCGGAGCTGCGGGCTGAAAAGGAGAAGCTCTCCGGTCTGCCGGGGCTGGCCCTCCACTGCTCCGAACGGGAGAGGAAAGCCGACGGAGCCGAGAAAGAGCTGGTGGAATGGCGCATCTTTCGCTTCCTCAAGGATAAGCTTGGCGAGGAATTCCCCGGCCTCATCGTGGACATCAACAAGGCCGGGGTGGTCGTCGAGCTCGAGGATTTTTTTGTCCATGGCCTCATCCCTTTTGCCGATCTCGGAGGAGACTACTTCTACAGGAAGTCGAAGCAATTGCTCGTCGGCCGGCGTTCGGGGAGGCGGTTCACCATCGGCCAGAGGGTCGCCGTCATCCTGGCTGCTGTCGACCCCCAGCTTCGCCGGATGACCCTGGTGTTGAACAGGGATGGAAGGGGAGGATCGTCATGAGGACACAGCATTTTGAAGCGCTGCTGGTTCTGGATAGCCCAGGGGTTTCGCTCCCCAACCAAGTCCTGCTTCTTCTCCGGGACCAGAAAGTGGCCGCCTCGATCCGAGTCTACGGTCCCGGGCCGGAGCCCAAGCACGGCCAGCTTTTTATTGGAGCGACCGCGCTCCGCCCCTTGATGCTCAAGTGGAAAGACACATTGGTTGTCCTGGATCCTCAAGACAAGGCGCGGATCGGCCGAGGGACGGTCCTCAACCCGGGCTTCACAGAAGAAGGGAAGCCGAAGAAGGCGGTTGATTGGGATTTTCTTCCGGCCCTTTCCGGGAGCGAGGAGGATATGCTCGAAGCGCTCTGCCGGGAGAAAGGGATCCGGGGCCTTCATGAACGGGAGATCCATGAATTCTGTGACCTGAGCGAGGAGAGTCTCCAGAGCCTGGGAGAAAAATTGGAGGGGGAAGGGAGGATCAAGATCCTGGCTTTTTCGCCCCTCTTCCTGATCTTGGGCCAGAGCTTTGACCATCTCGGCGAGAAAGTGCTTGCCTACCTGGAAAAATTCCACGAAAAACATCCTGCCCAGAAGGGTGTCCTTCTAGAAAAGGTCAAGCAGAGGTTCGGCGTTTCCGAGAAGATCCTTCTCCTGGTAGTCAAGACGCTGGAGAGAGCGGGGAAGGCGAGGCAGGCCGGGACTCGGCTGATGCTTTCCTCTCATCAGGTAGCCCTCTCCGCTCAGGAGGAGAAGATTCTAGATCAGCTCGAGGAGATGTGTTACCGGGGCGAATTCCAGTCCGTCTCGCTCGGCGAGATCCAGCGCCGGTTCCGTATCTCCCAGGAGCGGCTGGAAAGACTGCTCTCTCTTCTGACAGAACGAAAAAAGGTCTTTCAGGGACCGGAGGGGCTGTTCATCCATTCCCGCTGGCTGGATGAGGTCATCGCCCAGGTGAGGTCCTCGGGGAAGAAGGAGCTGACGGTGGCCGATTTCAAGAAGCTGACCGGCCTGAGCCGGAAGTACGCCATCCCGCTGCTCGAGCTTCTCGACCAGATGAAAGTCACCCGGCGCCGGGGAGCCTGGCGCGAGATCTTGTAAGGAAAGACAGTTCTATTCCCTCAATCTCTGCCGTGGCATTTCTTGAACTTCAGTCCGCTGCCGCACGGACAAGGGTCATTTCTCCCGATTTTTTCCTTTCCCGGAGAGGAGCGGCCTTCTTCTTCGGCCAGAATTTTCATGATCGCATCGGCATATTGCCCCTGGCGGAGCAAGTCCGCCATGATCCGCATAGGCCTATCCACGTGCCCGAAAAAAGCCTTGAGCCCCGTGCATAACCAGTTTAAACCGGGCTCCCCGTCTGTCGTGGTGAGCAGCCTGTTCTTCGGGCATTCCCCGTAACAGGTGAAAAGGAATTCGCACTCACGGCAGGAGCGCGGGAGGGTCGCGGACTTGTCCTGGCCGAAGCGGCGCTGTCTTTCTGATGAGACAAGCTCCCTGATCGGCCTCTCTTGGATATTCCCCAACAGGTATCGCGGTTCGACATAATGGTCACACGAATAGAGATCGCCGGTGTGCTCGAGAGCGACGCTATCACCGCAGGTCGGGCTAAGGACACAGACGGTCGATGCGCCTTGTAGATAGGACGCCAGGACGGCGTCAAAAAAGGTCACGAACATCCGGCCGACATCCCGGCGCACCCATTCATCGAAGATGGCGATCAGAAAGCGGCCGTACTGCTCGGGGTCGACCGTCCGGGCGGTCACTTTTGTCCCTTCCTGATAGCCGGTCTCATTGGCCCGCTCGACGATCGGGATGAGCTGGACATAGCGCGCTCCCAGCTCGTCACGGAAAAAACGATACACCTCCAGAGGATGCCGGCTGTTCGCCGCGTTGACCGTGCAGAGGATATTGAATTCGACTTTGTGCTTCTGCATCAGCCGGGCGGCCCGGATCACCCTGTCGAACACGGATTTCCCGCCCTTGTCGTGGCGATAAATGTCATGGAGATGACGGGGCCCATCGAGGCTGAGCCCGACGAGGAAATGGTTGTCGTGGAGAAACCGGCACCACTCCTCATCGAGCAGAACGCCGTTCGTCTGCAGGGTGTTCTCGATGCGCAGGCCGGTCCTGGAGAATTTCTTTTCGACCTCGATTGTCCGCCGGAAGAAATCGAGTCCCCTGAGCGTTGGCTCGCCCCCCTGCCAGGAGATCATCACCTGGGGCGCCCGGTGGCCTTCGATCGTCTGGCGGATGTAAGCTTCCATCAGCTCATCGGACATCCGGAAGTGGCTCTTGGGGTAAAGACTCTCTTTCTTCAGAAAGAAACAGTAGTCGCATGCCAGGTTGCACTTGGCTCCCGTTGGCTTGGCCATCACATGGAAGGTCTGCGGGCTGCGGATTAAGGTTTCACTCATGGATCACGGATCCTTCCACGAAAGATTAAGATAGACTTTCCGAATCCGGCCTGTCAATTGGAGCGGCACAGGAGGCCGCCCGTAAGCCCCCGTAGCGGAGGGGGGACCCATCGTTCCGATGGGGGGAACCGACGGGCCTGGTTCCCCGGGGTGCGGGGGCCAAGGGCGGCCTCCTGTGCCGCTGGTCTGACAGGATTCCTATTCAGCCAGGGTTGGTGTAATATCTTCTTGAACCCAATCGGAAGGAGTTTATGATGTTTCAGAGAATCACGGCGGCTTTTCTGTTTTGCGGACTCATCCTCTCCCCCGCCTCCCCGGCGGCAGTGGACGAGGGGATGTATCCGATCAGCGAGATCATGAAGCTCGACCTCCGGTCGAAAGGCCTGGAGATCGACCCGGCCGAGATCTATTCGACCGATAAAAGCCTGATCTTTGCCATCGTCAGCGTCGGGGCGACGGGCTCGTTCGTTTCGCCGGACGGTCTGTTCGTAACCAACCATCACGTCGCCTTCGGCGCCGTCCAGGCGGCGAGCACCAAAGAGAACGATTACATCCACGACGGGTTTCTCGCCCCGACGAGAGGGGAAGAGATCCAGGCCAAGGGGATGACGGCCCGGATCACCGAGTCCTTCCAGGATGTCTCGGCCGAGGTGCTGAGCGCCGTGAAGCCGGACACGGACTATGCGGCCCGGACCAAGGCTATCGAAAGACGGATCAAGGAGATCGTCGCCCGCACCGAGAAGGCCCAGCTTGGAAAGCGTGCCGAGGTCGCCGAGATGTTCACCGGAAAGACGTATATCCTCTTTGTTTACACATATTTAAAAGATATCCGCTTGGTTTACGTGCCGCCCCGTTCGATCGGCGAATTCGGGGGCGAAGCCGACAACTGGATGTGGCCGCGTCACACCGGCGACTTCTCGTTCCTGCGGGCTTATGTCGCCCCGGACGGTTCGCCCGCCGATTACTCTCCCCAAAACGTTCCCTTCAGGCCCAAGCGGTATCTGCGGATCGCGGCGCGGGGTGTCGACGAAGGCGATTTTGTTTTTCTCCTGGGTTATCCCGGACGGACCTACCGGCACAGCGCGGCCAGTTTCCTGGCCTACGAGGAAGAGGTCCGGATGCCCTATGTTGTCGACTGGTATGCCTGGCAGATCGACCTCATGCAGAAGATAGGCGCCGATGACCGCGGGGTGGCGCTCCTCCATGCCTCGCGCATCAAGGGCTTGGCTAACACCATGAAGAACTACCGCGGCAAGCTCAAGGGGATGAAGCGGCTCGGGCTGGTGGAGCGAAGGCGTGAGGAAGAGAAGGCGCTGCAACAGTTCATCGAGGCGGACCCGAAGCGGCGGGAGCATTACGGGACGATCCTGGCCGATATCGCCGGGATGTATGAAAAAAATCGCGGGAGTTTCGACTATGAGATGGTCCTGGGATACCTCGGCGGCTCCGTGAATATGATCGGGTTCGCTTCGACGGTCCATGAGGCGGCGATCGAGCGCCGGAAACCGGATCTCGAGCGCGAGTCGGCTTACATGGACCGGAATTTCCCCCGCACCAAGCAACGGCTCTTGCTCGGCCTCCGCAACTACTATGAACCCACCGACAAGGCCGTTTTCCGGGAGCTCATCCTGAGGGCCTCCAAACTCCAGGCGGCGAACAGGATCAAGCCGCTCGACGAGGCCCTGGGAGGGGATTTCAGCCAGAAGGCGATCGGCCAGTATCTGGACAAGGTTTACGCCGGCACCAAGATGAACGATTCCCAGTTCGTCGAGGGGCTGTTGGAGATGACACCGGAAGAGCCGGCCAAGGTGCAGGACCCGTTCCTCGACCTGGCCAAGGCTCTCTACCCGGCCGTCCAGGAACTCAGGGAGAAACAGCGGGCCCGCCGCGGCGCCCTCGACCCACTCTATGCCCGGCTGAACGACGTGAAAGAGCTCTTCCTGGGCAAGAACTTCATCCCCGACGCCAACAGCACGCTGCGGCTGACCTACGGCCGGATCAAGGGATACGAACCTGTAGACGCGGTGTACTACTCGCCGATCACGACGCTCAAGGGAGTCCTGGAAAAGACGACGGGCAGGGAGCCCTTCGATACTCCGCCGGCGCTGGCCGATCTGTTCAAGAGACGCGACTTCGGCGCTTTCGAACACCCCCGGCTTCACGATGTCCCTGTCTGCATCCTCTATGACACCGACACGACCGGCGGGAACTCGGGCAGCCCGGTGCTCAACGCCCGCGGCGAGCTGGTGGGGATCAATTTCGACCGCACCTACGAGGCCACGATCAACGATTTCGCCTGGAGCGAGGAATACAGCCGCTCGATCGCCGTGGACATCCGCTATGTCCTCTGGGTAACCCAGAAATTTGGCCGGGCGGATTTCCTGCTCAAAGAATTGGGCCTGTGAGATTCATCTGATCAGGTGGAATCTCGTCTGGCGGCCGTCGAGATAGATGACGCCCTTTTCCGTAAAGGCTACGGCCTGTTCCAGGGGCAGGCGGAATTCCTTGCCTTCGCCCCATTCCGGCACGGGCGCCGTCACGCTCAGCTCGACGGTGAAGCAGCTGTTCGGGACGAGCTTGACGTCGCCCCGGCCGGGATTATTGACCTGCTCCCACGGCAGTCCGATTAGAGGTCCCGGCTCGTGGAGAAAATAGCCGAGCGAATGCGAGTACACCCGGGGTCCGGGGATTCCTGATTCTTTGGCCTTCCTCAGGATGTTACCCAGCATCTCGTTTCCGGTGAGGCCGGCCTTGAACTCGCCGCAAAAGATGTCCTGGAGCCTGTTGGCCTCGGCCATCATCTTTTTGAAGGTCTCGGGAACATCCGTTTCGCCGGCCCTCAGCACGTAGGCCATTTCCTGGCAATCGGAATTGTAACGCATGTACTTAACGCCGACATCGCAGTGGACAAGGTCGCCCGGCCGGATGACCTTGTCGTCCCTGCCGTGCCGTTCGATATCCTTGGGATGGCGGCCGCGGATCGAGACGAAGGGCATGAACGAGACTTTGAGCCCGAGATCGGCCGCCCGCTGCCAGTAGTAATAACGGAGGTCGTCGGTCGTGGTAAAGCCCGGTGTTGTAATCTTGCTGGAGAACACATCGGCGATGATCGAATGGGAGACAGCCTGGGCCCGCTCCATGAGCTCGATCTCTTCATCGAGGAGCGTTTCCGCCCAGAGTGTGACCAGCGGCTCGGCCGATTCGAGGCGGGACGCATATTTCGGCCCGATCGCTTCGACCAGTTTTTTCTTGAGGACGACGGTCAGACCGCCGGCCGCCCACTGGACCTCGCCCTCGTTAATCCCGATCCTCTTGGGGTCGCGCTCCCGGACGATCCGCCCGAGGCAGTCCCACTGGCTTTCTTTCTTCTGTGTATCCCAGGCCGCGGCATCCCAGACATTTTTGAAGAGCCCTTGCGTGTCCGTGCGGGAGACGTTGAGCCGCTCGATGCCCTTGTCGGGGCCTTGGTCATAGAAGACAAGGATCTGGGTGATCGGGTTCCAGTTTTCGTACGGCATCATAGTCTCGAAGATGGGGTCGTGGTTGTCCTCGTTGCCGCTGATGATCCACATGTCGAAACCGGTTTCGCGCATCATTTTGGGCAGGAGCTCATCGAGCCGCGTCTGCGTGATCTGGAGAGTGAGCGCGGCCCTCTCCCGGATGCTCAGGACGGAGGGGGAGCCCGGCGCTGTCTGGGCAGGTGCCGGGATTGCTGAGACCAGGAGGACGAAAGCCGGAATCAGGAAGAACCATTTTTTTCTCATGGGTGCTCTCCTCTTTGTATTTATCCTTTCTCATATCATTCCAGGAGAATGACTGTCAAACGCAGGCGGAATCCAAGCGAAAGAACGCGTTGACAGAGATTGACGACGGATGATACGTTGGGGCTTCGATCAACGGATGAGTGGAGGGATCCGTGAGCAGTCATAGGCTGAGATTGGCAGGGTTAGTTTTGTTTTTTGTTGTTGCTTTTCTTTCTAATGGGCAGACGCAGGTCATGATGTCTCACGACGAGGCGGTGAAATGGGCCGACCAGACGCTGGCCCGGCTGACGCTCGAGAAAAAGATCGGCCAGATGATCTGCGCCGATATCGCCGGCGGCTATATCACAGACAGCGATCCCCGGCTCGAGCGGCGAGCGCGGCTGGTTCGGCAACCAGGCCGTCTATTTCGATTCTTTTATCAAGCTGCTCAAGGGCGGAATCAAACCGAAGGGAAGACTCCCTGTCTTGGTGAGTGAAAAATATCCGATCGGATGCGGGTTGTCCTATTGACCTGAATTACTTATTTCCTGCCCCGAGAGCCCTTTGGATTTCCCGCCTCCAGGAGCGGAAATATTCGCGGAGGTCATTCAGCCGACAGCTCCGAACGAGGAGGAGCAGGTCGCCGTCGTCGTCCTCGAACTCTTCGCATTTTTCCATGGCCACGCCCAGCCAGTAAAGATCAAAGCCGGGGTCTTTGAGCTTGCATTTTTCGATTAACGCTTCCTTTGTAAATAGCTCTCTACATAAAAAATAGACATCGACGAAATCCCGAAGGGCGGCCCGTCCGAATAGAGCGAGTAGCTTATTCGTCGCCATATCGATCAGGCTGTCCACCCTTAGGCCGGATATCTCATCAGATAACGTCGGCTCCTCGAACCGGAAGGGCGAGTCCAGGGCAAAATGGACGAGGGTTTGTTCCTCCGCCGAACCGACCTCAATCTCGATAAAAGAATGGAACCCCCGGAGCCGGCTGAGCTTCAGGTTGTTCTTGGCGAGGACATCTTCCAGCCTTTGGCTGAAGGTCGGGATGAGTTCTTCGGATGATGTGAAATAATCCAGGTCATGACTCCTCCGATGCCTGAGAAAAAAGGCGGAAAGAGCCGTGCCACCTGTCAGATAGAAAGCGTCGCGGTCGGCCAGCCCGACAAAGGCCTTAAGGATTTCTCTTTGAAGACGGCTCAGGATTTCCAAACCATTCCTCCCAGAATCTCTTGACAGGACGGGGCAAGTAGGCTTTGATTCGCTCGAATGACGCCTTGAAGTCGCGACGGTCGACCTTGGCCAAGAGAGATTGGACATCGGCCTGCCTTCCTCTTGAAAGGACCTGTTGGACATACATATCGAGTTGTGAACGTTTGGACAGATCGATCTCCGCCCCTTCACGAAGGTTCCAGAATAGTCTTTTCTCGGCCACGATTTTCATGATGAATGATCCGCCTGAATTCCTTGATTCATTATACCGGGAAACGGGCCGCTTGTCACCGCGCTTATCCGCGCCGACGATTCCAACCGAGTGGGCAAGGGTCTTTCGCTGATAGCGGGCCAAACAAGCCGGCTTTTTTCCTCCTGATCTCCGTGAAAGCGAAAGGATCTTTTGGAGAGGGACGAGCCGGGATCAGAAGCCTTAGCCCGGCGATTGAAGAGATCCCAGACGTTTCCTGGCGTCGGCCAATTCCGGATGGCTTGCGTCCGCTTCTTTCCAGCACTCCAGAAATTTTCCGTACTCGGCGGCCGCTTTGGCCTTCTCGCCTTTTTCCTCATACACCCGGCCCAGCCGGTAATGATACAGCGGATGGATGAGATAGCGGGCCTGGATGTTCGGGTCGATCGTCATCAGGCGCCCGTATTCTGCGATGGCCTGTTCGAGGTCCCCCTTTTTCCAGTAGGCCCTGGCCAGGATGTCCTTGAGGAAAGGAATATTGTATTGGGGCATGCTCGATACGTTCATACTCGGAAAATTCTCCGGGACGATTTTTTTGCCGGCTTCGATAGCTTTCTCAGGCAAGTCCTTGGCCAGAAGAACTTCGGCTTCTGAGAGCCAATAACGTCGGGTCAGTTCTTCTTGCGTATCTGATTCCAATTTAGGAAGGAGAGGTTCGATCTCTCTTAGTCTGGCCTGGGCTGCGTCCAGGCGCCGCTGCTTCAGGTCCGCCCAACTGAGGGCATAGCTATTCCACCCCGAATAGAAAGCGTGCTTAGAAGGATCCTGCTTCATCCCCCAATCGCTGAATGCCTGGAAGGCCCGTCGGGCCGAATCGTATTCGCCCCGGTCGGTGTATAGGTAGCCCAAGATCCTGTTGGTGGCGGCCAGGGCCGTTGTTGCGCCGGACTTCTCAGCCTGATCTTTCATGGTTAGATATTCAGCTAGGCTTTCATCCCACCGGCCGAGAAAATAGTCGTAGTAGGCCTTCAGCCAGGCCGCGGCCATTTTTTCCATGGGCGTCGGCGCCCTGGCGATAGAATCTTCCAGGCAATGCCCGGTTTCTGCATAATTCTCCTCAAGGGCAGATATATAGGCCAGCCCTAGGCAAGACTGAAAAAAATCCGGCCGGATCTCCAAGGCTTCTTGATATTTCGCTTTGGCCTGATCGAATTTTCCCTGCCGAAAATAGAGCTCGGCGATGGAGTCTATGGGATTGGCCTGCCCTGGGTTTGCCGCTGCGTAGCGCTCGAAATTTCGGATGGCTCTTTCAAAATCCCCGATTTCAGCATGAGCATAACCGGCCTGATTCAGGGCGGGACCGAAATCGGCGTCGAGAGCCAGGGCTTTGTCGTAAGCGGCGATGGCTTCGGCAAATTGATTTCTGCTTTGGTAATAAAGTCCGAGTTCAGTGTGGAACTCTTTCTCCTTTGGATATTTCTCGGCCAATTCCAGAAGGAGACGCAACCTTTTCTCAGGGCTCCTTTCAACGACACTGGCGTACCCGGCTTCAATGTGAAGTCGTTCTTTCTCGCTCGCTTTCTCGGCATATTTGTTGGCCGTCTCGTAGGCTTCGGTTTGGATTTTGGTATCGTAGATTGCGCCGGCGACCTTGCCCAAATAAAGGTAAGCGACGGCGAACGTCGGGTCGAGGGAAACGGCCTTCTCTA
>DATKXS010000209.1:0-5657 GCA_035528895.1 Candidatus Desulfaltia sp.
CAGCTCATGGTCGCCAACGAAGTCTTCCGGGGGCGCTACCTTGGGAGCTTCGAGCGGCCGGAGCCGATCCCGCAGAATGAGGTCGTCGCCTACACGATTGACCTCCACTCCCAGAACTACTGTTTCCAAAAGGGACACCGCATCATGCTTCAAGTGCAGAGCACCTGGTTCCCGCTCATCGACCGGAACCCGCAGACCTTCGTGCCAAACATCTTTGAGGCGCAGGCCGAGGATTTCCGGGTCGCGACACAGCGCGTCTATCGCTCGGTGAAATTTCCGTCGCACCTTAAGGTGCCAGTGGTATCGAAATGATTTCTCCCGGTCCCACCAGTGGGTGGGTCGATGTTCTGAGTCCGGACTCCATCCCTGTCCGAAAAAAAATATGTATCGCCGTACAGCCTGGCTTCTGTTTATGCGGCGCTCGGGGAAAAGGATGCGGCCTTCTCGTAGCTTGAGAAAGCTCACCAGGAACGGGCCAATAGCCTCGTGTTCCTCAAAGTCGATCCCCGCCTGGACGGGCTTCGTCCTGATGAACGGCTTGACCGCCTTCTCGACCGGATTGGGCTGAGAGTAGGGCCACGCCCTCATGAGGAATATTGTCTCTCAGGAAGGAAAACCTGGCGGCCGCTTCATCCGGAAAAGGGCGAACCCGGTCAAGCTTCTGGAACTTGATCTCCTCAAAATGCCTGGAAACGCGGGAGAGGTTCGTCTCCAGCCAGGAACGGCTCTCCGTTTTCTCCCTCAAGAAAAAGGGATAGACGAGGATAAAGGCTGACCCCTCCTTTTCCTCCAGGGGTCTAATCCAGATGTATTGGCGATCGACTACTCGGGCCGTCCAGCCCTCCGGATGTTTGAGGGAGAATCCCTCTGGATATCTCTTGACCACCGTCTTCTGAGCCCCGGAGCCACAGTCGGAGAGGAAGACAAGCGCCGCAAAAAAAGAAAGATAAAGGGCAATCCTCGATCTTGATTTGCTTTTCATGAATTGACCTGCTGAGAAGAATTTTACATAAAAGACCGCCTCTTGCCAGCAGACGGCTAGACAAGAAAAAACCACCGGTGTGCCTCTCTGACAAGGGGAGTCTCCTCCAGGGGTGAAAAATCGGCCTTAAATATCATCTTGAGAATCACCCGGAGAGGTGATTGACCGAAAAGGGCTGCCGCTTTAACGTTGGTTAAAACGGGAGGTTAGCATGCCACAAACGCGGGATAAAAAAAGGGAAACGATTTCCAAAACCCTGTTCGCCCTGGCGATGGCCTTTTTCTTCGCTTGCTCTCTTCCGGCCCAAGCCGAAAACCTGAAAATCCGGATCTCAGTCAAAAGGGCCAATGTCCGCCTCAAGCCGACCCTGCAAAGCCAGGTTATCGGCACGGTCTTGGAAGGCCAAGTCTTCGAAGCCCTACAGCTGACCGGCGACTGGTATCACATCAGTCTGCCTCCGGATTCAAGCGGATTCGCCGTCTCTGGATATGTTCATAAGAGCGTTGTCAAAGAGGTCGAGGAAAAGGCCCGGGCGAGAGCCCAGGACAGGACGGCCATCCCGGCTCAAAAGCCCCCGGACCCGGCGCCAAAGTCCGTTTCTCCTCTCCCCGCTCGCCTGCCGGAGACGGGCGGATCATCCGCCTTTCGGCCGGCCAGGAAGAAATTCTTTGTCCGATTGAGCGGCGGCTATAACTCCTTAACCTATCCCTATAAAAACGATTGGGCCTTCAGCCTATATCACGAAGATGGACTGGTCACCGAAGATTACGAGATCAAAGCTTCCAGCGCGACCCTCGACGCCGGAATAGGCTATTTATTCTACAAGAACGTCGGCGTCGAACTCTCCTTCATCCCCATTTCCGGAAAATCCCGGGGCACCTTCTCTGCGTCTTTCCCTCACCCGCTCTACTTCGATTCTCCCCGGGAGAAGACCTGGGAGAACGGAAGTCTGAGATATTCCGCTTCCGAGATTAACCTCAACCTTCTTTTTACTTTTCCCCTGTTTTCAAGACTCCACGCCTACGTAACGGCGGGCGGCACGTACTTTCTCAATGTCAAAATCGAAAGCCTGAAGGATATCAACTGGGAGGAGGTCGGCTATCCCTACTTCGAAGTGAATGTCAGCTCCGAATACGCGTCTTATTCCAAGAGCGCCTTCGGATTCAACGGAGGAGCCGGCCTTGATTATTGGATCGCTCAGAACGTCGGTATCAACGTCCATTTCAGATATTCGGAAGGGAAAGCCAAGATCGATGTCGAAGGGAACGACATGGAGATCAAGACAGGGGGGTTGAGGGCTATGGCGGGAATCAAGTTCCTCTTTTGACCGAGGAATTTCAGAGAAAGCATCGCCATTGGATGCTTTAAGGAGGCACCGAATGAAAAGGATCGCTTTCATTGCCTGTTTTTTTCTGGCCTCAGGCCTTCTTTTCTCGGAATACGTGGGGAAAGCCTACGTGACCTATGACCCGATCAGCGGGCAGAGAATCAGAGTCCTGTCCATGTCGGGAATAAGCCCAAGAGGTTATTTTTCGGAGGAAATGGCCAATGGAAATCTGTTGTCGAGGAGGGACGATCGCGATCTCCTGAGGGATCGTTTTTCAGCCGAAATCGCCAAGGGCAACCTTGTGCTGAGGAGAAGCGATACCGATTCCCTCATCGAAAAGATGGAACACCGCCGCTTCTCTCAATTCCACATGGGGATTCCAGTTTTCGGCGGCGAAATCATCCAGCATTTTCGGGACGACAAGCTGGCTGGTATCACCGGACATTATTATGAGGTCGGCCAGGTGGACCTTGTCCCGCTGCTTTCCCCGGATGAGGCTGCGAAAAAACTCGAAGAGGCCCTCGAACTCGATCATCCGACGGGAACGGCGGAGGAGATCAGCCAGGTTATATTTCCGGCAGCCGACCAGACCTGCCGACTTTGTTTTCAGGTTAAGGTCAAGAAAAACGAGGGGGAATACGAGATCGGCCTCGTGGACGCCCGGAGCGGAGAGATCCTCGCGCGCGATACGAACGTCCAATTTGACGGAGGCGAGATCGGCCTCGGCATCGATTTCCATGGCGTCACGCGGAAGTTCCCCACCTACCTGGAAGGAGGAACTTACTATCTCTATGACGACAAAGCCATCAGACCCTACATCCAGGCCGTTTACGATTATCGGACGGGCGGATATGTCCCCTCCGACGCAGATAACTATTGGGATCAAGACGGCACAAGCGTGAGCGCCCACTACAATATCGGGCTTGTCTATGACTTCTATTACCTCTTTCTCGGCCGTTCCGGAATGAACGGCAACAACATGAACACGAGCATCGTCACGCACAGTTCTCTTGGCGGCTACAGCGACAACGCCTCCTGGAATGGAGCCAATCTCAACTTCTATGTCTCCGGCAAGCAGCGGGCCCAATTTGCAGCCGCCCTTGATGTCGTCGGTCATGAATTCAGTCACGGCGTCACGGACTACGCGTCTGATCTCATTTACGAATTCCAGCCCGGCGCGCTAAACGAATCCTTTTCCGATATTATCGGACACGCCGCGGAGTTTTTCTGGCAACCCACGGGAAGCGGTATCTATTATGCCGAATGGCTTAACGGCGAGGACGCCTTCCCCAGCTATGACTACGGCATATCCAGGGGATATGTCCGGAGCGCTGAGGACCCCAATCGCTACAGCCAAACACGCTGGTCCCTGGGCCCTGACCCTTGTCATCTCAGCCAGTACTATGACCTTCCGTTTAACTACGACCGGGGCGGAGTTCACATCAACTGCACCATTTACCCTCACGCTTTCTGCCTTTTGGCCGCAGGCGGAACAAACCGGATCTCCGGCCTCAGCGTCTCTGGCATCGGCCTGGAAAGTGCGACCAAGATCTACTACCGCGCTTGGGTTTATTATCTGACGAAAAGATCCCAGTTTATCGACGCCGCCAACGCCATCCTCCAATCGGCCTATGACCTGTATGGGGGAAGCAGCAACGAGTATGCTCAAACGATCCGATCCATGCAGGCCATCGGCTGGATCGTGCAATAGGCCCGGCTGCGCGGCAGCGCCCGTCCATCGCTGCTGACCTTGGTAGCGACCGCTAGAAATAATGCCGTCGAACCAGCCGGGAAGTTCCGGCCAGAAGATGAGGTTATCTCCGACCGGCGGGGAACCGACTCCCTTTTCGCATGTTTATCTAAAACCGGGTCCTTATGCTATAATATTTTACTAACTCTGTAGGCTCTATCGCCCTATTTCTTCAATCCTTTCGGGACTCCGGAAGGAAATCCATAGCGGTATAGAGGACTAGGATGTTTATAAAAATGCGTGCCCAAACTCATTGCGGTCGAATATCTTGTGCCCTGATCTGGGCGGGGCTTGTGCTGGCCTCGGCGCTCCTCCCCAGGCCCGTCGACGCCGCGGAATCCCCCCGCTCCTTCAGCCTGCAGGAGGCCCGCGAGTACGCTACCCAGCACAACTACGACGCCCGGAAATCACAGCTGGAGATCATCGCCGCCCAAAAAAGAATGCGCGAGACCCTTGCCGCCGGGCTGCCCCAGGTGACCTCCTCATTGGGCTATGTCAACAACCTGGAATTGGCGACCGTTCTCATCCCCAACTTTTTCGATGGGAAACTGGATGAGAAAATCCCGGTCCAATTCGGCACCCAGCACAACGCCAACCTCGGCCTCCAGGTCCAGCAACTTGTCTTCAACGGCAGCTATATTGTGGGGCTGCAGGCCTCCCGGATCTATAGCCGCCTGGCCGAAGAAGGATTCGAGCGGACCCGGCTGGACGTCATCGAGACGGTCTCCCAGACCTATTATCTCATCCTGGTCTCCGAGGAGAGCGAGAGGATCATCCAGGGCAACCTCGAAAACCTGGAGAAGACCCTTTACGAGATCCGCGAACGGTACAAGGAGGGTTTTCTCGAAGAAACCGACGCCGACGTCGTCCAGATATCGGTGACGGCGCTCAAGAACAGCCTGCAGAACCTCCAGAAACAGACCGAAACGGCCTACCAGCTCCTCAAGTTCCAGATGGGGATCGACCTGGACGAGGAGGTCACCCTCACCGATAAGCTCGAGGCCATCGTTACCGCCGAGGATATCGCCCAAGCGATGTCCGGTGAATTCACCCTTAAGGAAAATATCGATTTCCGGTTCATGCAGACCCAAGAGAAGCTGGCGGAGATGAATCTGAAGAACGAAAAGGCCAAGTACTGGCCGACCGTGGCCGCCTTTTACATTCTCTCTTTGAACGCCTTCCGCGATACCTTCAACTTCATCGACCTGAACAAGGACTGGTACCGGACGCAGACAGTCGGGGTCAACGTCAACTTCCCCCTCTTCAAGAGCGGCGCCCAGAAGGCCAGGGTTCAACAGGCCTCTCTCGCGCTGGAGCAGGCCCGCACCACGGCCCGGCAGGTGTCGGAGGGACTCGTCCTAGAGGAAGCCCAGGCCAAGAACGCTCTCGCCTCGGCCTTCGAGAACTTCCGCAACATCAGAGACAACATGGAGCTCTCCAGGAAGGTCTATGACAAAACCCTGATCAAATACCAGGAAGGCCTGGCCTCGAGCACGGACCTCACCCAGGCCAATGACAGATTCCTCGGCACCCAGAGCAGCTACATCCAGGCTTTGGCCGAGTTGTTGAACGCCAAGAACAAATTGGACAGGATCCGC
>DATKXS010000210.1:0-5562 GCA_035528895.1 Candidatus Desulfaltia sp.
TCGACCGGCCAGGAGCGGATCGTCTCTTCCGGAACTCCGGACAGGAGGATACTTCCGAGCCGGGGATGGTAGATGGACCGATTCTTGATGAGCCCAAGGAAAGAGGCGCGGACTTCCTTCTTCTCATAATCCACTCTTGCGCCGATGAACGACAGGAGCGGATGTACGGCCACGTCCTCCTTTAACACCGCAGCGGCGTCCCTTCCGGAGACGAAAATTCCCGAGCAGAGGATCTGGGCTTTCCAGCCGACGCCGATGCGAAACTGAGTGGCCAGATCGATCTTGATGAAAACGATGGCGATAGCCACCACCAGGATGAGGACGATCATTCCCAGGATGGTTTTCTTTTTCTTCAGGACCGACATTTCAGGGCCTGTCTTTTTTAGGAAAGGCATATCTCAAGCGCGAGCAGAATGTCAAGGGACCAAGCCTAACTGAAGTTACCCCAAAATGAGCTCTTCCAGATGAAAATTGATGTATCTGAAAGAAATATAATAAGTTAGCGAAAATTAAGGCCGATTTTTGGGGTCAGTCCTGTCGAGTCAACGCCCCGGAAATGCATCTCGATTCTTTGGGTTTGCCGGTTCTAGAGGTGCTCTTGACAAAGGGCCCCTTTGTTGGCACACTCTTGAGGAAATCGGCGAAACAGACGAGAGAGAAGAATGATTAACCTCGACAATGAGCATCATCTCCCCGGCCGTTTCGGACGGATCCTGTTCGGCCTCCTCGGCGCGGCCGTCTTGTCCTTCGGCCAGATCCACTTTACCGAGGTTAGCGAGCAGTTCCAAGTCAAGGGGCACAGCTACTTCGGAGGGCACGGCGTCTCTTGGGTGGATGTCAACGGGGACGGCCGGATCGACATCTTCGTCAAGAACGCGGAAGCCCGGGGAGTCGCCGCCGTCGAGGATATTCTGTATATCAATTACGGCAGTTATTTCGTCAACGAGGCGGGAGCCAGGGGGGTTGCGGACGCCTACGCCTACGGGACCCATGGCGCCGTCTTTGTTGACTGGGACAAAGATCACGACTTCGACCTTTTCGTCTCGACCACCTATGCCGGGATCACTCCGGCCCACAATCATCTCTACCAGAATAACGGGAACGGCTTTTTCCAGGACATTACCTCCGCTATCCTCCCGCCGCAGACCGTTGACCTGACGACCTGCGGAGTGGCGGCGGCCGATTTCGACAAGGACGGAGACATCGACTTTTATTTCTCTAACCCGCTCACTAACCCGGATCCTTTCAACCCTCTTCCCTCTCCTCCACAGAGCCTACCCAACTTCTATATGAACAATGGAGACGGGACATTCACGGCTGAGTACCGGGGTATCGACTGGACCGGTTTCGTTCAGGGGGTGACGACCGGCGATTATGACGGCGACGGCTATACCGATATCGCCCAATCCATGTGGGGGCCTCCCTCGACCATCTACCGCAACGACGGGACCGGGCATTTCCGGAATGTCGGCGAACAGATCGGCATCCCAGTCAGCGAAGGAGTATTCGACAACGGCATCGTCTGGGCGGATTTCGACAACGACGGCGACCTTGACACGGCCATCGTCGGCGAGGGACGGATCGCCCTTTATAGAAACACGGGAAAATCGTACTCCCGCTACCAAGTTATCCGCTGGACCCGGGCGATCAGCGGGTTCCAGGTGTGCTTCGGGGATTTCGACAACGACGGCGACCTCGATCTCTACCTCTCCGGGGAGAACGTCTACGAGAACGACGGCGAGGGGTATTTTTCCCTAGTCCCGACGTCTGAATCGGGGCTCGAGGATTCCTTGTCTATCGAAGATCCCCGGGGAGCTGCGCTGGCGGATTTCGACAACGACGGTGACCTCGATATCTATGTGACCAATAAGGACGGGTACAACCGGCTTTTCCGCAATGACCTCAATAACTTGGATTGGATCGAGGCCGAGATCGTGAGCGATCCCCGAGGGCACAGTGGCAGCATCGGCGCTAAACTCGACCTCTACCGATCCGGCCACCTCGGCGAAAAGAACTCCCTCAAGGGACACCGGGAGATCACGGGAGAATACGGCTATCTCGGTCAGGATGCGCCCGCGGCCCATTTCGGAGCGCCGGCGGCGGGCGGCGCCCGCTACGACCTCAGGGTGACTTTCCCGGACGGGACACAAAAAGATTACACGGACCTCACTCCCGGCCAGAAGGTTCTGGTCGCCTCGATCTCGCCGCCCCTTGAACTTCAGGGCCGGATGATCGAGAACAGGGCGCTCTTTTATCGAGAGACGCTGATCGAGCTGAGCTGGCTGCCGAATCCCCTCAATAACGATGTCCAGGAATACAGAGTCTATGAGATGAATCAGGGGCAGAACGTGCTGGCGGATTTGCCGGCAACTCAGTTCTCCTTTACCATCCGGAACTTGGATAAAACTAAGGCCTACAGCTTCGCTATCACTACAGTGGATAGCCAGGGACTGGAAAGCGCTCCCGCCACGATCACCGTCAACGGAGGCACCATGGTCGAGCGGAGCGGGCGTCAGGGGCTCAAAAAGAGCCTGAAGGGGCAGCTGTGAAAAAGCTCGTCGTCCCCTTAGCTCTGGCGCTTTTATGTGCCGGGGTCGGCTGGCCTCAACAGCAGACCCGGATCAGACTGCTGCCGGATGAGGAGAGGTATTTCACGGTCGGGCTCCTGGGCGGATTCTTTTTCCTCCAGGACGAAATCTTCAAGGAGCTCTACGGCAAGGGAGCACCGTTTTTCGGGGTGGAAATGACGCTTCGTTTTCCGATCCGGGAGCCCCATGGCTTGGACATCGGGTCCGGCGCCAGGATTCTCAGCAAGAAGGGCCAGACATCTTACACCGAGGAAGGCCTCAGTCTCCGCCTCACCGATCTTTGGCTCTCCCTCCGTTATTCCTTTGACACCGGAAGATTCGGCCTCTTCCTTGGTCCTGGAGTTGAATATGTCCTCTATAAAGAGACATATGACCCAACATTTCCCATAGATTCATCGAACGGGAGCCAGGCAGGCATGCACCTCACTGGAGGGGGATACGTCCATCTGACCTCCGGGCTGTCGCTCAAGGGCTACGTGAAGTATTGCCTGGTTGAAACAGACAAACAGGGGTTCCGGGTCAACCTGGGCGGAACGGAATGGGGAGTGGGAATCCTCTATCGGTTTTATTTATGAGGCTGCGGGCTGCATCCGGGGACGCTCCCCAAGGGGACACCCATTACACCGGTCTGGCTTCGCCATTGAGGGTCCAAAGGGTGTCCCCTTGGGGAGCGTCCCCTAACTCCGGTCCATCAACGAATAAGAGAGGAAGCGCATCTCCCGGAGGCCGAGTGAAACCCGCGTCCGGACCTCGATGTCGTTGCCGCCGGCGTTCGGGCGTTTGAAAGAGATCAGGATGTCCGTCATCAGCTTGGGTGGGGGGACGGGTTCCACCTCATCCTTCTTCTTCAGCGCCTTGATGGCCTCGATGATGGCGGCGGGGATGGCCATAATCGGAATGCTGTTGGGAATTCTCGGCTCGTTCTGGTAGCCGGGTCCAAACGGATCATATTTGCCGGTCGGAGGAGGGACTTCGATCCCCATCTCCCGGGCTGAAGGGAGAGTTTTCCGACTCGAGGCGAGGAGGTCCTCTCCGAAATATAATTCCAAGAGGAACTCTTCGTCCTTGCGGCCGCTGGAGGGTTTCCCCATGATGCCGACGAACTCCATCTGGACACCGATAATGAGCTCGCGGCGGACGATCAGGTCCCCCGCCTTGAATTCCAGGATGTAGGGGAAGGCGCCGGGCTCACGGAAAATTCTCCAGGCCTGGATGGCGACCGCGTTAAATCCGCGGTGGAACCGGCCGCCTTTGAGGACGTCCTGGCCGTCCATCAGCTTGTAATAGACGTCGCTCGCCATCTCGACTCCAAGGAGGATGGTCTCGGGAGGATTCGGCAGCAGAGATGATGTCTCGACACCGCCGGGCGTCACGAAGCCGATTTTAAGCACCCAGGGGTAGCGGAGCTGCCACTCCCGGAGATAGCGGAGCACCCCGTTCCGGACGGACAGAGGAAGGAAGGTAAATCCCATCCCGACAGCGCCGTACTTCTCGAAATATTCCCCCAGTCTCTGGTACTCATCCTTTCTGTCCCCGAGCCGGCCGTGCAGGTAGGCCAGAAGCCCGCAGGCCATGGGTTTATCCTCGTCGCCGAGTGATGCGATCTTGTCCTCGAGGTAACCGATGGCCCCTCCGTAGTCGACCGCCTTCTCGTCTCTGAAGAAATTGTTCAACTCGGTCCTCCAGTCCGCGGCCACGAAGGCGCTGCAATGGACGGCCAGGAGGGCGAACAAAAGGATTCCTTTTTTCATTGGACGGAGAAAACGAACGAGATCTCGAGATTGGCCGCGGGGAAGTCCTCCGGAAGAGGGGGGAACGGTGAACTCAGTTCGACGGCGAAGCGCGCCGCCTGGTTGAAAGATTGGTCGTCCGAAGAGACAACGACCTCGAGTGCGGAGATCTGGCCGCTTTTTTGGAGGACGACGGCGATCTCGACGGCTGCGTCCGGGTTGGCCGGGCGCGTCGGAGGAATATCCCAATTCTTCTGGATGAGCTCGACGACTTTGCTGGCCCAGGGCGAAAGGTTGTATTTCTTGATGTCGGCAGATACAGAAGAACCACCCCGAAGAGAGCCTCGGATCCGGCTTCTGCCGGACGAGGAGCCGGAGAGGTACCCGCGTAGCCCTCCCGACCCGACGGAGAGGTATTTCCGCCAGTCCACGTCCTTGGGAGGGGCCGTCGGCCGGACCAGGTCGTCCCTGGACCCTTTCATCCGCTCCTGGATGGGCAGCCGGAGCCGGTCGCCGGAGGTGATCCCGGATTTTTCCGGAGAGGTCTGGTCCAGCCGGAAGCCCGTCGTGAACTTGGGCTCGTACATCTCCACCGCGGTCGGTGCCACGGGCTCTTCAAAGGAAGTGATCGGCGGGGAAGGCCCGGCCGTTTTCTGGGGAAGTGTTCTCGAGGGGAGAAAATCGGGGAACCCCTCGATCACTTCAGGCAGGTTGGCCGGGTTCCTGGCAATTTCGGGAAGCTGGAGGGGCGGAGGCGGCACGATAACGATGGGGATGACTGGGTTTTTGAACTCGATGATCCGGACGGAGACGAAATGGGTGACGAGAAGGTAGAGCACTCCCGCATGGATCAAGAACGAGGCGAGCAAGCTGAAGCCGTGGGTAAGGAGCTCCGGCCTGCCCTTGAAGAGGCGCGTCATCATCATTCAATTATAATACACGGCTCTTCTATTTAGAAACGAGGCCGGCCTGAGAACGTTGCATCGAGTCAGGAGAGACCGAGGATTCGTTGGGAAAACCGATGGAGGAGACGTTTGCGGTAAAACGGAATGACTCCGAGCCAGTCGTGCCACGGAACGATCGTCGGTATGGTCGGGAAAAGGCCCGCCTCCCGCCATAGACCGCGTCCAGGGGGATCGCGTTGACACATTTACCGGCATTCGGCATAGTATATATGGGAGTTTATTATGAGAGAAAAACCGCGCCGCGTTTTTCTAGTCCCTTCCTTCTTCTTGATTTTTTTA
>DATKXS010000211.1:0-4084 GCA_035528895.1 Candidatus Desulfaltia sp.
GCCGATTCTCCGGGCCAGGGCCACGGCCGCCCTGACTTCGCGCTCCGGATAGGTCTCGGAGCGGGCGATGACGGCCAGGACATCCTTCCCGAGCTCCTCGGCCGCCACTTTGAGAAGAAAAGTGCTGTCGACACCCCCCGAAAAAGCGACCAGGGCTTTGTCCATCCGGCGGAGGATCCGGCGGAGCCTCTCCAACTTCTCTCTCGTCACTTTCGGTATCCGGCTCTTCGCGGCCAAGTTTATCAATCCTTTCCTCTCCGGCGCTGCTCGCCGGCCATTTTTTTCACTTCCCGGACGATCTCGGCCGCGATCCTTTTCTCGTCGACCCGGCGGACAAGCTTGCCCTTTTTGAAAAGGACTCCGGCGCCGCGGCCGCAGGCGATCCCGATATCCGCGTCTTTCGCTTCGCCGGGACCGTTGACCATGCAGCCCATCAGGGCCACCGTCAAAGGGACCCGGATCGCCGACAGTCGTCTCTCGATCTCTGGGGCGATCCTCATCAGATCGACCTCCGCCCGGCCGCAGGTCGGGCAGGAAACGAAGTCGATGTGTCGGCCGCCGAGCCCAAGGCTCCGAAGTATCCAAAAGGCCACCCGGACCTCCTCCTCGGGAGGAGCGGTCAGGGACACGCGAATCGTATCGGCCAAACCCTCGGCCAGGAGGATGCCCAGGCCGACCGCCGATTTCACGCTTCCGGAGAGAAGGCTTCCGGATTCGGTGATGCCCGCGTGAAAAGGATAATCCACCTTTTCCGCCAGGAGCCTGGAAGCGGCCACAGTCCGGCCGACATCCGAGGCCTTGAGGGACACCTTGATCAGATCAAACTCCAGGTCTTCGAAAAGCCGGATATGATCCAACGCGCTCTCGACCATGGCCTCGGGAGAAGCCCCCCCATGTTTCGCCAGGATATCTTTCTCCACAGATCCCGAGTTCACCCCGATCCGGATCGGTACCCGCCGCTCCCGGGCGGCCCTGACGACCTCGCGCACCTTGTCCTTCGAGCCAATGGTGCCGGGATTCAAACGCAACCCGTCCACTCCTGCGCGAAGGGCGGCCAGCGCCAGCCTGTGGTCGAAATGGATATCGGCGATGATCGGGATAGAGACACGCTTGCGGATCGTTTTCAGGGCGGCCGCCGCCCGTTCGTCGGGCACGGCCAGGCGCACGATCTGACAACCCTCTTTCTCCAGTCGTTTGATCTGGGCAACGGTCCGGGCAACGTGGTGGGTCAGAGTCTTGGTCATCGACTGGACGACGACCGGCGCTCCTCCCCCGATCGGCACCCCGCCGATTTTGAGCTGCTTCGTCTTCCGCCGGGGAAATGCATTCTTAATCATCTTCTATCCTGTCAAGGGCTCGGGATATCCCTCCCTTCTTTTCCCAAGGCGAGGGTTTGGGTGAGGAAGTCCGTCGACGACTGAGCGGGCACGGTTTCTCTCCGCAGGAGAGAAGAGCGAAGGAGGAGTTCGGAGCGAACTTCCTCGCTGGGGAAGTGAGCGGGCTGACGAATCCAAACCCGAGCCATCTTACCACGGGATGAGGCTTTCCCAGCCGTTAGGCATCCTTTTGACGATGTCGTTGAGAATGATAAAGACGATCAGGAAGATGAAAATGACGAATCCCACCTGCATCCAGATCTGCCGGACTTTGGGGCTGAAATCGCGCCGGAACAAACCTTCCAGGGCCAGGACGAAGATCTGGCCGCCGTCGAAGACCGGGATCGGGAAGAGGTTGATGATGCCGAGCTGCAGGCTGATCAGCCCGATCCAGCTCAACATGGCCAGGAAGCCCATCTTCCAGGCGGCATAGGAAAAGCTGGCGATCTCCAGCGGCCCGCCGAGCTGCTGGGTGGGGGCACGCCGCAGGATCAGGTCTTTGATGAAGCGGATAATCAGGAACGCGTTCTTGGTGTTGTCACTGACGCTCTGGACGACGGCTCTGAAGAAACCGTACTTCTTCATCACCGTCCGGGCCTCGGTATAGGCGCCGATCTTACCGACCTTGCTCTCGAGTCGCGGTGTCGCCCGGAGGCTCAGTCTCTGGCCGTGCCGGTCCACCAGGAACTCCAGCTCCCGGTCGGGATTTTTTTCGATAAACTCGACGAACTGGTAGAGGTAGATCGGCCGGCCGTCGACGGACAGGATGATGTCGCCCTGCTGCAAACCGGCCTTCTCTGCCGGAGAGCCGGGCTTGACAAGACGGATCTGGGTCAAAAATTTCCCCGTGAAACCGGCATAGCCCAGGGCGTAGCGGGTCCGTTTTTCCGTCCGGAGCCGGATCTCCTGCTCCTCTCCTTCCCTCCGGATCTCGACGGTCATCAGCCGGTCCGGTTTGCTCCCCACGGCCAGCTCGACATCGTTCCAGGTGGCGGCATTTTCTCCGTCAAGGCTGAGGATTTCGTCGTCAAGCAGGAACCCCGCTTCTTCCGCGGGCGACCCGGGCTCGATATAGCCGATGACCGGGGCCTCATCCTGGTAGGCCGGAACCGTAACCCCGACCATGTTGATGACCGCGAAGATGAGGATGGCCAGGAGGATATTCATCACCGATCCCATGACCATGACCAGGAATCTCTCCCAGCGCGTTTTGGCCAGAAAATGGTCGGCGGGAAGAGTTCCCGTTCCGCCTTCCGAGAACAATTCCCCTTCCCCCAGGAACTTGACGTAGCCGCCCATCGGGATCAGGCTGATCCGATAGTCCGTGCCCTTCCGCCGGATGCCGAGAAGACGCTTGCCGTAGCCGAACGAGAAGGTCTCCACGCGGATGCCGACCAGCTTGGCGGTGAAAAAGTGGCCGAACTCGTGGATGAAGACGAGGACGCCGAAGACGACGAGGAATGACAGGATGGTCTCGAACACAGTGCCCATATCTAATCCCTTTGCTTGATGAAATTTTCGCTCTGAACGCGGGTCTCCCGGTCGATGGCCAGGACAGCTTCCAGGGTCTCCGCCTCGCAGACCCGATGTCGATCCAAAATCCCGCCGATGATCGCGGCGATATCGGAGAAACCGATGCGGCGGCCGAGGAATGCCTCGACGGCCACTTCATTGGCAGCGTTGAGCGCAACGGGCAGGCTCTTCCCCTCCTCGAGGGCCTGCCTGGCGAAAGCGATGAGCGGGTAGCGGTCTTCTTCCACCTCGAAGAACTCGAGAGACCGGACCCGGCTCAACTCGAGCGCCGGCAGCTCCGACGTCTCTCGCTCCGGGTAGGTCAGGGCGTATTGGATAGGAACGCGCATATCGGTGATGCTCAGCTGAGCGAGGGTCGATCCATCCCTCATCTCCACCAACGAATGGACGATACTCTGGGGATGGATGAGGATATCGAGCTCCTCCGGCGTCAGGTCAAAAAGCCAACGGGCCTCGATAAGCTCCAGACCTTTGTTCATCAGCGTCGCCGAGTCGATGGTCACTTTCCGGCCCATCTTCCAGCGCGGATGGGCCAGCGCCTCGGCGACGGTCTTGTTCTTGATATCGGAGAGTGGAGTCCGGAAAAAGGGGCCGCCCGAAGCCGTCAGGATCGCCTTCCTGACGTTCTCTCTCCGCTCCTTGGCCAGGCATTGAAAGATCCCGCTGTGCTCGCTGTCTACGGGGATGATCTCGGCCCCGGAAGACGCCGCCATGGACCGCAGGATGGCTCCGCCCACGACCATGGATTCTTTGTTGGCCAGGGCCACCCGCACCCCCGTCTCCACGGCCGCGGCCGTCGGCCTCAGCCCTTCGATGCCGGTGATGGCGGCGACCACGACCTCGTTCTCGTCGAAACGGGCGACCTCCTCGGCTCCCTCGGGCCCGAAAACAACGCGGACGGGCAGACCGCCCAGGTCTTCCTTGAACCTGGCAGCCTCCTCTTTCGTCTTGAGCGAAACGATCTTCGGCTTGAACCTCCGGACCTGTTCCAGGAGCAGAGGGATATTGGATCCCGCGGCCAGGCCGCTGACGACATACTCGTCCCCGAGCCGGCTCACGATATCGAGAGTGCTGGTGCCGATGGAGCCGGTCGAACCGAGGACGGCGATCTTCTTCATTTCCAAAAATACTTGACGAAATAGTAATAAAGCGGAACCGCCAGGAGAAGACTATCG
>DATKXS010000212.1:0-4391 GCA_035528895.1 Candidatus Desulfaltia sp.
CGGGACCGCAACGCTCAATTGTTTCAGTCAAAACTCATCTCCAAATCTCAGATGGACACCCTTGAGGCGGAATACAATGAGGCGAGGCTGCGCCACCGCGTTGCCCAAGAGAAGTTCCAGCTCCTGGAGAAAGGCCGGATCGAGATGTCCGACCGTAGCATCGACTCCATTATCAAAGCCCCCATCTCCGGCATCATGCTTTCCCTGAGCGCCCACCAGGGCGATCCGGTCGTCCCGCTGACCAACTTCCAGCCTGGAACCGATCTCTGCTCCATGGCCGACATGAAAAACATCCTTTTCAAGGGCACGGTCGATGAGATCGACGTCGGGAAACTCGTATCGGGCATGGAAGCCGAGCTCCAGATCGGAGCGCTGGCGGAGAAAAAGATCCAGGGGACGCTTGAGCGGATTTTTCCCAAGGCGAGGAAAGAAGGAAATGCTACCCTTTTCGATGTGGAGATCGTCCTTGGTGAGGCGCCCGGGATCATCCTTCGGGCCGGATATTCGGCTACGGCCTATGTGAAGATCCAGGAACATATAAACGCCCTCATCGTCCCCGAGCGGCTGGTCCTCTCGGAGGACGGGAAGCGCTTCGTCGAGGTCAAGGAAAACGAAACGATCACCAAGGTCGAGGTTAAAACCGGCCTTTCCGACGGCCTGAACATCGAGATCCTGGAAGGCCTCAAGGAAGGAGACCAGGTCGTTGAACGGCCTCCTCGGGAAATCGAATGATCCTCACTTTCTTCCGCAACCTCATCCGGGACCTGAGACGGCAGCCTCTCCGCACTACGCTGACGCTCTCGGGCGTCGGCTGGGGGACCTTCGCCGTCGTCATCCTGCTCGCCTTCGGCTCGGCCGTGAGCCGGCAGAACCTGAAGTCTTTCCGCGGCGTCGGACAGGGGTTCGTGATCGCCTTTCCGGCGAGCACGACCATGCCCTACCAGGGTCTCCCCAAAGGCCGCCCGGTTCGACTGACTCCGGAGCAGGTCATTCTGGCCGGTCAGAAGGTCCCCGGGATTAAGAGGACGTCTTTCGAGTTCACCGCCAGCCGGGCCATCCGCCACCGCCGGGAGGACGTCCTCAACACCGTGCGCGGAGTGACCGTCGAATACGGAGACATCCGCAATATCATCGCCGGCAAGGGCCGATATCTCAATGAGACCGACATATCGCAGAAGCGCCGCGTCTGTCTGCTCGGAAACACCGTCACCGAAAACCTGTTCCACGAGGAAGAGGCCGTGGGCCGCACCATCTTCATCGAGGGGATTCCTTTCACCGTCGTGGGAGTGATGAAGAAAAAGATCCAGACGAGCAACTTCAGCGGGCAGCCCGACGAGCACTGCGCGTTTATTCCCTGGACGACCTACTCGGCGCTTTTCGGTGACAAATATATCGGGAGCCTCATCTTTCAGCCCCGGAACCCTGCATACTCCAAGAAGATCATCCGTCTGATGCGGGAGGAACTTGGAGACCTGGTCGGCTTTTCGCCCGACGACAAAGACGCCCTGTTCGTTTGGGACTGGACCGAGTTCGAAAAATCGTTCTCGATTTTCTTCCTGGCTTTCAATATTTTTCTCGGTGTGATCGGCTCCTTCACCCTGCTGGTCGGAGGTGTGGGAGTGGCGTCCATCATGCTGGTCGTGGTCGAGGAACGCACCAAGGAGATCGGGATTAAGCTGGCGGTGGGGGCGAAACGGCGGCATGTCCTCTGGCAGTTCTTTGCCGAGTCCCTGGTGATCGTCCTGTTCGGAGGCGGATTGGGCTTCCTTTTCGCGGCCCTGGTCTTGAAAGTCATCCCGGTCGAGAAGATCGAAGACTTTGTCGGAAATCCGCAGATCAACCCGGCCATAGGTGTGGCCACGGTCCTGATACTCCTTGCCATCGGAATCGTCTCGGGCCTGATGCCGGCCCGGAGGGCCGCTTCCACGAATCCCATCGAGGCCCTGAGGAAATAAGCCATGCGCGCCCAGCTCCTCCGCTACTTTGCCAAAGAGTTGCGCAAGCGGAAAAAGAAGACTGCCCTGATCACCTTCGCCATTATCTGGGGAACCCTGTCCATCCTGCTCCTGATGTCCTTCGGCCGCGGTCTCAGCAACTCTTTCCGCATCAGCTTCAAGGGCCTTGGCGATAACCTCATCATGGTCTATCGTGGCCAGACCTCCAAAGATTATCAGGGGCTTCCCAAGGGGAGGCGCATCATGATCTATCCCAGGGATATCGCCCTCCTGTCGGCGCTCATCCCGGAGATCGCCCTGATCTCACCCGAATCCAATGACTACTTTACGATCAGCGTAAGAGGCCGCGAAACCAACCGCAACGTCTGCGGCGTCGGGCCGGCCTTCGGAGTCATGCGCTCCATGATCGCGGAAAGCGGCGGGCGTTTCATCAACGAGGAGGACGAGCGCTCCGCCCGCCGGGTGGCCTTCATCGGCTGGAACATGGCCGAGAACCTCTTCCCCGGAGAGAACCCCGTAGGAGAAACCATCGTCGTCAACCGTGTGCCCTTTACGGTGATCGGCGTCATGAAGAAGAAGCTTCAGAGCTCCGCCTACCAGGGCTTTGACGCTGACCACGCTTATATCCCACATAGCACTTTCTCCCGCATTCACACTCAGCTTTACATCGACCGCATTCATGTCCAGCCGAAGCAGCGCGAGGACAACCAGTTCGTGGAGGAGCGCATCCGCCGGATCCTCGGCCGGAAATACCGCTTCGACCCGGAGGATGACTACGCCCTGGGGATCTGGAATACGATCGAGCAGGCCGAGGTCGCCGGAAAGGCTTTCCGGGGCATCGAGATCTTCCTGGGCCTCATCGGGGGCCTGACCCTGCTCATCGGCGCCGTCGGCGTCACCAATCTCATGTACGCCTTGGTCAAGGAACGGACGCGCGAGATCGGGATCAAAATGGCCCTGGGCGCCCGGCGCCGCCATATCATCCTTCAGTTCCTGCTGGAAACGGTGTTCATATTTTCCAAAGGAATGTTCTGGGGAACGGCCATTGCCTATGCCATCGTGCGCCTGACGCGGCTCGTCCCCATCAGCTATGAGCTTTCCGGTATCCAGACCTACCTGCTTCGGCCGATCTTCTCCCTCGACATCCTGCTCATCTTCCTGGTCGTCTTAGGGACTCTTGTTTTCTTCTCGGGTATCTTTCCGGCCGTGCGGGCTTCCCGTCTGAATCCGGTCGAGGCGCTTCGGTATGAATAGGAGACAGCGATGATCGAGATGGAGAATATCAGCAAAGTTTACAGGATGGGGGAGGTCCGGCTGGAAGCCCTGAAGGAGATCTCCCTCAGGATCGAACCGGCCGAGTTCATTTCGATCATGGGCCCTTCCGGGTCGGGCAAATCGACACTGCTGAACATCATCGGCTGCCTGGATACACCAACCGCCGGTTCCTACTTTCTCGAAGAGAAAAACGTGGCCGGCCTCGGCTTCGACCAGCTCTCCACGATCCGGAATCGGAAGATCGGCTTCGTCTTCCAGAATTTCAACCTGCTCCCTTATGCCACGACCTACGAAAATGTGGAGCTGCCCATGCTCTTCAACGGCCGGTCGGGGAAAAAACGGCGGCAGCGCGTCCTCGAGCTCCTGGAAATGGTCGGCCTCGTCGACTGGCAGCATCACCGTCCCAGCGAACTCTCGGGCGGCGAACAGCAGAGGGTAGCCATCGCCAGGGCCCTGGCGAACGATCCTTCGATGATTCTAGCCGATGAGCCGACGGGCAACCTGGACTCGAAAACCGGCGAGGAGATCATGGGGCTCTTCGTCAAGCTGCAACAGCAGGGGAGGACCATCCTCATGGTCACCCACGACACCAACATCGCCGCCTACTCCCAGCGGACGATCCGCCTGCTCGACGGCCGCATCGTCTGAATACTCTCGAAAAACTCATGCTCGAAAGCCTGGCCATTTTAAAGATAAGAGATTCGTTTTTCTGTTGCGTCGGCTGACTGAGTGTCCAAGCGTCCATTTTGCCTTATCCCATCGTAAGGAATGATAAATCGGGGGGTCGTCGGATGTCAACTTGAGTTGGAAACCAGCAGGAAGGAGTCACGAGGCCGCAGAGGAGCCTAAAAGCGTCGGAAATCCGACAGGCCTCTCCCTCCGGGAAAAAAGAGGATCACGAAGAATACTCAGGGGATGTCTCAGCGGCCATCAGGATTTCCTGATAGGCCAAGTGAGCCGGGGGCGGCTTGTCTGCGACGAAGGTCAACTTCAAGTGGTTGATGATGCGGTCCACCACGGCATAGTCGGTGAGGAAAGCGATGACCTTCATCTGTCCGCCGCATTGAGGGCAGAGCAGCGGGTCAACCTCGTAGACTTTGCGGATCATCTCGGCCCACCCCTTGGAAGGGATAGGGCGGAGCTCCTCCTCCATAATTAGGA
>DATKXS010000213.1:0-5561 GCA_035528895.1 Candidatus Desulfaltia sp.
CAAGAATCGGCAGGAAGAAGTCCCTGACCCGCTCCTTGAGCAACGAGCTCGAGAAACCCGTCGTCTGCCGTCCGCTGAAGACTTCGTCGCTGACGATCTGAAGCGCGGCTGCCCTGATCCCGTGGAAGGAGGCCAGGGCGAAGACGGCCGATGTCTCCATGTCGACGAGGTCGGCACCCCGCTGCCGGCTTCTTTTGAGCCAGGAGCGCGTCTCGCGGTACGGGGCATCCGTAGAGATGATGACTCCTCTGGGAAGACCTGCCGCCGCGGCCTCCAGTTCGCTAGCGAGGGCGGGGGAGGGGAGAAAAGACCTTCTTCGAGGAAAGTAGTGACGGGATGTGCCCTCGTCGGCGATGGCCCGGCTGATCCTGACCACATCGCCGATCCGGAACCGTCGGGAAAGCGAACCGCAAAAACCCAGGACGACGACATCCTCGGCGCCGGAAGTGATGATGGCCTCGAGACCGAGCACGGCGGCCGCGGCGCCCAACGCTCCGAAGAGGACGCTTTTTCCGTCGAGCTTGTAGAGCGAACAAAAACCTAAATCCCTCTCGGCGCCGGCCTTTTTCTTGAGGGCCCGAGAGAGGATTCCGCCGGGGAGGTCGCAGGGGAGATAGATGACCCTTTTGTCTTTGAAACCCCGGATGGATTTCGGCGTGACGATCGAGGGGCTGCGCACTCGTCTCTTCTCCGGGAGGAATTATTAGCAGAACTGGCGCCGCAAATCAATTAGGGGGACGCTCCCCAAGGGGACACCCTTGCTCCATCGTAATCATTAAAGCACGTTGGGATACGTCCTTTTTTGATGACAAAGGGTGTCCCCTTGGGGAACGTCCCCTATTAATGCTAGAATAACTGACATGCGCCATGAGGAGGTCCCACTCCGGGCCATCGATTTCCGCGATGAGCGGTTCCGGACATCGCGGGACACCGACCTGGAAGGGCTCATCTGGTCGATAAAAAAGGCGGGCCTCATCAGCCCGCCGGTCCTGTGCAGGCGGGGGCGCCGGTACGTCCTCGTTACCGGCTGGAGGAGGGCGCTCGCCTGCCGGGCCCTGGGATTCCGGAAGATCCCCGTGCTGGTCACAGAGGAAACCAATGAGCTCCGCCTGTTCCTGATGGCCCTCTCCGAGAACTTGACGACCCGGGAGCTCGGTCTGGCGGGGAAAGCGACCTTCCTTCATAAGCTCGGCCGATTCGGGGTGACAACGAAGACATTGGTCAGGGAATATATGCCCCGGCTCGGGCTGCCCGCCACCGCAGACCATCTCCACTGGATGTTCTCTCTGGCCGGGGCCGATCAGGCCGTCCTGGATTACGTTTCCGAAAAATCGCCTTCGCCGGCAGTTGTTAAAGCGCTGCTGCGCTTTCCGTCCGCAGACCGGCGGCGGCTCCTGCCCCTTCTCCGGCCTCTTGGGCAGAACAAACAGAAACAGGTCCTCGAGGACCTCTGGGAAATCGGCCGGCGGGATGAGCTCCCTGTTCGGCGCCTGCTGCGGAGGAAGGAGTTCCAGCGGATTCTCGGCTCCTCCCGGCTTTCGATCTTACAGAAGGCCGAGAAAATCAGACAGCTGCTCAGAAAGATACGTCATCCCGGCCTGAGCGAAGGCGAAGAGACTTTTCGCTCCACGCTGCGCAAGATGCGGTGGCCCCGAGACATCACCGTGCAGCCCTCGCCCTATTTTGAGGAGGACAACGTCACCGTCTCTTTCCGGTTCAGGAACCGGGAGGAATTCCAGGCCGCCCTTGATAAACTCAGGGATAAGGCAAACCGTGAGGAGTTGGACGATCTCTTCCGGGGAAAAGGATGATCCGGCGGATCTTCGTCGACGAAAAGGTTGTCTCCGAGACTCTGACCAGACGAATTCTCAAGAATTCCCGCGATATTCCCGTCGAGGTCGTGCCCAACCGCCGGCCGATCGATGAGCTGATTGCCGCGGCGGAAGACCCGGTCGGAGAGAGCAAAAAAATCCTCTGGCTGACCAGACAAAAGGGCGGCTTCGTCAAGCCCTGCCCCTGCACTCCGATGTACATCGGCTGCAATTATTTCATCATCAATTCGGTGCTCAACTGTCCGCTGGACTGCTCCTATTGCATCCTCCAGCTCTACCTCGGCCCTTCCCCGGTCACCGTCTTCGTCAACCTCGAGGACATGAGGAAAGGTTGGGATGCGTTCATCCGCCGGCGCTCCGGCCGGTTCTTCCGTATCGGTACCGGCGAGCTCGCCGACTCGCTGGCCCTCGATCCTTTGACCCGGACGGCCGGAGAATTTATCTCCTACTTTAAGACAAAGCCCAATGCCTTTTTTGAACTGAAGACAAAAACCATCAATATTCAAGGGATTTTGGAAGCGGAGCCGGCCGAGAACATCGTTGTCTCCTGGTCTCTCAACTCCGTTGGGATCGCCCGGAAAGAAGAAAGAGGTGCTCCTTCCGTCTCCGAGCGGATCGAAGCCGCCCGGGAGGTCGTCAGCAGGGGATTTCACGTCGGGTTCCATTTTGACCCGCTGGTCATCCATCCCGGTTGGGAGGATGCCTATGGCCGGGTCATCGAACGGCTTTTGCGGACGATCCCGCCGACCTGGATTCGGTGGATCAGCCTGGGCAGCCTCCGTTTTTCCCCCGCGCTCAAGGGGGTGATCGAGGACAGATTCCCCGGTTCTCGGATCATTCTAGGAGAGATGGTCCCGGGCAGGGACGGCAAGCTCCGCTACTTCAAGCCGCTCCGGCTGGAGCTCTACCGGAGGATCGTCGGCCTTCTCCAAGAAAACGGAGGGGAGCGGATCCCGCTCTATTTCTGTATGGAGGATGGCGAGGTCTGGCAAAAAGTCCTGAAAAAAAACCCGGGTCGAAAAGACGACGTCGAACTCGCCCTTTCGCCCCGGGTCAAAGGCTCGAGGTCAAATCTCAGGCTTTATTAGGATTCGCCCTTTTCGGTCTTCACCTCTGTGATGATGCCCACGATCTCGATGCCGGCGTCCTTGACGACCTGGATGACGTCGACGATCTTTCCGTACTCGAGTTCCTGGTCGGCCTTGAGGTACAGCTTTTTCTCGCTGGCCGTGAGGAAGGCATCTTCCAGGAGCGTCTGGAGGTTATCCATTGTCGCCTGGTCCTGATTGACGTACATGGTCCCATCGCGGCGGAGGGCCAGGACGACCTCCGGGTTGTCGGGCATGTTGATCGTGTTCAGGGCCGTGGGGAGCCTGACGTCCACGCCTTTCTGGACGAGCGGCGTCACCACCATGAAGATGATCAGCAGGACGAGCAGGACATCGCAAAGCGGAACGACGTTGGGCTCGGATTTAACCTTCTCTTGGCTGCCGATTGAAATTGCCATTTTTCCCTCTCTTCCTGAGCCGGAGTAGTCCGGCTCGGACGACATTCGCTCTGGGGTGCGACTTATCCGGCTTGTTTGCGGATGAAGAAGTCCATGATCTGGGAGCTGGTGTTCGCCATCTCCGCGTCGTAGATTTCGATCCGGGTGTTCAACAAGTTATAGCACCATAGGGCGATGATGGCCACTCCGATCCCGAAAGCGGTCGTCACCAGCGCTTCGGCGATACCGGAAGCCACGGCGCCGATCCCGCCCGATCCCGTCAGGGCCATGCCCCGGAACGCGTTGATGATTCCGGCGATGGTCCCGAACAGGCCGATGAAAGGGGCGGAGGTGGCAATGGTGGCGAGCGTGCTCAAGCCTCTTTTCAGTTCCTGGCTGAAGATGTTCGAGGCGCGTTGGCAACCTCTCTGGGCTGTCTCGACCTGCTCTTCGAACGAGAGGTTGGACTCTTTCCCTTCCAGGAATTCCCGGATTCCGGCCGCGGTCACGCGGGCCAGATGGCTTCCCTTGTACTCTTTCCTGGTGGAAAGAGCCAGAGCTTCCTTGATCTGTCCCTTCTTCAACAAGTCGGCCAGCTTGGGAGCAACCTGTTTGGATTTGGCGCGGGCTTTGCGGAAGACGAGCTGTCTCTCGATGAAGAGATAGAGGGAGATGATGGAGAGGGCGATGAGAAGAAAGGAGACAGCTTTCGCGACTGGACCCATGGCCTGCCACATTTCGATCAGACCGAATTGCATGTTCGATACCTCCTTTTAAATATCGAAAGCCATATTCTAGCTTTACTGACTGTTACTTTAACTGAAATCTCACCGTGACGGTGAAGATGACTCCCCGGGGCCGACCGTTGATGATCATCGGCTCGTATTGCCATTGCCGGACGGCATCGATGGCTGCCTGGTCAAGCAGGGGGATGGAGCGAAGAACCTTGACGGTTTGGACGCGTCCATAGATATCGGTCGTGGCCTCGACGATGACCACGCCTTCGACACGGGCCTGGCGGGCGATCTCCGGATAGAGGGGTTCGACTTTCTTGATCAGCCGGGGCGGCTTGATCTCGCCGATGGCCCGGACAGGGGCCTCGACCTCGCCAACGACTCCTCCGAGGACGCCGCCGACGACGCCACCCAGGACGCCGCCGACCACACCGCCCTCGACTCCGCCTTCAACCCCGCCTTCAACCCCGAAATCCGTGACCTGCTCGTCGGCGATCTCTTCCGGGATCTCGATAGGGGCGACCAGGCGGCCGGGCTCGATGTTGGACTGGGCCTGGACCGGTTTGATCCTTGTCTTGACCTGGGAACTGGACTTCTTCTTGGCCGGCGGAGGAGGCGGCGGCGGTGGGGGGGGCGGGGGAGCGAGGAAGGCGCTGTAGACCTCGACCTGGGGGAGATTGGCGGTCGACATCAGGGGTATGACGATCAGGGCGGCGATGGCCAGGGCATGGACGATGAGGGCGAAAGGCAGGGCAAAGGCTCTTCGGGCGGTTTGCTTTTCACCGATAAAGATCGAGTCCTTGAAAAGCTTGGGGATCCCGTCCGTCTTCTGAGGTTTGGTTTTCTCGACCATGGTCTTTACCTCATTCCCGAATTCAATGAACGTTCACGACGGATAAGTATAATAGAAATAATTCCTTTTGACAAGTCCAATCTGATCACCGCCGGACCCGCTTTCCCAGGCCGAAAATCTCCCGCCAAAAAAGGACGATCGGGCACGATTGGTAGATCGTGGAATAGGTGCCGGAGATCACTCCGATGAGCATCGTGAAGGCGAAATCGTTGATGACCTCGCCGCCGAACAGATAGAGCGCGATGACAGTCAGGAAGACCGTTCCCGAGGTGATGACGGTCCGGCTGAGGGTCTGGTTGATGCTGGCGTTGAGGATGTCTTCAAAAGGGCTTTTGCGCATCAGCTTGAGGTTGTCCCTGACACGGTCAAAGATGACGATGGTATCGTTGATCGAATAGCCGACGATCGTCAGGACCGCGGCGATGACGGGGAGGTTGAGCTCCCGGTGAGTGAAGGAAAACACGCTCAGGGTCACCAGGACGTCATGGGTCAGGGTCAGGATGGCGGAAACTCCGTAGGCCAGCTTGAATCGTACGGCGATGTAGACGAGCATACCGAGGAGCGCCCAGACGGTCGCCTGGGTTGCCTTTCTTCTCAGATCCTTCCCGACCTGCGGGCCCACGGTCTCCCGGCTCAGGACGGTGAGCGAGCCGAGG
>DATKXS010000214.1:0-26511 GCA_035528895.1 Candidatus Desulfaltia sp.
CGGCCAGCCCGGCCATGGCCGCTCTGCTCGTTCCGGGAATCAAGTTCCTGGTCAATGTTTTCCTCTGGATATCCCGTTTGTTCGACGCCGTCCCGGCATTTTCCTACCGGATTCCCACTCCCCCGCCGGCCGTCGTCATCGGCTACTATCTTTTCCTCCTTGTCCTTCTTCTTCGTCCCCGGTTCAGGGGTCAGAGGCTCCTTAGCTTCAGCCTCTTCGCGGTCTTTATGGCTGCCCTTATCACCTACCCGTTCCCACCGCGCTCCTCCCCGGCTCTCCGGGTGACCTTCCTCGACGTCGGACAGGGCGATTCCATCCTGGTCGAATTCCCAGGCCGGAAAAAAATGCTAGTCGATGGCGGAGGAATCCCAAATTCGAGCTTCGACATCGGCGAGCAGGTCGTCTCGCCTTTTCTCTGGCGCCGCGGCATCAAGAAACTCGACTACGTCGTCCTGACCCACGCCCATCCCGATCATCTCAACGGCCTTGTCGCCGTGGCCAGGAACTTCCGCGTCGTCGAGTTCTGGGAAGCGTTCTCGCCGGACAGGAACCCGGCCTACGAGGAGCTCAAAAGAAGTCTCTCCGAGCCGGCGCTCCAGAGACGGGTTTTCCGTGGATTCAAACTCCAGGAGGGCCCGGTGATGATCGAAGCTCTTTATCCCGAAGAATCCGCGCCGCTCACAAGAAAGGTCGATAATGACGATTCCCTGGTGCTGAGGTTGACCGCGGACGGCGTCTCGATCCTTCTGGCCGCCGACATCGGCCGGGCTTCCGAAAAGGCCATCGTGGACGACCAGATCATCGTTCGCTCGCAGGTCCTTAAATCACCGCACCACGGCAGCCGCACCTCGAGCTCGGCAGCCTTCCTGGCCGCCGTCGAACCCCGGGTCGCAGTCATCAGCGCCGGACGGGGCAACATCTACGGCGTCCCTCATCCGGAAATTCTGAAGCGATACGAAGCTGCCGGCATGCTCGTCCTGCGGACCGACCTGGACGGAGCCGTCGAGATATCTGTTCGGACTCCGGGCCTCCATATCCGCACGGCCGCTTCCGGAGCGGGGACTCATCTCCAAATCCGTGATCTTTATAAGGGGCGCAGGAGGCCGCCCTAAAGCCCCCGTAGCGGAAGGGGGACCCGTCAGTTTTCTGACGGGGGGAACCGACGGGACTGGTTCCCCGGGGGTGCGGGGACCAAGGGCGGCCTCCTGCGCCCAATGGAGTCACGGAAAAGAAGACCCTTATCCGGGGCGGGCGCGGATTGACAGTCCGATGGCGATACGCTAGGATAATCTCACGATGTCGGCGAAGAGAATTCTAGCTTTCTCTTTTCTCATTACCCTGGCGACTTCATTTCTCTATCCTCAAACCCTGGCCGAGATTGCCAAGAAAGAACGGGAGAGACGGGCCAAGCTGAAGGGCCGGACGTCGGTGGTGGTGACCAACGCCGACTTGGCCAAGATGAAGAAAAAACCCGCTCTGGAGATCCCCCCTGCCCCGCCTGAACCAGAACCAGAAAACGCGGAGGCGCCTGAAGCTCCGCCCTCAACCGCGGCCGAGGGTCAAGACCTCTCGGCGACGACCGCCTTTTCTCCAGAGAGCAACGCCTCTTCGAATCTCAAAGCGCTTCAGGAAAGATGGGAGAAGGCCAAAGAATACCAGGAGTTGCTCACCCTGAAGATGAGCGCGCTCTGGCAGGAATTCTACGGCCTCGGGGACGCGGGCGCCAAAGAGGCCGTCCAGCAGGCCATCGCGGAGACCTTCATCAAGCTGCAGAATGCGCAGGAAGAAGAGACCCGGACCCGACTGGAACTGGAGAAATTCCTCCAACAGCAGAAAGCAGAATCCACCCCCACGATCTGGATCCGCTAGTGTCCCGTCTCGTAAACCTCTTTCTAAAGTCCTCCACAGAGACGGGACACTTCCAGGGGAGAGTCAAGCTCCCCCCTCGGCGCTTCGCTTCGCTGCGCTGACCCCCTGAGGGGAACGACGCCGTCCCCCTCAAACTCCCCCGCGGCGGCTCGTCTTTGCAGACTTCGACTAGGCCGAGTTATTTGTGAGACGCGCCGCTTGGCTGGAAAGGAGCGGCCGGCCGCTCAGCGGAAGTAAACGAAAGCGATCTGGCAGCCGAGTTCCCGCTCGTCCTTGTTCTGGGGAAAGATCTTCGAAGGGATGAACGTCTTGTCTACGCCGACAGTGAGAGAAAATTCGTCCTTGTCCCCGAGCATTTCCTTCTTGACAGTGTAACTCTTCTCGAAAGTGATCTCGTCGGGGATGAACTCATCGAGGACCAGGTCGTTGGCTTTGATGATGACCTTCTGGTCGGGGATGATGTCCTTGTTCACTCCCCCGCGGATGAAAAGCAACGCGTCCCGGCGCGGATTATCGACGATGCACCGGGCCTCAGGGCCCGTCCAGCGCCATCTCTTGAGTGGGGCGTTCGGGTCGATCTCCTGGTCATACCAGCCGGTCTCATAGATGATCTCCGGGGTGTCGAGGGGCGGCGGAAAGACCTTCAGCCGGCTGGTCAGGACCTCGCGCTGGGATTCGCCCGTCCGGTCATACGGGTTGTATAGGCCAACGCTCAATCGGAGCTGCTCCTCCCCTTTGAACGAGGGATCAAACTCATCGATGAAAGAGGGGATGTAGACCCGCCGCTGGTACTTGTATTCCTGGCCCGGTTCCCACTTCGAGGTCGGCACCGGCGGAACATGGTCGTCCTGGAAGAGCAGGTTGTCGCCGTGCCAGAAATGGGCATAGACGGTGTAATCCTTGTTCACCGGCGGAAAATCGCCGCTGGTCTTCCAATCGTACTGGACATCGGTGATGAGATTGTCGGTGAGCGTCTTGTCGGAAAAATTGACCGTCAGTTCGACTCCCCTGACCTGGGTTTTCTTCCGGCAGGAAAGAGAGGTCAGGGCCAAGAGCCCGACGACGAGCACGGCCAGCGCGATCCTTTTATTCATCATGTTCCTCCTCGTTTGGGATGACCATCATTATACCGAAACCGAGACAGCTTCTCAACACCCCGAAGACGGCCGAAGAGGGCGCTCGACCGGCCCTACCATCCCCCAGGACTCAAGAGCCCTTGATTTTCTATGTAAAAAATGGGGGACGGTCCCGCTACTGTTATCTAACGTTAGGCGTTTTCTGAGGATCACCACAAGAAGATATACAGAAACAGCTTTATAGGGAGAAAGAAGGTATGTTATGAGAAAATTAAAAACCAACATTGGGACAGTAGCGGGGCGGGTTGCGTGGCGGGGGTAGGTTGATGTATATTCCGGGGGAGATGGCGCCCCTGCTGCTCGCCTTTTCCCTTTTCTCCAGACTGATATCACGGATCAAGAATTTTCTCTACGACCACGGCGTTTTCAAGGCCCGGCGGGCTCCCCTGCCCGTCATCAGCGTGGGCAATATCTCGCTCGGCGGAACGGAGAAGACGCCCCTGGCGATAGAGATCCTGGGCCGGCTTCTCGAGCAGGGCCGCCGGCCTGCCCTCATCTCCCGCGGCTACAGAGGCCGTTGGGAAAAGAAGGGAGGTATACTTTCCGAGGGCCGCGGTCTCCTGGGAAGCTGGGAAGACGGCGGAGATGAGCCGTTCCTTATCGCCCGTTCCTTTCCCGCTGCGGGTGTCTATATCGGAAAAGAGCGGCTGATCTCCTGCCGGAGGGCGTCCGCCGCCGGGTTTGACATCGTCGTCCTTGACGACGGATTCCAGCACCGCCGCCTCGCCAGGGATCTCGACATCGTGCTTTTTTCCTCCGCCGAGAGGATCGCCCTTCGCGAACCCCGCTCGGCCCTGCGGAGAGGGGATATCCTGCTGATCAAGGCCGGAGAGAAGCGGGACAAGATCGTCGCCGGGCTGAAGGGCTCCAGGGCGGAGACAATATTATCTTACTTGGTCGTCTCTCGAGGCTTGACTGACCTCTGGACGGAGGAAGACGTGTCCCCGGACCGGCCGGCGAAGAAAAGACTTCTGGCTTTCTGCGGGATCGCCCGTCCCTCCAGGTTTTTGGAGGAGCTGCGAAAGATGGGGTATGAGATCGTCTCCTTCCTCCCCTACCCGGATCATCATCCCTACCCCCGCCTATCACTGGAAAAGATCGTCAAGGCGTACCGCCGGGCCGGCGCGGAAGCCCTGATCACGACCGAGAAGGATGGACTGAAGATCGCCGGCCGGCGGAAGGAGCTGGCGGACATTTCCACATATGTGCTTCGGATCGGCCTGGCCCTGGAACCCGGGTTCGACGATCTCCTGAAGGACTTCATAAAGACGCATCCGGCGGCCTAATGACTACAAAACATATAAAATTTATGGATTTTTTAGCCTTTGGGCTTTTGCGCACCCTTGGCCTTCTCTTCTGGTTTCTCCCCCGACCCGTCTGTCTCCGGATCGGGCAGGCCTTCGGAGAGCTCGTCTTCCGGCTCGACCGCAAGCACCGCCGGCTGGCCCTGGCCAACATTGAAATGGCTTTCGGCCCGGCGATCGAGCCGGCCGAACGCCGCCGCATCGCCCAAGACTCCTTCCGGCATTTCGGCCGGGTCACGGCCGACAGCCTCAAGTGGTCGCACCTCCGGGCTTCCCGGCGGGCCAAACTCCTCAGGGTCGAGGGCGAGGAGCATATCCGCCGGGCGCTCCAGGCAGGCAGGGGAGCGCTCATCTTCTCCGCCCACTTCGGGAACTGGGAAGTGGCCGTCGAAGCCGTGGCGGCGCTGGCTCCGCTGAGCGTCGTGGCCCGGCCTCTGGACAATCCGCTGGTCGAAGGCGAACTGGCCAGGTTCAGGAATCGCCTGGGCGCCAGGATCATCTCCAAGTTCCAGGCCGCCAAGCCCATCCTCCAGGCGCTCCGGCGCAACGAGCTCGTGGCTATCCTGATCGACCAGAATGTCCTGAGGAGTCAGGCCGTCTTCGTCGACTTCTTCGGCTGCCCGGCCGCGACCACACCCGGTCTGGCCTCCTTTCATCTTCGGACCCGATCGCCGCTGATTCCGGTCTTCTGCTTTCCGGGGCCCCGCTCCTCCTACCTGGTCAAAGTCGGAGAGCCGCTGACCTTCGATCCCGGCGGCGAGTTCGATCACGACGTGTTGAAAATCACCCAGGCTTGCACTAAGATGATTGAGGCCGAGATCCGCGAAAACCCGGGCTTGTGGTTCTGGTTCCACAACCGGTGGAAAACCAGGCCGAAGGCGGAAACGGATCCGGCCGAATCTGGTGCTGAGAATTCCGCTTCAGAAGGATGAATCCATGCGGGAAAAACGCCCCTTCGACGAGCTCAGGCCGATCAGGATCCAGACCGATTACTTCGATTTCGCCGACGGCTCGGCGTCCATCGAGATCGGCAAGACGAAGGTCATCGCCGCGGCGACCATCGAGGAGAAAGTTCCGCCTTTCCTCAGGGGTCAGGGCACCGGCTGGGTGACCGCAGAGTACGCCATGCTGCCCTGTTCGACCGAAAGACGGAGCCAGCGCGAAAGGACCCCGGGCAGGATCTCGGGACGGACCCAGGAGATCCAGCGGCTGATCGGACGGTCCCTCCGGGCCGTGACCGACCTGGCCGCGCTGGGCGAGCGGACGATCATCATCGACTGCGATGTTATCCAGGCCGACGGCGGGACCCGGGTGGCCTCGGTCACCGCCGGCTGTGTGGCCGCGGCCCTGGCCATGAAAAAGCTCCTCGACCAGGACGTCATCGACAAGATGCCCCTCCGGCACCTGGTCGCCGGCATCAGCGTCGGTATCGTCGGCGGCCGCGAGCTCCTCGACCTCGACTACGCCGAGGATTCCCAGGCCGCCACCGACATGAACGTGATCGAGACCGACGGCGGCCAGCTGGTCGAGGTCCAGGCCACGGCCGAAAAGGCGCCTTTCTCGAGGAAAGACCTGACCTTTCTTCTCCGCCTCGCCGACAAGGGCATCCAAGAGATCATCCAGGCTCAAAAAACCGCCCTTAAGAAAAAAAGTCTGCTGTTCATGGCCTACGGACGATGAGGAGGGACGCATGAAGAGAATCCTGGTCACCGGCGGCGCCGGCTTCCTGGGCAGCCACCTCTGCGAACAGCTTCTGGGCGGGGGCGACGACGTGGTCTGCATCGACAATTTCTTCAGCGGCAGCAAAAACAACATCCGCCATCTGTCCCACCATCCCTTTTTCGAGCTGATCCGTCACGATGTCATCCACCCCCTCTTCGTCGAGGTCGACCAGATCTTCCACCTGGCCTGCCCGGCCTCCCCCATCCACTACCAGCACAACCCGATCAAGACCGTCAAGACCAACGTCATGGGTACGATCAACATGCTCGGCCTGGCCAAACGGATCAGGGCGCGAATCCTGCTCGCCTCCTCGTCCGAAGTTTACGGCGACGCCCAGGTCCATCCGCAGACCGAGGCCTACTGGGGCAACGTCAACCCCATCGGTCTGAGAAGCTGCTACGACGAGGGAAAGCGGGTGGCCGAAACGCTGATGATGGATTATCACCGTCAGAACAGCGTCGATATCCGGATCGCGCGCATTTTCAACACCTACGGGCCCCGGATGGCCGTCGACGACGGCCGGGTGGTCAGCAACTTCATTGTCCAGGCCCTCAAAGGCCTTGACTTGACGGTTTACGGGGACGGCACCCAGACCCGTTCTTTCTGTTATGTCTCCGACCTCGTCGACGCGCTCGTCCGGATGATGAACACGGCGGACTTCAGCGGCCCCCTGAACATCGGCAATCCGGCCGAGTTCACCGTCCTCGAGCTGGCCGAAAAGATCCTCCAGCTCACCGGGAGCAAATCCCGGATCGCCCACAAGCCATTGCCCTCGGATGACCCCGTAAGGCGCTGCCCGGACATCTCCCTGGCCAAGTCCAAGCTCGGCTGGGAGCCGCGGGTGGACCTGGAGGAAGGCCTCCGCAAAACCATCGCCTATTTCCGGGAGAACCTGGGCATCCGATGAGACTCTCCGTCATCGTGCCTGTTTACAACGAGCGGAAGACGATCGAGGAGATCATCCACCGGGTCCAGGACGTCGACCTTGGCCTGGAGAAGGAGATCATCGTCGTCGACGACGGCTCGACCGACGGGACCCGAGAGGCCCTGCAGTCCCTGGACCTCCCCGGGCTCAGGATCGTTCTCCACGAGAAAAACAGGGGCAAGGGGGCGGCGCTGCGCACCGGTTTCGACCGGGCCGAGGGCGACATCATCCTCATCCAGGACGCCGACCTGGAGTATGATCCGCGCGAGTATCCCAAGCTCCTCGAGCCGATCCTGGACGGACGGGCCGACGTGGTCTACGGCAGCCGCTTCCTGGGAGGGCCGCACCGGGTGCTCTACTTCTGGCATTATGTCGGGAACAGGTTCCTGACGACCTTTTCCAATATGCTCTCCAACATCAACCTAACCGACATGGAGACCTGCTACAAGGTCTTCCGGCGCGATGTCCTCCGGAAGATCAAGCTCAAGTCTTCGCGCTTCGGGTTCGAACCCGAGATCACCATGAAGCTGGCCAAGCTCCGCTGCCGCATCTACGAAATGCCGATCTCTTATTCCGGCCGGGATTACGCCGAGGGAAAGAAGATCGGCTGGAAGGACGGACTGGCTGCCCTCTTCCATCTCATCCGCTTCCGCTTTTTCGGCTGACTTGACTTCATCCCCCTATAAATATAATATTTTCACTCTATTTAGCCTGGATTATTCATGAAATGAAGAGGAGAAAACCCCCTCTCCCTGGACGGGAGAGGGTTAGGGAGAGGGTGACTGTGAAAAGAGACCCCCTCCCCTCTATCCCCTCCCACCAGGGGAGGGGGAATATTTTGGTGCATTATTTGTGAATAGATCAGGTTAGCTGGATTGTGTCCCTGGGTATCACTCCGATTGAGCTTTCCGATGGACAGGAGGTTATCATGAGTCTCATCCCTTCATTGATCCTGGCCGGCGCGATCATCCTTGTCATCGCCTTCATCCTGATCATCATCGCCAAACAGTACCGCAAGGTCGGACCGAACGAGGTCCTGATCATCGCCGGCGGCCGGAAGAGGACGATCACCGGCCCCGACGGCTCGAAGATCAAGGTCGGGTATCGTTATCGTTTGGGCGGGGGCACATTTGTCATCCCGTTCATCGAAACGGTCTACCTGCTTCCCATGGACGTCATCACGCTGAACATCAAGACGCCGGAAGTCCTGACCAACAGCGGCGTTCCGATCATGGCCGAAGCCACAGCTCAGGTCAAGGTCGACTCCTCGGACGCCGCCATTCGCCTGGCCGCGGAGCAGTTCCTCGGTCAAGGCAAGGAAGGAATCCGCGACGTCTCCCTGACCGTCCTCGAAGGCCACATGCGCGAGGTCATCGGCACGATGACCGTCGAGGAGATCTTCCGCGGCCGGCCGGTCTTTTCGGCCCGGGTCAACGAGGCCGTGCGCCCCGATTTTTCGCGGATGGGACTGGTCATGCTCTCTTACGCCCTCAAGGACATCAGCGATACCCAGGGATATCTCGAGTCATTGAGCAAGCCGCAGGTGGTGGCCGCGAAAAGGGATGCCGTGATCGCCCAAGCCGAGACCGAGAAAGAGGCGATCATCAAGTCCTCCCAGGCCCGCAAGGAGGGAGAAGTCGCCCGCCTGGCCGCCGAGGCCATGATCGCCAAGGCCCAGTGGGATAACGAAGCCAAGAAATCAGAGTCTCAAGTCGCCGTCAACCAGAAAAAAGCCCAGGCGGATTTTTCCTACGAGCTTGAACGATACCGGCTGAGCCAGCAGATCACAAAAGAAGAGGCCAAGATGAAGGCCATCGAGAAGGAAGAGGCCATCAAGATCGAGGAACTGGAGATCTCGAGGCGCGAGAAAGAGCTCGAATCGAGTGTCGTCAAACCGGCCGACGCCCGCAAGTACCAGATCAAAGCCGAAGCCGAAGCCGAGGAATTCCGGATCCAGGCCGAGGCCAAGGGCAAAGCCGAAGCGCTGCGACTGGAAGGAGACGCCGAAGTCGAGCTGATGAAGAAAAGGGGCCTGGCCGAGGCCGAGTCCATGCTCAAGAAGGCCCAGGCCTGGGAGAAATACAACCAGGCGGCCGTCCTGGAGATGTACCTGAAGGCCCTGCCCGACCTGGCCAGGGCCGTCTCCGAGCCGCTGTCCAAGGTGGACAAGATCGTTGTCATCAGCGGCGGCGACAAGAGCCTGGGCACGACGAAAATCACGGCCCAGGTCGCCGAGGTCCTTTCCCAGATGCCCGATGTCGTCAAGTCCCTGACGGGTGTCGACCTGAAGAAATACCTGCAGGAGAAACTGGCTCCCGAAGACAAGAAAGAGAAGTGATCCTCCGGGAAGGACGGGCCTATCATGATCTCAGAGAAAGTCAACCAAATCGGCGCCTCGCCGACCCTCAAGATCTCGGCCAAGGCCAAGGCCATGCGGGCCGATGGGATCGACATCGTCGACCTGAGTGTCGGCGAGCCTGATTTCCCGACGCCCGAGAACGCCAAGGCGGCCGGCATCCGGGCCATCCAGCAGAACTTCACCAAGTACACCGAGAACGAAGGGATCCCCGCCCTCAAGAAGGCGGTCCTCTCGCGGATGAAGGAGGATTATGAGCTGACCTACGAGATGAACCAGGTGATCATCTCGCCCGGCGCCAAGGCCTCCCTTTTCCTCATCTTCCAGGTCCTTATCGATGAGGGGGAAGAGGTCATCATCCCGGCCCCCTACTGGGTGACGTACCCCATGGCCGTCGCCCTGTCCAAGGGCAAGCCGGTCATCGTCCCGACCAAAGAGGAAAACGGTTTCCTCCTGACGCCCGAGGAGCTCAAGGCGGCCATCAACCCTTCCACCAAGGCGATCATCCTCAACAATCCGTCGAACCCGACCGGCGCCGCCTATACGAAATCCCGGCTCGAAGCCCTGGCCGAAGTGATCCAGGGCGAGGATGTCTTCGTCATCGCCGACGAGATATACGGCCAGCTCGTTTACGACGATTTCGAGTTCCGGAGCTTCGCCTCGCTGGGCGAGGATATCAAGAAGAAAACCATCGTCGTTAACGGCGTCTCCAAGTCTTACTCGATGACGGGCTGGCGCATCGGCTATGCCCTGGGCCCCGCCGAGATCATCGACGGCATGGCCAAGGTCCAGAGTCACTCCACCTCCAACCCCTGCTCGATCTCGCAGTATGCCAGCCTGGAGGCCTTGAGCGGACAGCAGCACGAGGTCTCGCGGATGGTCGCAGAATTCCAGCGCCGGCGGAACTACTGCCTGAGGCGGCTCAAGAGCATTCCCAACATCTCCTGCTTCGAGCCGCAGGGCGCGTTCTATCTTTTTCCCAATTTCTCCGCCTATTACAACAAGGAGGCCAACGGTACTGTCGTCCGCAATTCCTACGGGATGGCCTATTATCTCCTGAGGGAAGCCCGGGTGGCCATCGTCCCCGGAGACTCCTTCGGAAACGACGCCTGCATCCGTCTCTCCTACGCCACTTCCATGGAAAACCTGGAAAAGGGCATAGACCGGATCAGCGAGGCGCTGGCCAAGCTCAAGATCCCGAAAAAGATCAGACGGGTCGCCCTCAACAACACCGTTACCCGGGTGAAAAAGTCCGTCCCGGTAGAGGCGACGGTCACGGCCAAGATGAGGGACGCCCTGGTCGCCGAGATGGACGGGCATCTCACGCCCGAGAACTACTACGAGTGGAACGCCAACATCTCCGGCGTCATCGTCCAGCTCCGGACGAACGTTTCCCATCTCTCCGATTTCTGGATAGAGAACTGGTACCCCGCCCAACTCGAAGCCGACCTGGAGCCCCACGGGATCATCTACGCGGTCGACGGAATCGTCGGCCGGGAGCCCCGGGTATTTTATAATTCCGAGACCAAGACCGGTGTTATCGTCAATTCCGATAACTACGGCCCGCTGAGAAGCCTGGCCCTGGGGATGGTGATGGACATCTCGGAGAGACTGTTCGGGGGCTGCGCGGTGCGCGGCATGTCGGCCGACGCCGGCGGCAAAGGCCTGATCCTCGTCGGTCCACCCGGGACGCGCAAGACCGATCTCTTTTACGGGCTGCTCGGGGACAATAGCTTCCGCCTCCACGCCAACGACATCGTTTTCGTGCGCCAGTCGGGCGGGAGAGTGTCGGCCGAGTGTGTGGAGAGGAAGCTCTATCTTCCGACGAATACCGTCGAGGTCTTCCCCCGCCTGGCTCCGCTTTTTGACAACAGCAAGTGCGAGAACATCGTCACTCATAAGGAAGACTGCCGGGACGCCGAATGCCTGCGCCGGGACGACTGCCGGCTCGACCGCGGCTCGCTTTTCTGCTACAAGGCTTCACCGGAAGCCCACGCCATGCTCGACCCGTACTGGATCGGCGGGAAGGCTGCTCACACCAAACGGACCGAGCTGAACTGGGTCTTCCTCCTCCGCAACGATCCTATCTCCCCGGCCGCCATCAAGCTGCGGAAGGACGAGGCCCTGCGCATCCTGGAGGCCGGCGAAAGCGCCGGCGCCAAGAAAGCCCTCAGCCCGGCCAAACCCCAACCGTACTACAATCCCCACCTCTTGCTCACAACGGAAGAAAGGCTCGAACTCCAGAAGGTCTACTTCGACCGTTTGCTGGACACTGTGACCTGCTATCTCTTCAACAGCGGAGTGGCCGGACCCGACGAAATCAAAAAGATCGTCCTAGTGTGATGTCTCGTAATTGTCTATCGCTAAATACCGCCTGATGTAGCCTGATAAATATATCAACTTATTTATGAGATGCAACACTGGGCGAAAGGTAATTGTCCCCCTGTCATTGGCAAGGGGTAACCGTCCCCTCTGCCATGGGCGAAAGGTAATCGTCCCCCCCTGTCATTGCGAGCCGAAGCCGCGAGCGAAGCGTGGCGGGAAGCGAAGCAATCTCCCGAATCTACGCCAGCCGGTCGTCGATCTCCTGGGCGATCAGATGGAGGAGGACGAGGTGGAGCTCCTGGATGCGCGGAGTGCTCCGGGAGGGCACGTCCAGCAAGAAGTCTGCCAGCGGGCCGAGCTTCCCACCCCCTTCCCCGGTCAGGGCGATCGTCACCAGTCTTTTCTCTTTGGCCGCCCTGAGGGCTTCCAGGATATTCGGCGAGGTCCCGCTGGTGGAGAGGGCCAGGGCGATATCCCCTTCGTTGCCCAGCGCCTCGACCTGACGGCTGAACACCAGGTCGAAGGAGGAATCGTTGGCGATCGATGTCAGCGTCGAGGTGTCGGTCGTCAAGGCGACGGCCGGCAGCGGCCGGCGCGGCTTGGAGAACTTGTTCACCAGCTCGGCCGCCAGATGCTGGGCCTCGGCGGCGCTTCCCCCGTTGCCGAAAACGAGGACTTTGTGACCGGATTCGAGGCTTTTCACGATGACGTCGGCCGCTTTTTCAAGGAGCGGCCCCTTCTTCTGAAAGAAATCCCCGAGGAGACGGCTGATTTCCTCCTGGATTGTCCGATATTCCATGGCGATCTCCCTTCAGGCCGTCATTCCGGATTCGATGACGGCCTTGACCTTGTCCTCCAGCCCGCTCTGGGTGCTCTGATCGTATCCCTGGACGGGAACGGGCGGATGAAACCGGACCTCGACCTTTCCCCGGCGGGGGAAAATGGTCCCGCGCGGCATCAGCTCATACGTCCCCCCGATGCTGATGGGAACGATGGGGGCCTGACTCTCCGTGGCCAGGAAGAAACCGCCTCTCTTGAACGCCTGGGTCCGGCCGTCGCGGCTCCTGGTGCCTTCAGGAAAGATGAGGTAGGAGTAACCCTTCTCACGCATCAGGCGGACGGCGAGATCGATGCTTTTTTTCCCGCCCCGCACGCCTTTGCGGTCGACGGGAACGAACCCGACGAACCGCATTCCCTGGCCGATGACCGGGATCCGGAAGACTCCCTTCTTGAGGATGACCCGGATCGGCTGGGGGATAAGCAGGAAGAGCAGCGGCCCATCGAGGAAGCTGAGATGATTGGCCATGAAGATGTAGGGTGTCCGCTTGTCGACCCTTTCCCGCCCGGTAACCTCGACCTTGATCCCCAGGATGGGGGGCGCCAGGCTCATCGCCCACTTGGCGACGCCGAGCAGCGGATCGCGCAGTCCGAACGGCCAGCAGATGAGCAGGAGGACGGCCAGAACGATGATCAGAACAACATAGATAAGAACCAGGAGGATTGTCCGCATGTCCAGCTGCCGGGATTATACCACAATTCGGTCCCGGCGGGCGCTGGTCGATCCACCATGGGCTTGCAACGCCGGACAAATTCAGATTAAATAAGACCGGATGGACGCGAGCGCCGCGGGGAAAAAGCCGGGTCTTCCTCTTCCGGTCATCCTGGCCTCGATCGCCGTTTTCCTCTTTTGCAGCCTGTTTTCCTCCCTCGTTTTTGAGCGCGTTCCCCATATCAACGACGAGGTCGCCTATTTCTTCCAGGCCAAGCTCTTCCAGTCGGGCCGGCTGTATGCGCCTTCCCCCTGCGGCCGGGAATTCTTCGATTTCCCCCACATCATCAACAACGGAAGATGGTACAGCATCTATCCTCCAGGGTTTCCGCTGTTGCTCGTCGTCGGCCTGATATTCCGGGTGCCTTGGCTCGTCAATCCTCTCTTGGCGTCCCTGGCGATCGTCCTCCTTTATCTGCTCGGCAAGGAGATCTACGGCCGTTCGGTCGGTCTCATTGCCGCACTCCTGGGAACCATTTCCCCCTGGTTCATAGTGATGTCCTCGACCATGATGTCGCATACCTCGAGCATGTTTTTCAACGCGCTCTTTTTGTTACTTCTCTTCCGATCTCTCAGAAGGCCGTCCTTTGGCTTGGGCCTCGCTGCCGGTATCAGTTGGGGAATGGCCTTCCTAATCCGCCCGGTCAACACCCTGTTCTTTTCTTTCGTCTTTCTTGTCTATTATGCTTTCCGCCTGGTGAAAAGCCGCCGCGGCCCGGCACCAAGAAACGCCCTCGCTTTCTTGGCTACAGCCCTGGTTTTTGCCGGATTGTTCCTCTTTTATAACTTCGTCACCAATGGCGGTCCGTTTCGGATGGGACATATAGTCCGCTACGGCCCCAGCTATTCGGTCATCTTCGGTCGAGCGGCTACGCTCGACTCCGCCTTCACTCCCCTCTCCGGATCCGTCCAGATGGCCGATAACCTGCGCGCCTTGAACACGGACCTCTTCGGCTGGCCGGCCTCCTCTTTCCTGGCCATGCTGCCTCTCCTCTGGCTGACCCGATTGAATCCGAAGGAGAGGAAAAAGGACCTGCTTCTCCTGAGCGGCTTCGGCTGCCTTGTCGCCGCCTTTTATTTTTTCTGGGGAGCGTTCGTCTTCGTCGGCGCCCGGATGTTATTCGATGCCGTCCCCCTTCTTCTGCTGCTGAGCGCCCGGGGGATCGTCGAGCTCCCCGGCCTTGTCGCCCAGATAACCCGGAAGATATCCAGACCCATAGTCAGAAGGATGACCGCCGTTCTGATCTGCGCTTTTGCCACCTATGCGTTTTTCTCCCGTATGCCCCATAGACTCCGCCCTCCAAATGAAAACTGGTTCTTTGACCGCTACGACCACCGTTTTGCCGGGACGAGCGCCCGGCTGGGCCGGACCATAGACGCGCTCGACCTCGGCCGGGCGCTGGTCGTCCTCAAGCTCTGGCATCGGCCGCCGCCCTCTTTCCCCGAGGAGGGAGGCTGGGGTTCAGGCTTCCTTCACAATGGCCCCGATCTCGATGGCGATATCATTTATGTAAAGGCCGGGGACAAGAGCTATGCTGAGCTCTTTTCTTGCTATCCGGCCAGGAAAATCTATGTCTATGTCGGCACCCTTGACAGGGGTATGCTGATCCCCATGAAACAAAGTCAGGAGAGGATCGAGCGGGGAGAGCCGCTGCGGCCGTCCCCCCGAATTAGGAACTCCATCGCGATCGTCCAGGACCCGGCCGATATATTTTTCGGCTACTCCCCGGAGTTCAGCCGGTTCCTGCATCAGGTCTTCCGGGAGATATCTCCCCTTGAGATGAACGGGAAGGGGCTGGAAGCGCTGGGCGTTCAGTATCAGGGCCGGGACGACTTCGGGCGGGCTGCGTTTTGTTTCGAAGCCGCCCTCCAGATCGAGAACGATCCAGCCACAAGGCGCAACCTCTTCAACCGTCTCGTCCCCTGCTACCAAAAAACGGGCCAAGCGGATGAGGCCCGGAAGATCCTGAGTTTTATCGAAAGAGTCGATTTCGACGAGCGCCGGCTCTATAATGTCTTTCCGGAGAGGGGGTTCTAGCGAGTTTTCGGGCCCCGGCATGAAATCTTGCTTTTGCTGACTGCCTTTAAAAATATGATATAATCGCCCCAATGGAAAATCTTTCGATTGTTATCCCGGTTTATAACGAAGAAAAAGCCATCTCCGATACCGTTGCCCTCTTCAGAGATATGCTGAACAAATATCCGGGCATCGAAGTCATCTTCGTGGATGACGGTTCGACGGACCGGACCCGGCAAATCCTGAAGGACGGGCTCGATGCCCGGATGAAGCTTGTCGTCAACGACAAGAACAAGGGCTACGGGGCGGCCATAAAAAAGGGCGTACAGCTGGCCTCGCACGATCACATCGCTATCACCGATGCCGACGGATCTTATCCCAATGAGAGGATCATCGAATTCTTTCAAAAACTCGTGGCGGAGAGAGCCGCGATGGTTGTGGGGGCACGCACGGGCAAGATGGTTAAGATCGGAATCTTGAGGAAACTTCCCAAGCTTATCTTGACAAAACTGGCCGAGTATTTGAGCGAAAGTGAAATTCCCGACCTCAACTCGGGCTTGCGGGTGATCAGCAAAGAACTGATCCAAAAATCCTCAAAGTATCTTCCGCAGGGATTTTCTTTTACCACCACTATCACCCTGTTCCTCTTGTCTAACAACCATAAGATTCTTTACATTCCGATCGATTATTATAAACGGGTGGGAAAATCCAAGATCAAACCTCTCCGCGACACGATGAATTTTATTCAGTTGATTATCCGGACCGTCATGTTCTTCAATCCGCTCAAGGTCTTCTTACCCCTTAGCCTCTTCTTCGTCTTGATGGCTCTGGCCGTCCTGATCGTCTCCTATCTAATGGGGAGAGTCATGGACGTCACCACTATTTTGCTCTTCGTCACCGGGCTCCAACTTCTCGCCTTAGGCCTGTTGGCGGACCTCATCGATAAAAGACTGAGCAAATGAAGATCTTGCTTGTCAATCCCCCTCGATGGAACGAGCTTGTCGGGAAAAACCCCTCAATTATCGAGAAACACCGAGGCTTCAATCCACCCTTAGGCTTGCTCTATCTGGCATCCTCCCTGAAAAAGAACACACATTTCGAGGTAGAAGTCCTTGACACCCAGCCGCTCGAGTTGACCTATCCTCAGCTCGAATCGGTCCTTACCAGGAAGCCCTTTGACGTCGTGGGGATATCCGCTATGAGTTTCACTCTTCTCGATGCCGTTCAAACGGCCCGGGCGGTCAAGAAGGTCCGGCCGAGCGCCCTGTCGATCCTCGGCGGAACACATGTTCATCTTTTTCCCGAAGAGACAATCGGCCTGGATGGCGTCGATTTCGCCTTGATGGGAGAAGCGGAATATTCTCTGGTCGATTTCCTGAACGAATGGACACAAGGTGCAAAGGATCCGGCCCGTATAGCCGGCCTGGTCTTCAAAAATGGAGATGGGAAGATCATCAAGAACGAGATCAAACCGATCCCGGATCTTGACAGCATCCCCTTTCCCCAAAGAGGACTGCTCAATATCCGGCATTACAGCTCTCTGCTCAGCCGCGGCTCTCTCTGCACGACAATAATCAGCAGCCGGGGATGTCCGTTTAAGTGCGCTTTCTGCGATCGTCCGCTTTCTCCGGTGACCTCGCACTTTCGCGCCAGAAGCGCCAAAAATGTCGTCGATGAAATCCAGGAATGCGTTGAGCTCGGGATTAAGGACTTCCTTTTCTATGATGATACGTTCACGGTCAGCCGGAAAAGAGTGCTGACCATTTGCGAGGAAATCCTCCAGCGCCGGCTCAGGATTCGTTGGGACATCCGAACCCGTGTCGATCTGGTCGACGAGGAGATGCTCCGGATGCTGAAAAGGGCTGGCTGCCTGGCAATCCATTACGGTGTCGAAGCCGGGAATGACAATATCCTCAAGGTGATCAAGAAAGGCTTCAGTATCTCCAAGGTCAGGGAAGTTTTTAAGCTGACCCGCAAGCTCGGCATTGAAACTCTTGCCTATTTCATGATCGGCCTGCCCTCCGAGCGTGCCCGGGATATTCAGGATACTTTCGACCTGGCCAAGGACCTCCGAACTGATTATGCCCACTTCACTATTTTCTCTCCCTATCCCGGGACCGAACTCTATTATCTCGGGCTGGAGAAGGGGATCATCAAAACGGACATCTGGCGGGAGTTCGCCCGTGGTCCCCGAGAGGGTTTCAGGATCCCTGTTTGGGAAGAGAATTTCACGCGGGATCAACTCTATGAGATGATCGTCCAATTTTACAAGCGGTTCTATCTCCAGCCACGGTATGTATTCTCGCGCCTCTGGAAGGTCCGGTCTAGAGGGGAGCTGGCCAGAAAAGCCCGGGCGGGATTCTCCGTCTTGGCGATGAAGAAACAAAAAGTGGATAAGGTTCAGTGAACATCGACTATGCGCTATCCCGGGAAAAAAGGCCCGATTTCCGATACCGGCTGAAAAGGCGAACCGAGGAAGTGCTTCGGGCCATTGGCCGCTACGCGCCCTCTGCTCAAACCATTGTCGACCTGGGAACCGCTGAAGGAAAAATGCTTCGAGACATCAAATGCCGATATCCATCGGCTTGGTGTCTGGGCATCGATTATTCCCTGCCCCTTCTTCTCTTCGGCAGGAACACATCCCGGGATATCCCCTTGGTCTGCGCTGACATTCAGAAGCTCGCCTTCATAAAAAGTGGGACATTCGATGTCATCGTCGCGACTGCGGTAATTGAACATCTCCTGTCTCCACGGGACATGCTCAATGAAACCGTTCGTCTCCTTCGCCCAGGGGGGATCCTGATTCTCACCTCCCCACATCCTTTCTGGGAAAAAGTGTCCGGAACCCTCGGCTGGATAAAAGGCAACCACCATTCCGTTATGTCGCCGCGGCGTTTGGCGGACCTTTGCCGCAATGAACAGCTGATCATCCGGGAAGATTACGGGTTCATGATCTCGCCAGTCGGCTTTTGGGGAGAGAGAAGCATCGAAGCCGTTCTTAGGAAGATGCGAGTTGACCGGATTCTGCCCAACCATCTGTTGGTGGCACAAAAGCAGGACAAAGAGACTGGGCTGACGAATGAAGCTTTTATTATCCCTCATTAGACAAGTCCGCCTTAACCGAGAATTCCGGCTGATCCTGGTCCTTTCCGCTCTCGCTTTTGTTTTTAAGCTGTTCCTCCTCTCTCAAAGGTCGCTTTATATCGACCCTGATGAGGGATATTATCTCCTTCTCGCCCGCAATCTGGTTAACGGGAACGGTTACGGATTCAACGGTCTCCCGAATATCATCTTTCCGCCTTTTCTCCCGCTGGCTATCGCTTCAATTTATATCTTTATCCATAACCTCCAGCTTTCTTTGAATATCATCACGGCGCTTTCGGGCACCCTGCTTGGAGTCATTGTCTATCTGATCGCCCGAAAGAAGATTTCCCGGTTGGCAAGCTATGGGTGTTTCCTCCTGGCGCTCTTCAGCCAAGAGCTCAATGCGTTTTTGCCCGCGGCCCTCCGCTATACCGAAGTCCTTTACCGGGGCTCGGATATTCTCAACTGTTTTCTCGTCCTGGCCTCAGTTTACTGCCTAATACTATTGGTTGAAAAAGACAGATATCTTCCCGCAACGCTGGCGGGATTGACTCTCGCCCTCGCTTACCTCACCCGGCCGGAGGGGTTTATTCTCTTTGTCGGGTATCTGATCCTCCTCATTCTATTGAAGTCATTCTCCCTGATCGCCTTATCCTGGAAAAGGCTGACCTGTTTCCTGCTTATCTTTGTCGCCTTCACATTTCCGTATGTATTCTACCTCAGGACAATCACCGGGCAGTGGACCCTCTCGGGCAAGATCTCGGCCTCCCAGAGATACCGGACAGCCCTTCTCCAAGTCATCCTCAAAGAAAATTGGCAAGCTTTCGAAAAAACACACTATTCCCTAAACAGCGCCGCCACCGAGATGAACGACCTTTACTTTGGTTATCACCGCGAATCGGACAAGGTCCAGGATATGGCCGCCGAGCCCATCGACGAAAGAGTCTGGTCGAATCTGCGCCTTTATTGGATCATACCCAAGACTCTGGTCCCGTTGCAGTTCCTGCCGTTTTTTCTCCTCGGGCTCGGCGCCGGGCTGGCCAACCTGATCAAGAAGCGGTCACGGCCGGACCTCCTGCTTCTCAGCTTACTGCCCTACAGCCTGGTGATCGAAGCCCTTTCCTACCCGATCCCGCGGCACCACTTGTTCCTGGTCCCGGTCGTCATTCTCTATGGCGGACAAGGCGCGCTCCTCTTCTCCTCCTGGGTGTCCCGCAAAAATGAGGTCACCAAAAGAAAAGTTCTTTTCCTCGTCTTCGCCGTCTTATTCCTTCTGGGGATCAATGATCAGATCATTTATTCGAGTAAGAACCTCTTGAACAACCCCCTATTCGCTTCTGCACGAAAGATCGAATTCTCGGTGGCGCAACGCTTGAAAGAGGCCCGGACAGAAGTCGTTATGTCATCCCATCCCAACATTGCCGTATGGGCGTCATCCGATTGGCAGGTCCTTCCCCGAGCACCTTTGCCCGCCCAGATCGAGTTTGCCAGAAACAAGCGTGTCGACTACGCCGTCCTGACTAGCGAGAAAAAGCTGTTCTTTCATATCCTTGATTTCAAGAACTCTGATCTTTCCGAACGACCTGGGGAACCGTATGATTTTCAGACCGTCGAAGCCAGTGATTATTTCGACTTCATCCGGATCGTGAAGAGGAAATAAAAACATCAATCGAAAGGAGAACAGACGAAGTCCATGAAGAAACGAGACATCGTTTTTCTGCTTTTCCTCGTCGTCATCCTGTTCGGACTCTACTGGAAGATGTTCAATTACGAGCTGATTTGGGATGATGAGGTCTTTTTCAATTACAACCTGCTGTTTATCGAGAACCATCCTCTGAGTTCGGCCTTCAAGTTCGGCTACTTCAGCGAGCAGCTGGGGATCCATAATCAGGACCATTACTATCGGCCGCTGTTGACCGCCTCGTTTCTGCTGGAGAACAAACTGTGGGGCATACATGCCACCACACTGAGAATGACAAATTTGGTGATCTTCATCCTTGCTCTCGCCTTCCTCTATGCCTTCCTAAAGACCCAATGGGACAAAAACTATTTCCCGGAGATTGCCACTCTTCTTTTTGCTCTCTTTCCCTTGAATATCGACAACATCGTCTGGGTCGTCGGAAGGGGTGACCTCTTGCTTCTTCTCTGGGCGGCCCTGACCTTTTTATGCCTGGAGCGGTATCTCAGGAAGAGGAATCTTCTGTTTCTCGGCGGGTCCCTCTTTTTCTATCTTCTCGGGATGCTTTCCAAGGAGACCTTTTTGCTATTTTTTCCGATCCTCATCCTGTATGAATGGAGCCGGCGCAAAAAGATCACCTGGGTTTATCATCTGGGCAATCTGGGGATCACCCTTCTGGTCTTCTTTATCAAGAATGCCGTCCTGGGCATAAAGAGCTTGGCCCTCTCAGACAGCGCCTTTTCGTCCCAGAGCTTCATCCAAGTGATCGGGACGGCAGGCTATTATTTTCGGACCATCCTGTTTCCCTTTTCTTACAACATGTTTCTTCCTCTCGGCCGGATGACGGGCTTTTTTTACCTGGTCTTCGGCCTTCTGGCCCTGCTCTTCATTCTCTTTGTTTTTTTTCTGGCGAAAAAAGACCGTGGTCTCTGGCTGCCGGCGTCTATTTTCGGCGTCTTTCTGGCCGGGCATGTCCCCCTGATCTTCACCACCATCTATCCCTACCAGATCTACTCCCGGTATATGATGATCGCGGCCCTCGGGTTCATCTGGATCGTGGCCAAGCTTCTCACCCGGATCAAAGAAAAGACAAGATTCTCGATCGTTTTGCTACTGCTCCTGGCCTTCATGCCGTCCCTGATCATCAGCGCGAATTCTTATAAAAACAAAGCGACATTCTGGCAAAGAGCTTTGAAGTCATCGCCCAATGATCCCTACGTCCTGATGCAATCCGCGAAGACAAGTTATGAAAATAACGATTATCTTTCGGCGGAACTGGCCCTCAACAAATCCCTGTCCTTGAGCATGAAGAGAGAGACCGCCATCATGGTGTCGTCCCTCTACGCGGATATCGAATTGGCCCGGGCCGACTACGAAAAAGTCCTCCGCTGGCTCAACAGCATCGAAGAAATCGAGCGGGACCCCCAGGTCTGGATCGCGCCCTTCATCAGATATCAAGTCAACGCCAAGAAAGCCCAGGTCTATCTTTCCCGGGGAGATCAGGCCGCGGCGGAAAAACTACTGATTGACAATATCTCCGCCTTCAGTTCATTCAAAGAAGGATACTCTGGACTTTACGGTCTGTATACAACCACCGAACAGTGGGAGAAAGCGGCCCGTCTCGAAACGACCATGAAGGAGATCTTCCCGAAGTCCTTCGCCCGGATCGACACGGCCAGCATGAAGACCGAGTTCAGGAACCTTCCGTTCGAGAAAAAGATGACTCTCTTCATCCAAAACCGCAATTTCTCCGCAGCCGTCGCCCTCGTCAACGCGATGCCCACCCTGGACCTCGACCACCGGCTCCTGCTGGCCAAGCTTTTTTATTACCAGGGGAACGCGGAGGCCGGGGAGAAGATCATCCGCACGATCCTGGAAAAAGCTCCGGATGACCCGGAAATCCTGAATAAGGCCGGATATTTTTACCTCAGCAATCTCATCCGCGTTCGAGAAGCCCTCCCCTATTTCGAGAAGTCGCTCAGTCTCAACCCCGCCCAGCCGGAGATCAGCTACATGGTCGACCGGCTGAAAAACAACTATCTGTCCAACCTGAAAGACCCCTGGAAATAGGGCTACTCCCTATCCGGCTTCCGCTGAAGGCCTCGTAGCTCTCCTATCAGCTTCTGGGTCTGCCGGGAAGGGAAGATCTCATAGTCCTGGACATAGAGCGCCGCCGCTTTTTCATAATCCTTGATGACGAGATAAAACTTAGCCGCCCGGGTCAGGACAAAGTGATTCCGGGGAAAGGCCCGGAGCTTCTCCAGGATGATCTGCTCTCCCTCCTGAGTTCTTCCAGAAAAAGCGAAATAGTAAGCATAATTAAAGGTTGCATGCAGAGACAAGCCCGGCGGTGTTCTCATCAATTCCTGAAAATATTGTTCGGCCTTGGGGAAATCCTTCTGAAAGGCAAAATAGATCGCCAGCTCCTCATGCACCCGCGTTTTCCACATCCCGTAAAGGGGATGGTCCTTCTCGCCGAGGATGTCTTCAAATATGCGCAGGGCCTTCCCCTCGTCGAGCGGAAGATATTTGATCCCGGTATTGAACCTGGCGATGAGGTCTTCCCGGCGGAGGTTAGTGATCCCCAACCAAAAATTCGTTTCGTCCCGGCCGTAAAGCGCATTTTTGGGAACGATCTCGGCGGCATAGGCGATCAGCAAAATAATCAGAATGGCTACGGAAACAGCACGACGACTTGTTTTTAGGAAGAGCACATAGACAACCCCCGAGACAAAAACTGCGGAAGGCAAATACAGGAACCGCCAGGCCAGGAGAGAGATTGTGGCCGAGGAAAAGATGACGCCCGCAGAAGGCAGGAGAAAAAGAAAATAGACCGAGGCCGGGAAGAAATACGGAGCCTCTTTTCTCCTTCTTTTGATGATTAAAAAAATGGACAGCGCTAGAAGGAAGACAAGAAAGAGGCCGAAAATCCGATAAGCCGCCTGCCGAAAAACCGGAGAAGCGCTGATCGTCACACTCAGGTCGAAGGGGAAGACCATCTTCCATGCATAAAAGCCGATCGTTCCCAGGAAATCGGGAAGAGTCCTGCCTGAATAATGAAATTCTGAAGAGCCGAAGGCATTAAAGCGGAGAACGGCCCAGGTCAAGAAGCCGAGGCCGAAAGGAAGGAGGGGAAAAAGAATATCCTTCGCCATCCTCCTTTTCCGATAAAGTATGAGCAGATACAGCAGGGGCAAAAGGATGACATTTTCTTTCGAAAGGAGAGCCGCCAGGTAAAAGAGGGAGGAGACAGTCAGGCGAAGAAAGCCTTTTTTCTCCAGGAATCTGAGGAAAAACAATAGAGAAAGGGCGGCGAAAAGAAAAGAAAGGAGGTCCGTGCGGCCGGAAATCCAGGACACGTTTTCAAAGTGGACAGGGAAAACGGAAAAGAGCAGTGCGCCTGAAAACGATGCCGGACGGCCAAACCCGAGTCTGAGAAGAAGGCCAAAAAGAAGGATGGAATTGAGCAGGTGGAGGAGGATGTTGGTCAGATGAAAGGCGGCCGGATTTAAGCCCCAGATTTTAAAATCCAGCCAGTAAGAAAAAGACGTCAGGGGTCGATAGAACTGACGGCCCTGGCCGGCTTTGGGGCTATTTTCGTCAAACCCCTCCACTCCGCCGAAGGGACTGAACAGGAAGCGCTTCAAGAATCCCTGGCTCAGGATATTCTGGTTTTCGCTGATGAAATATTTATCGTCCCAGAGGAAATCGCCGGACATGGAGGGGAGGAAAATCAACAGGTTGATTGTTAAAAGGAGAAGGAAAAATATCAGAATAGAGAAGCGGGAGGCTCCAGGATCTTGGGGAGGTGAGCCGGTCAAAGGGCGTTCCTCGACGCGCCTTTCTTAACAAAAGACGCAGGAACTGTCAAATCGCGGTGCCGCCGCTAATTTGTGATTCTCCCCCGACATGAAAACGGGCGGCAAGGATATCCTTGCCGCCCGTTCGAGGTTGACTTCCTGATGTTCTCTGTGAATCTCTCGATCACGTCACATCAAGTGGTGCCGAGCTGAGCCGACTTGGGAACATGGATCCAGGAGCCGCTCCAGTTGACCAGGTCCTCGTTGAAGCTGGTCAAGCCCGTGATCGTGAAATAGGTGGTGGTCGGATCCATGGCATCAAAGGCGAAGGTGGGGCCATCTGCCTTGTCGCGGCCGAAAGAAACAACGACAAACTCGTCATCGGCGGATTCCGTGATGCCATAGCCGGCCCCCATGACAGCGGCTGATTGGCCGTAAACCAGGAAAGGACTTCCCCACTGGTCGTTCGTGGGAAGCACTTTGAGATAGAACCCGCTGAGATCGACGTAGAGCTGGTCCCCGGCCGCGATTGCTCCGTCATGGAGAGGAGCTGTGCCCTGGTCGGTGATGAAGTCCACCATCGCCGTGGCAATGGAATTAATGTCCTTCATCGTGCCCTTCTGCTTCGCCTTCTGGATGGCGGCGAGGGCGTTGGGGATGAGCAGGGCGGCCAGGATGCCGATGATGGCGACAACGATGAGCAGCTCGATCAGCGTGAAACCTCTCATTTTTTTAAGCATTATGTTACCTCCTTGAAATGCTTTACCCAAATGAGTTTGGGCAATTCTATTCTAGCAATAAACGTGCCAGATGGCAAAAATATAAGTTATTGATATTAAATAACTTAATAGCAATTTAAAGCGCCTTTTCCTGGGTTGTTAACATTTTTTGTCATTCTTTGCCAGAAAACGGCACTTTTAAAGAAGCGCCTTCAATCCCGGCCGCGATTCCACCCTCTCCAGTCTCTCGAGCTCTTTCAGGCCGTATTTCTCGATCAGATGACGCAAGGACCGATAGCTGATCCCGAGGAGAGAAGCGGTTTTCCGCAGGTTGCCGCCCGCCAGAAGCCGGGCCTCGGCGATATACTTCCTGGATATATCCTCGAGATAGGAGGTCAAATTGAAGCTCGGCGGGATCAGCAGCTGCGTGGCCTCTTTCTTAGGCGGGGAAGTGATCTCCCGCGGGAGGCTGGCCGCCGTGATGGTTGCCCGGTCTTCGATCGCCACCACGCGCTCGATGACATTCTCCAGCTCGCGCACGTTCCCGGGCCAGCTATAGCCCTCGAAACAGCTGATCACCTCGGGGGCGACGCGCTTCATCTTCCTCCCCATCTGCTGGCTGTACTTCTGGAGAAAGTGGTTGACGAACAGGGGGATATCCTCCGGCCTTTTCCGCAAGGGGGGCATCTCGAAGGAGATGACGTTCAGCCGGTAGTAGAGCTCCTCACGGAACTTCCCCTCCTCGATCCTCTGTTTGAGGTCCTGGTTCGTCGCCGCGATGATCCGCACATCCACCGGGATCTCCTCCGTCCCGCCGACCCGCCGGATCTTCCTTTCCTGGAGAGCCCGGAGGAGCTTCACCTGGGTCCAGGGCGAAGTCTCCCCGACCTCGTCCAGGAACAACGTTCCCTGAGTGGCCACTTCGAACATCCCCTTCTTGTCGGCCACCGCGCCGGTGAACGACCCCCTGACGTGGCCGAAGAGCTCGCTCTCCAGAAGGTTTTCGGGTAAGGCGGCACAGTTGATCGAGACGAAGGGCCTTTCTTCGCGCCGGCTGAGGAGGTGGAGAGCCCGGGCGGCTATCTCCTTCCCTGTTCCGCTCTCTCCGCTGATCAGGACCGTGGAATCCGTTCCCGAGGCCTTCTCGATCAGGCTATAGACCTCCTGCATCGCCTTGCTTTTGCCGATCATGTTCTCGAACGAGTACTTCTCTTTGAGGTTCCGCTTGAGGAGGATGTTTTCCTCCTTGAGCCGCCTCTTCTCGAGTTCCTGGGCGATGATGATCTTGAGCTCCTCGACGTCGAAGGGCTTGAGGATGTAATCGATGGCCCCGGCCTTGAGGGCCTCAACGGCCTGCTTCAAGCTCCCGTAGGCGGTGATCATGACCACCGGCATCCCGGGCCGGTTCTCCCGGACGTACTTGAGGACCTCCATGCCGCTCATCTGGGGCAGCTTGATGTCGCAGATGAGAAGGTCGAAATCTTCCTTGTCCAAGAGCTCGAAGAGCTTGGTCGGCGCCAAGCAGGTCTTGACCCGGTACCCCTCTTTTTTCAGGACCACGCTGAGGAGGTCGAGGAGGCTTTTCTCGTCATCGATGATCAGGATATTTTCCATCGTTCGTCCTCATCCGGGCAGCGGTCTCTCTCGTTCCCCCCTCATGGCGTCGCGGCCTCCTGGGAGACGGTTCTTGGCGGCGCCTCCCGCGCCGGGAAGACCAGGGTGATCTCCGTCCCTTTGTGGGGCTCCGACCGGACCTCGATCCGGCCGTCATAATCGTCGACGATACCGCGGACGACCGCCAGGCCCAGTCCATGGCCGTTCTCAAAGCGTGAGAAAAACGGCTCGAAGAGATGTTTCTTTTCTTCTTCCTTCAAGCCCCGGCCGGTATCGGCGAACCGGATCCGGACCGCCTTTTTTTTGTCCCGGGAGAAATCGACGCTCAGGGTGCCGCCCTCGGGCATGGCCGCGAGCGCGTTCTTGGACAGGTTCAAAAAGACCTGTTTGAACTGGTTCGGGCTGCCGTAGTA